>NZ_JADYXC010000006.1:0-189549 GCF_015864505.1 Pseudoalteromonas sp. SWYJ118 | reverse complement strand
GAATCCAAGTCGTTGGTCAGGAAAGTCTCGAGATTGGACGATGATCAATGAAGTAAATTTAAATCCAGAGAAAAAAGAAGCAATGCGGGCGGCATAAAATTTAATTTGATGCGACAACTAAATTGAAAAACTCCGACCAAGAAGTCGGAGGTTCACTCTTACAAGATACGTCCTGCGCCCACCACTTTCATACTAAACTGACAATAAGTCGGTTTTTTTGTGCCTGAAATAAAGTGAAACTGGCAGATGGCCCTCTGAAGACACCGAGTTTAATAACCCGTTGTAGCCGCTGAGCTTGCTCGCGTGAGAAGCGTAGCTTCTAATTACTATATCCATTTAAAGCCTAATCAAGCCCACTCGACCCCTTTCTAAAGCTGCTCTTTATTATTACCTATGTTATTTTAAACACCTTGTTTAAAAGGATCTGACTGCATGTTTAAAACCGCATTTATTACGCTATTTTTATTTCTCAACGCTACTCTTATTTCCAGCGCACAGGCCAACGAAGCTAATAACTCACTTGTTGTTGGTGCGCATCAATATGCTAAATATTTACCGCAGTTAAAAAATAAACGTATAGGGCTTGTGGTCAATCAAACATCAGCGGTAGGGCAAACTCACTTAGTAGATGCTCTGCTGACTAAAAATATTAATATAATTAAAATTTTTGCACCTGAGCATGGCTTTAGGGGCGATCACGATGCGGGCGCGCATGTAAAAAATGCCGTTGATAGCAAAACCGGTATTCCGCTTATTTCTATTTATGGTAAAAATAAAAAACCAAGCCAAGCTGCTTTAGCTGATGTTGATATCATTATTTTTGATATTCAAGATGTAGGCGTACGTTTTTATACCTACATAAGCTCTATGCACTACATGATGGAAGCCGCTGCAGAGCAGGGGATAAAATTTTTAGTACTCGACAGACCCAACCCAAATATTGCTTACGTTGATGGGCCAATATTAGAGCCAGAATTTAAATCGTTTGTAGGCATGCACCCCATTCCTGTATTGCATGGTATGACCGTTGGCGAGCTGGCTAAAATGATCAAAGGCGAAGGCTGGATCAATAAAGCGGCCGATTTAAAATTAACTGTGATCCCTGTTGATCATTACACTCGCAAAAGTACGTATAGCTTACCTGTAAAACCCAGCCCTAATTTACCTAACGATCAAGCCATTGCACTTTACCCATCACTTTGCTTTTTTGAAGCAACGCCTATTAGCATTGGTAGAGGTACCGACTTTGCATTTCAGGTAATTGGCTATTCGCCAGTTGCATTAGGTGATTTTAATTTTACACCGCGCGCAATTAAAGGCGCTGCTTTAAACCCTAAATTTAAAAACCAAACCGTACAAGGGCTCGATTTAAGACAAGCAAATATTACAGGTTTAAATTTAACTTACTTAATAAATGCGTACACGGAGCTTAGTAAAAATAACATCTCGTTTTTTGAACGCGCTGACTTTATGGATAAACTAGCGGGTACTAATAAACTACGTTTAGCTATTGAAGCAGGGCAATCAGAGGCGCAAATAAAGCAAAGTTGGCAGGCGGGGCTTGTGCAATTTAAAGCGCAAAGAGCGCCTTACTTGTTATATAAATAAGGGCTGCCCATGTTTATTGCTTTAAAAAATCAAAGGTGTGGTTATACAAAAACAGCATTTATAGTGGCGCTAAGCTTTATTATTGTGGGTTGCACTACACCACTTGAACCAATTAGCTCGCTGCCAACACTTACAAAAAGCCAACTTGTAGAACTGCCTAACGGACAAGTGGTTGTTACGTTTCCTGAGGTAAATCCAAGTAGCCGGTTTTATGTTAATAACCGAGGAACGTTTAAAGCTTACAAAGGGCGTGGGGAATTATTAATACAAAACCACAACGCACAAAGCGCCGATATTTACATTAATAATCAAAAGCTCGACGTTAACCAACTAAGCGCCAACACCTTGTACAATTACAGCTTGGCAAAAAATACTCACAACGGTGTTAATACCTTTAAAGTTGAAAATATTCTCCCTAATGGCGCAAGTTTAACGCTGCGTTTTGCATTTCCTACTTTAAGCGACGAACCAGTAAAAAACGTAGATTTTAGCGAAGTGGATGCGTTAATAAATCGCGATGTAAAAGCGGGTTTTCCTGGGGCTGTGTTGGCTGTTGTTAAAAATGGCGAGCTAATAAAGTTAACTGCTTATGGCGATGCAAAGCAATATCAGCAAAGTGACTTAATGCTGTTACGCCCGGAGCCAATGCAAACTAATACCTTGTTTGATTTAGCCTCAAACACCAAAATATTTGCCACCAACTTTGCCCTTATGAAATTAGTAAGCGAAGGGCTATTAAATATTAATAAACCCGTACAAAGCTACCTAAGCGAATATAAAGGCGAAGGGCGCTCACAACGCACAGTAAAAGATTTACTTACACACAGCGCCGGATATCCGCCAGTATTTGACTTTCATCGTAAAGATGGCAGCAATGGCGACGCGTTTTATTCGCAAAACAGTAAAACTACCAAACAGCTATTACTTACCAGCGTGCCTTTTAGCAGTGAATCATCTGGGCAGCCTATTTATTCAGATATTGATTACATGATTTTAGGCGTACTAATTGAGCGTATCACTGGGCAACCTTTGGATGAATACTTAGAGCAGCACGTGTATGCGCCACTAAAATTAACTAACACGTTATTTAATCCACTTAAAAAAGGCTTTAAGCCGCAGCAATTTGCAGCCACCGAGCTTAGCGGTAATACGCGAGACGGGCGTATTAAGTTTGATAATATTCGCACTGGGGTTTTACAAGGCCAAGTGCATGACGAGCGCGCTTATTATTCGCTTGATGGTGTAGCAGGGCATGCAGGATTATTTAGTAACGCTCACGACTTAGCCGTGCTTTGCCAGTTATTACTAAATAGCGGTGGCTACGGCGACCAACAATTATTTAGTGCAAGCGCCTTAGCACAATTTTTAACGCCGCAAAGCAGCGATGAAACCTACGGGCTGGGCTTTAGGCTTGCCGGTAATAACCAAGCAAGGCGCTGGCACTTTGGCCCTTATGCAAGCGCACAGGCTTATGGCCACACAGGTTGGACGGGTACAGTGACCGTAATTGACCCCGCTTACGACTTAGCTATTGTTTTACTTACTAATGCTCGCCATAGTGCCATTAAAGGCTCGCAAAAACGTTACGAATTTACGGGTAAACAATTTGAAACCGCACAGTACGGTTCGGTAGTGTCGCTTATTTATGAAGCACTACTAAATCAATAAGCTATCGTATAGGTTAAAACGTACTAACTGAGCCACTCCAAGTGATTTATTTACAGGTGACTTGAGTAAGCCAATCCATTAAGCTAAGCGGTCTATAAAACTAAGCCGGTTTATGTTGTTAGGCTTAACAAATAAGCGTTAAAACGCGTACAAAGCGAGGCTACTCGCTAATAATTAAGGTTAACTTTTTATGCATTGGTATTCTATTTTACCGCCGCTAATTGCGATTGCTATCGTGTTTTGGCGAAAAGAAGTGATTATGGCGCTACTTGTTGCCGTTGCTTCTTCTGAGTTTTTACTCGCCTTGCAGGGCGAAGGTAATAGCTTGTTTGATACTTTTTTAAATACCATTGAACGTATTATTTCGGTTGCCAGCTCGCCAGGTAATACACGCATATTAATATTTAGTATTTTAATTGGTGCATTGCTTGCCTACATTCGCGAATCTGGCGGCGTTGCAGCAACTGTTAATATGCTAATGAATAAAGGTGTTGCAAAAAGTAAGCGCCAAGTGGGCTTTTTAACCATGTTTACCGGCATTGCGGTGTTTATAGAATCTAACCTGAGCGTACTTACCTCGGGTATTTTATCGCGTGGCTTGTTCGATAAATTTAAAATGAGCCGAGCGCGTTTAGCGTATATTATTGATAGCACCAGCGCGCCAGTGTGTATTTTAATACTGCTTAACGGCTGGGGCGCATTTGTACTTGGTTTGCTAGGTAACTACGAGCTAGGTGAGTCGGCTGTATCGGTTTTGTGGGGCAGCGTAGGGTATAACTTTTACGCCATAATCACTCTTGTTATTGTTTTTTACACCATCGCGTTTGATAAAGTGCATGGCCCAATGAAAGAAGCCGAAGAAAAACTAGAGCTTCAAACAACCGACTTAAAAGATGAAATAAAAGCCTCTAAAGCGCGTTACATGTTAATCCCGCTTATTACGCTCATTACCAGCATGGTTGGCTTTATGTATTACACCGGTAATGGTGTGTTGGCAGAGGGTAGTGGCTCTAAGTCAGTATTGTACGCAACGGTTTTAGCCATTGTTGTCGCTTACTTTTTAATGATTGGTTCTCGTAAATTTACGCACCATCAATTAGTTGATACCGGTTTTAAAGGTATGGGCGAATTAATGCCATTGGTCGCCATTGTACTGCTTTCGCTTACACTTGGCGCAAGCTTAAAAGAGTTGGGTACTGGCGTATTTGTAGCGTCACTTGTTGGCGACTACCTACCTATTTACTTAATAGTACCTGTGCTGTTTTTAACCGGTGCGGTAATGTCGTTTACTACAGGTACATCGTGGGGCACGTTTGCTATATTAATCCCAATTGGTGTGCCACTTATTCAAGCGCTAGGTTTACCGCCATCGCTTGTTGTTGGTGCTATTTTGGGTGGTGGTATATTTGGCGATCATTGCTCGCCTATATCCGACACCAGCGCTGTATCGGCTATTGCATCGGGGTGTGATTTACTCACCCATGTTAAAACGCAGCTACCGTATGCCTTATTTGGTGGCGGCCTTACGTTTTTAGCGTACTTAGTAACAAGCATTATTGTTTTATAAAATTTGATTATTTAAATACTCAAAAGCCTGCTTAATCGCAGGCTTTTTTGTTTTTAAAAATAAATAAAGCTAAGTTGAATCGAGCTAAGTAATATTAAGTCCAGCAACACTCTCTTTTTTATCTAAATTATTTAAATATAGACTTAAGTACCCGTATTTATATTTTTTAGGTTATTGTATAGCATGAGCTTTAAGCTTTTTGTTAGCTATAAATTCTTACTTTTTAATACCAATTCGCTTAATTAAGTAATCTATTTTGAGGCTGGAAAAACGTGTTGATAGCTAGGCAAAAAATTCGCTATTTAGTTGTTCTCGGCAATTGCTCCTGCATTGCTCTACCTTCTGCATCCATGCAGTCGTAAATGAGAGTTTTTTAACGCAGGTAGCGACACGTTTAGCCCCGCAAAATGACTAAGTATTATTGCGGATTGGTATAATTCATATAAGGCTGTAAATCCACACTATGTTTGCAATTGATAATATCATTCTCGTTAGTGCCATATTAATTTTACTAGGAGTGATCTCGAGCAAGTTATCTGCACGCGTTGGCTTACCTGTGCTGGTGCTATTTTTACTTGTAGGCATGCTCGCAGGTGAAGACGGTATTGCAGGTATTTCATTCGACAACGCAGAGGCCGCACATGCTCTGGGTACTCTTGCGCTTGCCATTATTCTATTTGATGGTGGTTTACAAACGCCTACTAGTTCAATTAAACAAGTGTGGAAACCCGCGTCTGCTTTAGCAACTGTCGGGGTGTTATTTACCGCTATAATTACAGGCCTTGTGGCCACTTATATTTTAGACCTGCCCATATTACAAGGTGTTTTACTGGGTGCCATTGTTGGCTCTACAGATGCCGCCGCAGTGTTTGCACTTTTACGAAGTGCGGGTATTCACTTAAATAAAAAGCTTAAATCTACGCTTGAAATAGAAAGTGCCTCGAACGATCCAATGGCTATTTTTCTAACGGTTGGTTTGCTCGAAATGCTCGTTAACGATATGCCAGTAGGCCTTGGTTTACTACAGTTATTTGCTCAACAAATGGGTGTTGGCGCTATTTGTGGTCTTTTAATTGGCAAGGTATCGGTTTGGTTTATTAATCGAATTAAACTAAATGCATCGGGTTTGTATTTAGTGATGGTAACCGCATTTGGACTGCTTTCATTTGGCCTTTCTGCAACGCTCGGCGGCAGTGGATTTTTAGCTGTATTTATAACGGGTGTTATTTTAGGTAACAGCAAGTTTGTATATAAACGCGGTATTTTTCTGTTTCATGACGGCTTAGCATGGCTTGGGCAAATAACCATGTTTGTTGTATTAGGCCTGCTTATTAACCCGTCGTCGTTGGTTGACGTATGGTTAGAAGGATTACTTATTGCACTGGCACTTATTTTTGTTGCTCGCCCATTAGCGGTAGCGCCTATTTTAAAACTGTTTGGCTTTAATAATCGCGAAACTTTGTTCGTATCTTGGGTTGGCCTTAGAGGCTCAGTACCCATTATTTTAGCTATTTTCCCATTACTATTTGGCCTTTCAGGGGCTGAGCTTATTTTTAATGTTGTTTTTTTCGTGGTGTTAATTTCAGCCACGTTACAGGGCTCAACAATGCCTTGGATGGCTAAAAAACTAAATTTAGTGGAGCCGCCGCCCGACCTAGCCGCTGCAACACTCGAAATCACAGCCCTAAACGATATTGATATAGAAATTGTAGAATACACATTAAGTGATGTTTCGCGTGTTTCAGGGCGCAGTTTGTCACATGCCGCACTTCCCGAGAGTGTGGTTGTTGCTATGATCACACGGGGTCCGTCAATTATTCCGCCACGAGGCTCAACTAAGTTAAAAGCAAACGATCATTTATTTGTTGTTTTAAAACCAGATAACCGACCTTTTGTTGATTTAGTTTTTACAGCAACCGATAAAACAAACCATCAAGATAGCCACTTAGCGCACAACGAACTTAAAGTGAAAGGGGTAACGTTGGTAGGCGATATATTTTACTCTTACCACATGCAAATAGACGCCCCAGAAGAGATAAGCTTAGAAGAAGTGATTAACCAAAAGCTTTCAGGAGAAGTCAGTAAAGGCGATATTGTTGTTATTGGTAATGTGCAAATACGCGTTATAACCATGGTACACACACGCATAGTGACCATTGGTCTAAAGTACCTAAGCACCCCAGAAAAGCAGCTTTTAAATAAGTAATTATAAACAGAGATTTATTAAGTGGTGACAGCTCGTTTATAGCTACGTAGATACCATCTCTTCTAATCAGCCTCAAGCTTTCTTTAAATAGCTTGAGGCTGGTATTCAGTTTGATTCTTCACAACACCAAAACAGATATGTGTCAGCTTTCTCATTGCAGCACCAATTGCCTGCATTTTTGTTTTACCTTGCCCCACTAATCGCTTATTTTGGGCTTTTATATCTGGATTATGTTGTACAGCGACTACAGCAGCCATATACAATTTAGCCCTTATATACCCAGGCCCTTCTTTGCTTAAGGTTGTTTTTCCAGCCCGTTTGCCTGACTCATTAAGCTTAGGTATTAAGCCTAAGTAACAAGCTAATTGCTTGGCATTTTTAAACTGTTTACATGCCAGCAAGGACACCATCATACGTGATATTACCTCTCCAACACCTTTGATACTTTGAAGCAATTTGCGGTTCTTTTTTAATTGCGGGTGTCTATCAATATGCTCATCAATGTCATTTTTTAGCTTGCCTATCTCAGTTTTTAGTACAGCTATCATATCTTCAATTGACTGAGTAACTCGAGTAGATGCACCTGAGAAACCAACAGCTTCATAACGATTTTCTTCGCGACGTAAGTCTTGCTCAAGTGCTTCAAGTCTACGCGTCATTACTTTTAACTCTCTCGCTTCAACAGGCTCAGGCTGCCAACTTAAAAGTGAGTGCTGTTGGTCATGACCATAACGAGCAAGCATTGTGGCGTCTGACTTGTCTGTCTTATGGACAAGCCCTAATGAACTTGCGTACTGTTTTGCTTTACCAGGATTTACATGTAATAAAATAAATCCTTGCTCGTATAGGAAATACATCAGCGGCTCGCTATAAACACCTGTGGGCTCTGTTGTAATAACAATGTCTTGTGCTTTTAAATTTGTATTCTTTATCAACCAGGCAACTAACTCTTGATAGCCCTGCGGGTTATTTTTAAAAATCTTCGTTTTCTTTTTACTACATCGCGTAGCCAGGAAATATCTAACTTTTCTTTACCCACATCAATGCCAATAAAAGCTTTCATCTCTATCTACTCCCCTTGTACATGCAGCGTCACCCTTAGTTGGGGCGCTAGGATACCATTCAGTTTAATTGAGGTTAGGAAGTCAGGGCTCAATCTACGTCACAGCATTTTCACACTCTGGTTGGGTACGAGCTCACTGTCTTCCCGATGTGACAAGTGCTAGCTAAACACTCATCAAGAAGAGATACAAGGTTGAGTTGAGTGACACGAAACCCAACGGATCTCCAATGCAATGAGCATATATGTAGTGTTTTTGTAGGCGCATTGCTTGCTGGCGCGTCGGGCGTTAGCTCGTAGAACTCAGCGACTGAACGTTTTATATTGCACTATGTAAAAAAGACTATTTAAAGGGAATTAAATGAAAGAGATTAAAGACTTCAATTGGAACACGGAAACTAACCGCTCGGTAGGTGAATATTTTCCTGCTGATAAATTAGATCGTGCTCGCTACGCCACTTTCTTATCAAGACTATTGGCTCAAGAAGGGTTTGATCTAAATCGCCCTGAAGGAACTCAAAAGAAAAACTATGTATTAAACTTAAATGCAGAATGGGGGGCAGGTAAAACATATTTTCTTAAGCGTTGGTCACAGGAATTAATAGTAGATTACCCTGTAGTTTATATTGATGCGTGGCAGCAAGATTATTCAGACGACCCATTTTTAACTGTAATTGCGGGTATCATCAAGCAGCTTCAACTTCAGGCGAAGTTTAATATAACAATACCTAAAAGCGCCGTTTCGATGTTTAAGGCTGTTGCACCTGCTATTGCACAAGGTTTAACTAAAAAAATATCTGGTATCGATTTAGATGAATTACACTCATTACTATTTTCTGATGATGAAATTGATAGCGACCAAAAACAAAGCTCCAATAAACCGACTGGCAGCGATTTTTCGCCCGCAGTAAAGGCGCTTGCACAAAACTTGATTAAAGATCATGAAGCTAAAAATAAGAGTATTGAAGTAATAAAGTCTAAGTTAGCTGATTGGGTCAGTAAGTTTGAAAAGCAGGAAGATAAGTCGTTACCCATATTCATTTTTATTGATGAACTAGACCGTTGTCGCCCAAGTTATGCGGTAGAAATGTTAGAGACGATTAAACATATTTTTGATGTAAAAGGTATTGTGTTTGTTGTGGCAACCGATACAGATCAACTCCAACATACAATCAAATCAATTTACGGTGAAGGGTTCGATGCTAAAATTTACCTAGGTCGCTTTTTTAATAGCCGCTATAGCTTAAAGCGACCTGTTTTAAAGGATTTTTTATCAGTACATAGCGATACAACTAAATTTGAATCTGCGTATTTAGAAAGTAAAAAAATTGAGCTACTTCCTCGAACAGAGACACCAGAGATCGCTTTAGCAAATATCTCAGTTATTTTAGATGCATTTCATATACAACCTAGAACAGCTATTCAAATTACTGAACGTATTACTGCCATTATTGTAAATTTACCAAGTGGTAAAAAAGTAGATGTACTCGTATTAGCTGTTTTGTTTTGTATCTATGAAAAAGATCACTCACTTTATGAAGAGGTAATAACAGGAAGGTTTAAACGAGATGGAAAAAACCATAAGGGCGAACTAAGAAATATAAGCTTAAATAATTACTTAAAACAGAGTATACAAGAAGTACAACAACTAGCTGAGATAAAATACTTTATTGAACCATTATCTTACACAAATTCATTCTACTTAGGTTATGGGACAAGTAAAAATAATAATTTTTCTATTGGAAATTACACTATAAAACTAGCTGATTTTATAGATAGTATCTTTTGCAAAGTACTTAATAATGCGACAAATTCATTGACTGCAATGGTTAGTTCAAATAGTGAGAATGTAACGGCACTTCATAGCGCTGAACAAAACTTAGCAAATGCTGATGTGAGGAAGCCTAGGGCAGGCAACATTACACTATTATGGGTAAGTTATATTTACATAAAAGATGGTTATGAAGAAATTACCAAAGAGCATTATCGTGATTTTATAGAGCTTTCCTCACCCCTTGATTACATGGGAGATAGTTAAAATATTGTGCCGTAACATTTCTGTGCAGCGCTAAGCGCCTCTGTGTTCTCGGTGGTAATTCTCTATATAAATTACCACCACCCAAACCACCTAAGCCCCACACTGCCTAATCCCATTACCCGCATGTTTTAGCGCAATAATCTGCCCCTTACCGTTATGCGCCATAGCCAACATGTCACCCGTATTTAGACCACTTTCTACCGCATGTTTACCCTTTAAATCACTTAACAGTGAATGCTTAATTTGTACGAGTACCTCGTCATTACAGCTGGCTATGTACCAGTCGTTATCTACCTTTACGAGTGTGCCGTATTCTATGTGGCGCTGTTGGTGGCGGCGTAAATCGTTAGCTAATTGACTATCAAGCGCGTGTTTTTGCTCGTTTATAGAGCTTGCGTAGCTACCAGCTTGGTTTATTTCGTGTGTTTTAATAATTGAATAGTCGTGAATGTCTATAGTGTTAAATACGCTGTTAAGTACGGTTTTAGGCTCTGTATTTATTACGTTGTTATTATCAAACACAATAAAGGCGAACACACCGAGTGCGCAGGCAAGGCTGGTTAGTTGTAGCGTAAAACTAAGCCTTGTGGGCTTTTTAGGCTTTATATGTGTGGCTTTTTTGAGTAGCGCTTTTTGCTGGGCAGCGCTGAGTGTAGTGCGTGCTTTTCGCTCTTTGTAGTGTTGTGTGAGCTTTTGATCGAACGGCTCATCAGGCTTGTTCATTGCTTGCTCCTAATAAACGTTTAAGGTTTTGTTTGGCGTAGCGCAGCCTTGTTTTAATGGTTTCAGCATTGCTATGCGTTATAAGTTCTATGTCGGTGAGCGAAAAGCCTTCTTGTTGTAATGTTATGGCTTCGCGCTGTACAAAGCTAAGTTGTTTTAGGGCGGCGTCGAATGCGTCATAACTTATGTTTGAGCTGCCTATATGCGAGTCACCACTAGTTAAGTCACTGCTATTTAAGTCGCTTTCGCTTTTATGATTTTGTGCTGGTAAGTGCGTGCTTTCGTCAAGCTCTACAAAGTGCTGTTGCTTGCGGTATTCGTCAATGAGTGTGTTGCGGGCAAGTTTAAATAACCACGCTTTGGGTGTGGTTTGTGCTTGGTAAAGGTGGCGTTTTTCGATTACTTTTAGCCATGTTTGTTGGCTTACGTCGTATGCTAAATGCGTATTAGATTGCGTAATAAGGTAGTGGTATAAGTCGTTACTGTAGAGGGCAATAAGCTGCTCTAAGTAACGATTGTCGCCACTTTTTGCGTAACTTGCCATGCAGTCCTTGCTTGGCGTTTCAAATAACCATGACTTAATACTTAGTAGCATAGGCTCATCGCTTTTATTGTTGTAATTTGAAGTCGAGTTGTACGGTTTGACCTGTTTGTAATTGTGCCACACCTTCAATTACTTTGGGGCGATATTTCCAGCGTTTAATAGCTCTTATTGCTTCGCGGTCAAAGGTGCGTTTTGGCTCGGCGTTAATAACTACTGGGTCGATTACTTCCCCTGTTGGCGAAATACTAAAGCTTAGTTGTACCCAACCTTCAATGCCATCGCGCGCGGCTGTGGTTGGGTATTTAGGGTTTATGCGCACTATGGGTGTTGCATCCCCTGTTGGGCGATTAATGGTGTTATTTATGTCGCCACCAAAATCGTCAATCATCACTGGCGTAAAGTCGCTAATTGCAAGCACAGGATCGGCTGATGTATCAAGCGGTGGAGCTTTTGGCGGCACTTTAGGCATTGGCGGTGGCGGCTGTATTTTTTGTATATGCCTTAGCTTTGAATCCTCAGGCGCTTGAAAAATCTCTACTATAATATCGTCCCCAGGTTTAACCGGTGCGCGTTGCTCGCCACTTATTAAATATTGCATAAACGCAAAAGCTGCAAAGGTCATTACTGCACCGCCAATAACGGCGGTTGATGTTTTAATAAATACTGGGTTGTTAGGTACTTCAAGTGTGTGCATAAGCCGCTCCAAATTTTATTGATCACAACAATTAGGGTGTTTTCAAAGCTATAACGGGTGGCAAATCAAAAAGGGGTGAAATAATTTTATAAAAAATGTGGGGTTTAGTTACAATAGCCATTCGCAAATATTAAAACTTACATTTTTAGGCTGTTATGCAACTCATTGAAATAAATAAAGCGCGTTACCGTAAACATTTAAACCGTGTTATTGCAGGGTGTGGTATTGGTTTAGCTGTAGGCAGCTTGGCTATATCGCAAACGCTAATTGCTTTATTTCCTGATGAAAGTGGTAGCCATTTTCATTGGAACTTAATAGGTGTTGCTATTACTAGCGTTGGGCTTGCGTGGTTACTTAATAAATACCGTACACATAGTTTTATGACAGAAGTTGTTTATGTGTGGGAGCTTAAAAAAGCACTTAATAAAATAACCCGCAAAATGGCTAAGTTAAAAGCAGCAGGGCGCGAGGGTAATGCCGATGCGTTATTAGCGATTCATTATAGTTACGCAGGCTCTCGGTTATTGTGGCAGCTAGACGATAATCTAATCACCATGGACGATTTAGCCATTAAACAAGCTGAGCTTGAATCTGTTGCAGCGCAACATAACGTAACGCTTAACGTTGAAGATTACGACGCAAGTATTTTAAAACAGTTTTAAAGTTTAGGTTTTTAAATTAGTTAGAGGAGCCTTAATGAAAAAAATACTCATAGTGTGTTTAGGTAATATTTGCCGCTCGCCAACCGCAGAAGCGGTATTAAAAGCCCGTGCTAAAAAACTAGGCGTTAACGTTAAAGTTGATTCGGCAGGGACTATTGGTTACCACGAAGGTAAAACGCCTGATAGCCGCTCAATGGCAGCAGGCGAAAAACGTGGTTATAGCTTTAAAGGTATTTGTTCACGTAAAGTACGCAGTAGCGACTTTACTGAGTTTGATTTGATTTTAGCGGCCGATACGCAAAACTTAGCTGATTTAAAAGCCCAGTGCCCTGAGCATTTACGCTACAAGCTGGCGCTATTTTTAGAATATGGCGAGCAAACCCAAAGCGCTATTCCTGATCCTTATTACGGCGGCGATGATGGCTTTGAAAATGTGCTCGATTTAATTGAAGCGGCTAGCGATAAAATACTCGCTAAAATTTAATCCCTATTTTATTACTAAAGCTAAATTTAACGAGCTTTTTGTCGTATTGCACAGTGTCCCTAAAGTAAGTACATTTTATGCTTACTCAAAGGGAACTTTATGAAAATAAAAATATTACTACTCACTTTATCTATCGCTTCTTGTTCTACTTTTGCTAACGATGTTAGTTTTTCGATTGGGGGTGGCTATCCTTATTTAGTTATTCCTGAAGTGTCTTTGTCGGCTAACGACGACACACAACGCTGGTATGCAAACTACAAAATAGGCCTTGATGATGGTTTTTCAGCAGGTTTTGAACAAGCGGTAAGTGATAATAAAAAACATGCTTTTGGCGCGCTTGTAGGTGCAATTGGCGCAAGAGATACAGACCAAGAGTGTGAAAGTTCAACAAATGATGTAGCAACTGACTTTGCTAATACGCTAGGTTGTGTAATTGGCGGTATTTTTGATGAAGAAACAACAAACGGCATAGGGCTTACGTACAGCTACAACTTTAATGGATTGAACCACGCTGGTTTTAGATTAGAGCTAGATGTGGGCTACGGTAAAGCAAGCGATAGCAATGAAAAAAGAGCCGATGGCGGTATTAGCGTAAGTTATGAATTTTAACTACATGAGTTTTGTATTAGTTAGTTTTAAAAAAGGCGCATAAAGCGCCTTTTTTAATGAGCCGCTTTTAGTGGCGGTTAATTTTAAAGTCGAGTTGTACCTGAGAAGTAGCGCTAACGGGTTTGCCATTTTCGAACTTTGGTGCGTAACGCCATTGCTCAACAGCTGCTTGGGCTGACTTTTCAAATGCGTTGCCACCTTCAGAACTAAGCACTTTTAGGTTTTTTACAAAGCCAGCTGCGTCTACCTCAAACTCCATAACAACGCTACCATCGGTACTAAACCGGGCTTTATGCGCTGGGTATTTAGGATTAACACGATAGAGAGGTGTTTGCTCTTGTGATTCTTTCCATGGCACCATTTGAGCGATAGCTAGGCAATGTTTAGTTGCTTCTTCGCTTTTACCTTGTTTTTCGTACAGACCTACAAGCTTTGAATGAGCAGTTAGCTCAGCACTGTGATCAAAGCTTAAGTTATCGTCAAATGCAGTAACTATATTATTTAAGCGCTCAATTGCTCGGTTATATTTTTTGCTACCTTCGGCAAATGCGGCTATTAAAAAATTGGCTTTAATTTGTTCTACCGAGCTACTCGGAATATTTTCACGGTAGTATTCGTCGGCTTCTTCTAGGTAGTTTTTAGCTACGCGATATTTTTTAGAGCTAAACTTTTTAGCAAGCAGCGTTGCCGCTTCTAGTTTCATGTCGGCTACAAACTTAGGCTTATTTTGTGTTTTAGCTATTTCAATTACTTGTTCTAAAAAGTTAGCTGCTTTGTAAGCTGATGTTGTGTAGTTAGCTTGGCCGAGTAGTGCATCAATTGTTTCTATTGATAGTTTACCGTGGTTTGCAGCTAAAATAGTATGGGCTTCGTTATAGAGTGCAAAACGCTGTTCGTTTAGCTCATCGCCGTAGCCTTTTATTGCTTTAGCGTAATTAATAGCTAAGTTGGCAGTATTGTCGTCGCTTTTACCGTAAACGGCTTTACCTGATGTGTAAGCAAGTTTGGCAGTTTGTTGTACGTTTTTGTCTGCTTTAACTGCTGCTAAATAGCTTTGGTATGCTTGGCTAAATACCGTTTGAGGATCGCTTGCTTGGCTGGCGAGTGCTGTAGTACTTAAAGTTGTTGCGCTTAGAGCAGATAAACTTAAGCCTATAAATAAAGCGAGTTGCTGACGTTTCATAATAATCCCTATTAACTTTTAAATTGAAACTAGGTTGACGTAATTACAACAGTTTCTTATTAATATAATTTTTGACTGAATGGTAAAACTACTTAAAGGCGTTCAAAATACAGTTCAGCTTGAGTTGTTGCATTTACAGGTTTTCCATTTTTAAACTTTGGAGCGTAACGCCATTGTTTAACAGCGGCTATCGCTGATTTTTCAAACGCTTTAGAACCTTCAGAACTAATAACCTTAGGATTTTTCACAAAGCCATGGGTATCAACAGTAATCTCTAATATAACTATTACATGACTTTTAGTTTCACCGCGAGGGTATATAGGCTCGGTTATGTAGAGTGGATTTTGCTCTGAGGTATTTTTCCAGTGCGTATTTTTAGCAAAGGCTAAGGCGTGTTTAGTCGCTTTATCGCTTTCATCTTGTTTTTCATATAGCTGAACTAAGCCAACATGCGCATTAAGCTCAAAGCTTTGATCTAAATTTTTATATTTATCAAATAAGCCAACTATACGGTTTAGCCTTTTAGTTGCTTTGTCGTAATCTTTACGGCCACTCTCAAATGAAACCATTAAAAGGTCAGATTTTATAAGCTCTACTGCATTATCAGGTAGCTGGGCTTGGTAATATTTATCTGCATCTTGAGCGTATATTTTCGCTAAAGGATATTCGCTATGGCTAAACCTATAAAGTAATGTTTCTGCAGCTTCAAATTGCATATTAGCGACAAGGCCAGGGTCATTTTGTAATTCAGCGATTTTAATGAGTTGCTTAAAGTTTTTGACTGCGGTATTTGGTTTATTGGTATGAGTGGCTTTGGCTAGTAACGTATCCATAGTCTCTATTGAGTTTTCGCCATAGTTTTTAACTAAAATACGGTGGGCCTGTGAATACAAATCAAACCGTTTCTTTTCATTGCCATTCCCTATAACCATAATGTTCTTTGAAGTATAATTATTGATGGCTTTAGCGTAGTTAATAGCAAGCTTTGCCGTTTCATTGCTATTTTCTCCATGTAGAGCGAGGCCTTTTTGATAAGCAAGTTGTGCTTCTTTTTCAGCTTGTTCTTTGGCTGCAACGAATGCTGAGTCAGTTTCTTCGGCGTTTGCAGATACAACTTGAATGCTATTTACTTGGTTTGCGAAAGTGTAGTTAGCAAAGGCTAATAAGCTTAATCCTATTGATATGGCGAGCTGTTGGTGCTTCATAATAATCCCTATTATTTATTAGCCCATAAAATTACCAAAACTATTAAGGCCTGTCATTATTTTAGGTAAATTAAAGTAAACAAGCGAAGTTGTAATATTCGGGTTATTAATTGCTTAACAATCATTGAAAATAACGCCTGTCGTCGCCATATAATTGCCATAAACAGTCTTGTACTACGGTGTATTCATCCTATTTTGTGATATTATCACTTTATTGTCGTGTCGTAGTTATTTAAATATTTGGATTTGTCGTGGCGCAAGTAAGAGCAAGAGTCCAGCTTAATGTTGGCAGAAATAGTGATATCCCTGCAGAAATAATCTCATTTACTGATTTAAAAGATGGCAAAGAACATATTGCTATGGTGTTTAACAACGCTGATACAGAGCAAGATGTACCGCTTATTCGTATGCATTCTGAGTGTTTAACAGGTGATGTATTTTACTCATCGCGTTGTGATTGCGGCGAGCAGCTAAATGAATGTATTGAAATGATGCACGAGCAAGGCGGTATTTTATTGTATTTACGCCAAGAAGGTCGTGGCATTGGTTTATACAACAAAATTGATGCTTACGTATTGCAATCGCAAGGTATGAACACCTACGAAGCTAATAATCATTTAGGCTTTGCTGATGATTTACGTGACTTTTCGGATGCTGTGTTAATGCTTAATGCGCTTAATTTAAGCCACGTTAAATTAATGACCAATAATCCTAAAAAGCTTAACGCATTAAAAGATGCCGGTATTAATGTTGACTCGGTTGTGGGCACGCATGCGCACATTAAAGCGGGTGTTGCGGGTA
This sequence comes from Pseudoalteromonas sp. SWYJ118, assembly GCF_015864505.1. Taxonomy (NCBI): domain Bacteria; kingdom Pseudomonadati; phylum Pseudomonadota; class Gammaproteobacteria; order Alteromonadales; family Pseudoalteromonadaceae; genus Pseudoalteromonas; species Pseudoalteromonas sp. SWYJ118. Next base: position 172,497 of record NZ_JADYXC010000006.1, on the reverse strand, counting down.
ATAAATCGTACCTAGAAACAAAAATTAAGCATGGCGCGCATATGTTAGATATTAAGAAAATTAAAAAACCTTAATCATTTAATTACGTTTCGTCTATTAATACCCCCTCACGCCAAGTTATACTTGGCGTGTTTCGTTTTAAATTAAGAGCAAGTATGTCTACACAATTACGAATTTTTAAAGCCGATGCAGGGCTAAAGTGGTTAAAAGCCGGATGGCTTATTTTTAAAACCCAGCCAGCAACCTTTATTTTTATGCATTTATTTATTGGCATTGTAGGGCTGCTGTCTTTATTTTTACCTTTACTGCAAGTTGTGGCAGCGCTAGCTACGCCATTTTTAACCGCAGGCTTTTACCAAGCGGTGCTTAGTAAGCAGCAGGGCGGAAAAATTATGCTAGCCGATATTCTCAAGCCATTTACGGCTAAGGGAAATCGTTTAGGGTTACTACGTTTAGCACTTTACCAAATGGGTGCGGGCATTTTAATGGCGCTACTCGCTAATGGCTTATTTGCCGATGCAGTGGCTGTTATGAGCCAACCAGGACTTGATCCAAATGTAGCACTTGAGCAAATGCTTGATAGTATTTCGGGCGCGAATGTCATTTTGTTTTTTATGGCAATGCTAATTTACTTAACAGCGTTTGCTTACGCTGTACCGCTTGTTTATTTTAGTAAAGAAACACGTATTTTAACGGCACTTAAAAAATCGTTAATGGTGTTTTATCATAACATTTTGCCACTTGGCGTTTTTGGCCTTATTTGCGCATTATTTATGGCGCTTTCGATGTTCTTATCGTTCTTACCACTGTTGATTTTAATGCCAATTTGCTACATTAGCTTTTTTGTATCTTATCAAGCCATTTTTATGCCTGTTGTACCACCAAGTGACGACATTAATGTTAAGCCACTTAGCAGTGAAACAAGCGGGCGTTTTGACGCTTAATGGATGATAAATTAAAGCAAAAACTAAAAAACTATGTACTTTGGTTACTAGGGCGCCAAGAATATTCGCGTCGTGAGTTAACGCTTAAGCTACAGCAAAAAGAAGCTACAGAAGAGTTTATTGAAACGCTGCTTGATTGGTGCGAAAAGCATAATTTTATTAACGAGCAGCGATACTGTGAAGGCTTTGTAAGAAAACACATATTTAAATGCCACGGGCTTAAGCGAATACAAAGCGAAGCTATGGGCAAAGGGATTGATCGTTCGCTACTTGAATTGGTAGTAGAGGAGCTTGAAGTAGATTGGTTTGAGCTTGCGCAGGATGCGTACAATAAAAAATATTCGAATACACCGGCCGATCTCGATTACAAAGACAAAGCTAAGCGCGTGCGCTACTTAATGTATCGGGGTTTTAGCTACGATGAAATTAATTTTGCAATGCAAGCACAGTAAATACAGGTGAGACTTTCAAATGCAGCACATGACTACCGCACAAATTAGGCAACAGTTTTTAGACTTTTTTGCCAGCAAACAACACCAAGTTGTACCTTCAAGCTCGCTTATTCCGGGTAACGATGCCACGTTGTTATTTAACAATGCCGGCATGGTGCAATTTAAAGATGTATTTTTAGGCGCAGAAAGCCGCCCTTATACACGTGCGACTAGCTCGCAGCGCTGTGTACGTGCTGGCGGTAAGCATAACGATTTAGAAAATGTGGGCTACACTGCTCGCCACCATACATTTTTTGAAATGTTAGGTAACTTCAGCTTTGGTGATTACTTTAAGCAAGAAGCTATTAAGTTTGCATGGGAGTTTTTAACTGAAGAAGTAAAACTACCAAAAGAAAAGCTTTTAGTAACTATTTACCACGATGACGAAGAAGCGTTTGAATACTGGTCAAAAGACATTGGCTTATCTGAGGATCGTATTATTCGTATTGCTACCTCAGACAACTTTTGGTCTATGGGGGATACCGGTCCGTGTGGTCCGTGTTCTGAAATATTTTATGATCATGGCGAACACATTTGGGGCGGACCTCCGGGCTCTCCAGAGGAAGACGGCGACCGTTTCATCGAAATTTGGAACCTTGTATTCATGCAGTACAACCGTCAAAGCGACGGCACAATGTTGCCTCTACCTAAGCAATCTGTTGATACGGGAATGGGCCTTGAGCGTATTTCTGCTATTTTGCAGGGCGTGCATTCAAACTACGAAATCGATTTATTCCAAGGCTTAATTGCCGCTGCTGCAAGTGTTACTAATGCACAAGACATGGACGATAAATCACTACGCGTAGTGGCGGATCATATTCGTTCGTGTGCGTTTTTAATCTCAGACGGTGTTATGCCATCTAACGAAGGCCGTGGTTATGTACTGCGCCGTATTATTCGTCGTGCTGTGCGCCACGGTAACAAGTTAGGTGCACAAGGTTCGTTTTTCTATAAATTAGTTGCTGCGCTAATTGAGCAAATGGGTCAAGCGTACCCTGAGCTTGCTAAGCAACAAGAAATTATTGAAAAAGTATTACGCATTGAAGAAGAACAGTTTGGTAAAACACTTGAGCGTGGCTTAGCTATTTTAGAAGAAAGCTTAAGCGACCTTAAAGGCGATATTATACCGGGCGACTTAGTATTTAAACTTTACGATACGTATGGTTTCCCTGCTGATTTAACAGCCGATGTTGCGCGTGAGCGCCAGATGACAATTGATCATCAAGGCTTTGAAGAGTGTATGGCTGTACAACGTAAAACAGCGCAGCAAGCAGGTAAATTTGGTGCAGATTACAATGACCAATTAAAATCAGATAAACACACTGATTTTAAAGGTTACGACAGTACACATTACAGCGCGACCGTTATTGAAATTTTTGCCGGTGGCGAAGCTGTTCAGTTATTAGAAGATGGTCAACAAGGTATTGTAGTACTAGACCGCACACCGTTTTACGCTGAATCAGGCGGTCAAACGGGTGACACGGGTACTATTACAGTTGCTGGTGGCGAATTTAATGTTACTAATACCACTAAGCTTGGTAATGCTTTTGCTCACCACGGTACTGTACAAGGCCGTATTGGTGTTAATGACAAAGTTGACGCAACTATTGATGATACGCGCCGCGACAGCATTAAGAAAAACCACACAGCTACGCATATTTTACACGAAGCATTACGCCAACTATTAGGCGAGCATGTAGGCCAAAAAGGCTCGCTTGTTCAGCCTGATCGTTTACGTTTTGACTTTTCGCATTTTGAAGCGGTTACTAAAGATGAGCTACGTGAAATTGAGCGTGTAGTTAATGACGAAATTCGTCGTAACTTTGCACTTAATACTGAGCTTATGGCTATTGATGATGCTAAAGCGAAAGGTGCTATGGCATTGTTTGGCGAAAAGTACGATGACGAAGTACGTGTAGTTACTATTGGCGACTACTCTATTGAGCTTTGTGGTGGTACTCACGTTGAGCGCGCTGGCGATATTGGTTTATTCAAAATTGTATCTGAAAGCGGTATTGCCGCAGGTGTTCGCCGTATTGAGGCCGTAACTGGTGCAGATGCTGTAGCGTACGTTAGCGAGCAAGAGCAACAACTTAGCGATGTTGCAGCTTTAGTTAAAGGCGATAGCGCATCGGTACTTGAAAAAGTAACTGCGTTGCTTGAAAAATCTAAAGGCCTTGAAAAGCAAATTGCACAGCTTAGCGATAAGCTAGCAAGTGCAGCGGGCGCGTCTTTACTTGATTCGATTGTTGAAATTAATGGCGTTAAGTTACTTGTAGCTAACGTTGAAGGGACTGAATCTAAAGCGCTTCGCGGTATGGTTGATGACCTTAAAAACAAGATTGGCTCAGGTGTTATTGCACTGGGTGTTGCCAGTGGCGACAAAGTAAGCCTAATTGCCGGTGTAACTAAAGACTTAACAGGCAAAGTAAAAGCCGGTGAGTTAGTTAACCACATGGCAGGCCAAGTAGGTGGTAAAGGTGGCGGTCGTCCAGATATGGCACAAGCCGGTGGTAGTGAACCACAAAACCTTGCTGCTGCACTAGATAGCGTTACAGCTTGGTTAACTGAGCGTACTTAAGCCTAAGTGGCGCTTATTGTTCAAAAATTCGGTGGCACTTCGGTCGGCTCAATAGAGCGAATTGAAGCGGTCGCCGACCTTGTTGTTAAAACCAGACAACAAGGGCATCAAGTGGTTGTGGTTCTCTCTGCTATGTCGGGAGAAACCAACCGCTTAATTAATCTCGCCAAACAAATTGATACTCGCCCGAGTAGCCGTGAACTAGACGTACTAATTAGCACTGGAGAGCAGGTTTCTGTTTCGCTCCTTGCTATGGCTATTATTAAACGTGGCCACTCTGCGGTGAGCTTATTAGCCGATCAAGTCAATATTCTAACCGACAACATGTTTGGCAAAGCCCGTATTGCGGAGGTTGCTGCTACGCGCTTAAAGCATGAGCTTGAACATAACCGTATTGCTATTATTGCAGGGTTTCAGGGGCGTGATGTTGAGGGTAACATTACAACACTTGGACGCGGCGGCACCGATACATCGGCTGTAGAAATAGCCGCAGCTATAAAAGCTGACGAATGCCAGATCTATACCGACGTTGACGGCGTATATACTACAGATCCTCGTGTTGAACCTAATGCTCGCAGAATGAGCCAAGTTACCTTTGCCGAAATGCTAGAGCTGGCAAGTTTAGGCGCTAAAGTTTTGCATATTCGTTCAGTAGAAGCTGCAGGTAGACACAATGTGCCACTTAGGGTGCTTTCGAGCTTTAATCCTGACGAAGGTACATTAATAAGTTTTGAGGAGAGCGATATGCCAAGTAAGGTTGTATCGGGAATTGCGTTTAATCGTGACGAATGTTTAATTAAAGTAGAAGGTGTGCCAACAGGTACTCAATATCTTTCAAAAATATTGAAACTTTTTGCTGATAATGGCATCGAAATAGATATGATTAATCAAGTTAATCATATCTTTGAAAAAATAGACTATGCTTTTACTGTGCACTCGAATGATTATCTGCAAGCACTTGAATTATTGAGCGAAGATCAAGCTCAACTTAGTGCTCAAAATATAAGCGGATTACCAACAGTAGCTAAAGTTTCTGCTGTTGGAATGGGTATGAAATCGCATTCTGGTGTAGCAAGTTTATTTTTTGATGCATTAGCGCAGGAAAATATTAATGTGGTTTTAGTCTCGACTTCAGAGATTAAAATTTCAGTTTTAATAGATGAAAAGTACCTAGAGTTGGCTGTTCGTGCATTACATAAAGCATTTTTAACAGAAAATGGATAGATTGGGAGTTTTTACTTACTTTTCAGTCTAATTTTCATTAGTATGTTTAAGCGGAATCTTATAATTTTTATTGGAACATGGGAGCAAGAGAATGCTAATACTAACTCGTAGAGTAGGTGAAACCCTAATGATTGGTGACGAAGTAACAGTTACCGTTCTAGGTGTTAAAGGAAATCAAGTTCGAATCGGTGTTAATGCACCAAAAGACGTATCAGTGCATCGTGAAGAGATTTACATGCGCATACAAGCTGAAAAGTCGAACCCTAATCCGGGCAATGCTTAATCAACACGTATACGTAGTTGAGCAATTAGCTCAACTAGACTAAAAGCCACTCACTGAGTGGCTTTTTTGTTTATAAAAGCGAGTATTTCAGGGGTTAGTATTTGTTTTGAAATGTACTGCATTCCGCTTTTATTTTTAATAATAATACCTTGCTGAGTATCTATTACTTCGCTTATGTTTTGCCAAGTTAGCTCAAAACTTTTGTAATGATTAGCCGACTTAATGCCTTCTTCATCAAAGGTAAGTGTTACCTCAGAGCCTGACGCTCTGCTGAGCATTTGTCTGGTTACCCACCAAGGTCTGCGATAGTAAAAAGCGACGCACTCTAGTACACCTAGCATGATCATAAACGATCCTAAGTAATGATCGTTTAAAACATAAATGCCAAATAAACCAAGCGCAACGAGGAGTACAAGTAAAAAGTACTTAGGTTTGGCGCGCTTACTGTAGGGGAGTGACTCGTCAAAGCACTCGTAAAAGTAAGGTTTATCTAGTGTGTAGGTTGTTGTAAATGCCATATTGCCTTGCTTTAAATATCGTTTTTTTTATTTTAACAAGCTAGCCGCTAAATGAGCAGCTTTATAGTCAGTGATTTTATTACAGACACAAAAAAACGGCCCTAAGGCCGTTTTTTAGCGATACAAGAAGAATTAACAGTTAGTTTCTTCAGCGTTTACGCCTTCTTTAACATTTTCACATGCATCTTCTACTTTGTTTTGCACGTCAGTTACTGCTTCGTCAATACGTTCGCCTGCGTCTTCTGCATGATTGTCTTCACAACCCATGATAAAGAAACTTGCGAATAGACCGATTAGTGCTGCTTTTACAGTTGTTGAATTCATAATGTAATTCCTTGTAAGTGTTAATTAAATTTTAGTGTTTGTTAGTTGAATGCTTTATCTACCTGGGTGATTTACCACGTAGTGCACCTGAAACTAATGAGATCACTAAAAGTACTAAAAATATAAAAAATATAATTTTTGCTATACCAGCTGCGGCACCTGCGATGCCACCAAAACCTAACACTGCAGCGATTAAAGCAATAACTAAAAATGTAATTGTCCAGCGTAACATTGTTTTCTCCTTGGTTATCAAATTTGCTCACAATAACTAATGCCAGTTATATGCCAAAGTTTATTTTTGTTTTATATCAAGTGGTTATGGTTTTTAACTGTGTTTTTAGTTATTAGTTAGTTAGTAATTTTTACGCTTTGTTATGTAAGTTATTCACACTGTTACAAGTTACCGGTAAATATTCACTAAAAATAATCTTTTTGGTAAGACCAATTAACAATTGGTGTGTGTTTTTGTACTTATTATAAAATTTGGCGGTTATTTTTATTAAGTTGAATAGTTAATTAACAACTTCCATATAACTATTAGCTATAGTCGTTATTTTCTGTATGTATTGTAGGGCGCATGATTGCTGGGTTATGGCATGTAAATTTGTTGAGTGTTATGTTGTTTATAGTTTAATTGGTTTTACCAATTTACAAGATGTAGACAAAGCGACTAGTTTTGTTATTATCCAGTGAATAAATATTTAATTAAATCGATTTTTTATTTTCGATATGGGTTTCAAGGGGGAGAAAAATGGATATAGGTGCTCTACTCACAACGGCTGGTAGCTTAATGCTAACTGGTATGGTTGGGGTGTTTGTATTTCTGTCGATATTAATTGGTGCAGTAACGCTTATGTCTAATTTGGTGACGCGCTATAGCGAACCAGAGGCATCACCAGCTAAATCACCGTCTTTTAAATCTCAAGGTGTGCCTAATGAGCACATCGCTGCTATTAGTGCTGCCATTGCTCAGTACAAATCAAATAATAAATAAGGGGCACACACATGGCTAAATTAAAATTAACAGAATTGGTATTACGCGATGCGCACCAATCATTGCTCGCAACACGTATGCGCCTAGACGATATGCTACCTATTGCTAGCAAGCTAGATGATGCAGGTTATTGGTCTATTGAATCGTGGGGCGGTGCTACATTTGATTCGTGTATTCGTTATTTAGGCGAAGATCCTTGGGAGCGTATTCGCGCGCTTAAAAAAGCGATGCCTAATACTAAACAGCAAATGCTATTACGCGGTCAAAACCTATTAGGCTACCGCCATTACGCTGATGATGTAGTTGAAAAGTTTGTAGAACGCGCACATAAAAATGGCGTTGACGTATTTCGTATTTTCGATGCAATGAACGATGTACGTAACCTAGAAACAGCGATTAAAGCGGCTATAAAAGTAGGCGCACATGCTCAAGGTACTATTTCGTACACGGTAAGTCCTGTTCATACGCTTGATATGTGGCTGACTCTTGCTAAGCAATTAGAAGATTTAGGCTGTCACTCAATTTGTATTAAAGATATGGCGGGTTTATTAAAGCCGTACGATGCTGAAAAACTAATTAAAGCACTTAAGGAAACCGTGTCGGTTCCTATTGCTATGCAGTGCCACGCTACAACTGGTTTAAGTACTGCGACTTATCAAAAAGCGATTGATGCAGGCATTGATATGCTTGATACCGCTATTTCATCTATGAGTATGACTTACGGACACACAGCAACTGAAACTATTGTATCGATAGTTGAAGGAACTGAGCGCGATACTGACCTTGATTTAAATCATCTAGAAGAAATTGCTGCTTACTTTAGAGATGTACGTAAAAAATATGCGGCATTTGAAGGTAGCTTAAAAGGGGTTGATGGTCGTATTTTACTCGCTCAAGTACCTGGTGGCATGCTTACAAACATGGAAAACCAACTTAAAGAGCAAGGCGCGGCAGATAAGCTTAATGAAGTTTTGCTTGAGATCCCACGGGTACGTGAAGATCTTGGTTTTTTACCTTTAGTAACACCCACGTCGCAAATTGTAGGCACTCAAGCAGTACTTAACGTGCTAACCGGTGAGCGTTATAAAACAATTACTAAAGAAACTGCTGGCGTATTAAAAGGTGAATATGGCTTAACACCAGCACCAATGAATAAAGAGCTACAAGAGCGTGTGCTTGATGGAGCAGAGGTTATTACTTGTCGCCCTGCAGATAACATTGCACCAGAGCTTGCAACGCTTGAAGCTGAATTATTAAAAGAAGCACAAGAGCAAGGTTTAACACTTGCTGATGAGCAAATTGATGACGTACTAACTTATGCATTATTTCCGCAGGTTGGTTTGAAATTTATTAAAAATCGTAATAACCCTGATGCATTTGAGCCTATTCCTACCGTTGAAGATAAGAGCAATAAGGCAGCACCAAAATCAGGATCAAATAATAACAGCGTTAAAGCTGAGCAATACAGCGTAAAAGTAGATGGTAAAGTTTACGACGTAGTAGTGGCGCAAGGTGGTGAGCTAAAAGAAGTAACATTAAAAGACTCTGAGCACATTCCTCAGTCTGCTTCAGTTGCATCAGGTGAAACACTTAATGCACCGTTAGCAGGTAATATTTTTAAAATTAAAGTAAAAGCTGGGCAAGTTGTTAATGAAGGTGATGTAGTGATTATTATGGAAGCCATGAAAATGGAAACTGAAATACGCGCAATGCATACCGGAACTATTGCCGAAGTGTTGGTTGGTGAAGGCGATGCTGTAACTACCGGCGACGCTATGATTGCATTAGCTTAGGAGTAAATAGAGGATGGAAGGTATTTTAAACCTCTGGAATGCGACAGGCATTGCTAACTTTACAATCCCATCATTAATTATGATTGCGGTAGGGTGTTTATTACTGTTTTTAGCGATAGCTAAAGGCTTTGAACCACTATTATTACTACCTATTGGTTTTGGTGCAATTTTAACAAATGTACCAGTGGCAGGTTTGTCAGACCCAGGTGGGCTTTTGTATTACGTTTATTACGTGGGTATTGATACGGGGATTTTTCCGTTATTAATATTTATGGGAGTAGGGGCGCTGACCGACTTTAGCGCGCTTATTGCAAACCCACGTATGTTGTTATTAGGTGCGGCTGCACAGTTTGGTATTTTTGCTACTTTGTTTGGCGCAATATTATTAAATTATGTACCAGGTTTTGAGTTTACCCTACAGGATGCATCAGCTATTGCCATTATTGGTGGTGCCGATGGGCCAACAGCAATATTTTTAGCATCAAAACTGGCACCTGATTTACTTGGTGCAATAGCGGTAGCCGCATATTCATACATGGCTCTTGTACCAATTATTCAACCGCCAATTATGCGTGCGTTAACAACCCCAGAAGAACGTAAAATTAAGATGCCAGAGCTTCGCAAAATATCTAAAAAGGAAAAGATTATTTTCCCTCTTATGGTGCTTAGCTTAACGGCTATGTTTTTACCGGCTGCTATACCGCTTGTAGGTATGTTTTGTTTAGGTAACTTAATGCGAGAGTCGGGTGTTGTTGATAGATTAAGTAACAGTGCTCAAAACGAAATCATCAATGTTACAACTATATTTTTAGGTTTAGCTGTAGGTTCAAAGCTTGCTGCAGATAAGTTTTTAACTGTTGAGACGATTGGTATTTTAGTGCTTGGCGCACTGGCTTTTGCAATTGGTACTGCATCTGGCGTATTTATGGCAAAAGGACTTAACCGCATATCTAAAACACCTATAAACCCATTAATTGGGGCAGCAGGTGTATCGGCTGTGCCAATGGCGGCACGAGTAGTTAATAAAGTTGGCCTTGAAAGCAACCCACATAACTTTTTACTTATGCATGCTATGGGACCCAACGTAGCGGGTGTACTTGGTAGTGCAGTTGCTGCGGGTATTTTATTAGCACTTGTTGGCTAATAATTAACGTGGTAGTTAATAAATGATTTAGCGCAGTTTACTGCGCTTTTTTTTGTTCTTAATTTGTTCACCGCTAAATGGTTTCTTGTTCAGCGCTTTTTGTTTACAGTAACAGCTCTTCAAAATTTTAAGGATAGTTATCATGCTTCACACACCTTTAGCAAAGCACTTACCTCATGTTAGTAAACTTGTATTCGGATGCATGGGTCTGGGAGGCGGTTGGAATAAAGACGCAATCACTGATGCACATGTTAAGCAAACTCATGAATGCATAGATAACGCTATTGAAGGTGGCATTAACTTTTTTGACCATGCTGATATTTATACTTTTGGTAAAGCGGAGCAGGTTTTTGGTAAAGCATTAAGCGAGCGACCAGAGCTTAGAGAGCACATGTATATTCAATCTAAGTGTGGGATTCGTTTTGAAGATGACTTAGGGCCAAAGCGCTATGATTTTTCATCAAAGTGGATTGAGCAATCAGTTGAAGCATCCTTGAAGCGATTAAATACAGACTATTTAGACGTACTTATGCTACATCGTCCTGATCCACTCATGGAAGCTAACGAAATTGCTCGCATATTTAGTTGCTTAAAAGAAAGCGGTAAAGTGCGCAATTTTGCAGTATCGAATATGCAGCAACATCAAATGAATTTTTTACAGCATGCACTTGATATGCCGATTGTGGCTAATCAAATTGAGGCTAGTTTACAAAAACATCAGTTTGTTGATGAAGGTGTATATGCCGGTAACAGTGACGGTAAGGATCTTAATTTTACGCCCGGTAGTATTGAGTACTGTCGCCATTTTGAAATTCAAATTCAAAGCTGGGGCAGTTTATGCCAAGGATTATACAGCGGCAGTGATTTATCAAACGCATCGCAGGCTGATATAAACACCAGTCTTTTAGTTAATAAGCTGGCTGCACTTTATGATACGTCTGCTGAGGCTATAGTCATTGCATGGTTACTGCGCCATCCCGCATCTATTCAGCCGATTATTGGAACAACTAATGCCAAGCGTATTAAAGCCTCTTGTGATGCTGTAAACGTACAGCTAACTCGTGAGCATTGGTATGCACTTTATGTAAGCGCTAAAGGCCATGAGCTACCATAAGAAGGGCATTGATATGAATATATTCGTTATTTTAATTGGTTTGTTTGTCGCGCTAGCGATACTTATTCCATTGCTTGAAAAATATCAAAGTAAAATAGGGCTCAACGGTGCAACCAAATACAGCAAATATATTTGGCCATTAGTGATGGTGTCTTTAGTTATTCAGCTCATTTATGTATTAATGTATTAATGTATTAATGTACTAATGGTTTTTAGCGTACACAAAAAAGCCTTTGCAGGTTTAACCTGCAAAGGCTTTTTTAATGTTTATTAATAAACTTTATTTAAGTGCTAACTGTAGCTCGCGATTGCGCTCAAGTTGGGCAATAAAATTATCTGCAATAGGTTTAAACTTAGCAAGTTCTGAGCGAGGTAATGGCTCTGACTTAGGAAGTTTTACTGTTTTAGGATTACGGTGAACGCCATTTACTAAAAATTCATAGTGTAAATGTGCGCCAGTAACACGACCCGTAGAACCTACAGTACCAATTTGTTGGCCCTGTTTAACTTTTTGGCCCGTTTTAACTAGTTTCTTATTTAGGTGTAAGTACTTAGTTACATATTGTGTGCCATGGCTAATAAAGACGTAGTTACCGTTGTACTTGCTGTAACCCGCTTTAACTACCTTACCGTTCCCTGATGCAACCACCGGTGTGCCAGTGCGTGCCGCAAAGTCGATACCACGGTGCGCTCTAACTTGCCCAGTAACTGGGTGTAAGCGACGAGGATTAAAGCTCGAACTAATATACTTAAAGCTTACAGGTGCACGTAAAAATGCTTTTTTCATGCTACGCCCTTCAGGCGTATAAAAATTGCCGTCGGTATGGCGAATCGCTGCAAAGCGCTGACCTTGGTTTACAAATTCAGCGGCAATAATTTTACCGGTACCAATAAACTCGCCATCAACATAATGAGACTCGTAAATTAAGCCAAACACATCGCCTTTACGAATGTCGTTTGCAAAATCAACATCCCAACCAAATATGTCAGCAAAGTTCATTATTTGACGTTCGCTTAAACCTGCCGCTATTGCTGAAGTCCAAAAGTTGTTAGATATTTCGCCGCCAGCGGTTTTGGTTAGCGTTTCAATTTCTTTACTATCAATAGCTGTATCGTAGTTACCTTCTTCATTTAAGGTAACAAATAAAGTATCGGTTTTTGAAATCACATAGCGCAGTTGAGCCAAAGAGCCATCTTCAGCTGTCGCAAAGCTAAGTATTTCACCAGGGTGAATTTTAGTTAGCTTGCGCGTTTCTGCGTTAGTGTTAATTAGTTTATGGAGCGTTTGAGCTGAAAAACCAGCACGTTTGAAGATAATTGCTAAATTGTCGCCATTTTTAACTTTATGATCGACAAAGTCGTATTCTGGTAATTTTTCTGCTGCTTGCTCTGAATTTAACTCAGTTAATTTTTCGTTGTCATCAACTTTAACTTGTAACTCATAGCGCTTGCCTATCTCTAATGCATCTGCATTATTGTCTTTAGAAGCAGTCGCTTTTTCAGAAGGAAGAAATGCCAAGCCGGCAATAGCAGAAACTAAACCTAAAATAAGCAATTTGTGTTTTTTTGGGAGAGTGTTAACCACGTGAACCATAACGTGCCTTTTTCTGCTGTCAAGATAATAAATACATAATATTGCAGGATATACTTAATAATGTACGAATACTAGTGCTTTGTAGATTTAAACTAACCTTAAACTACGCTAAAATCAGGGTTAGGAAGCCTTTTTTAACGTCCTATCTAACTAAGACTCAATTCATTTTGTTTAGTTGCATTAATAACTTAAAAAGTTATTTTAATTAGGTAGAAATTTGTTATGTTAGCTACATATATATATTCGGTTTAAACCTATATTAAACCGTGATTACAAGTAACTAGTCCGCCCCTTCGTAGGCAGAATTTTGGAGTAACACAAAGTGGATTTACAAACCGCTCTAGCAGAGATAAAACGCGGTGCAGAAGAAATATTAATTGAAGACGAACTAGTTGAAAAACTAAAGTCGGGCAAAAAGCTAAAAATAAAAGCTGGCTTTGATCCTACAGCCCCTGATTTACATTTAGGGCACACTGTACTAATTAATAAAATGAAAACCTTTCAGGATTTAGGTCATGAGGTTATTTTCTTAATTGGTGACTTTACTGGCATGATTGGTGACCCAACAGGTAAAAACGTAACGCGTAAACCACTTACTCGCGAAGACGTACTAGCCAATGCCGAAACATATAAAGAACAAGTATTCAAAATTCTAGATCCTGCTAAAACCACTGTTGCATTTAACTCTACTTGGATGGAAAAGTTAGGCGCTGCAGGTATGATAAAACTTGCTGCTAACCAAACAGTAGCGCGCATGCTTGAACGTGATGACTTTAAAAAGCGTTACGGCAGCGGTCAACCAATTGCAATTCACGAGTTTTTATATCCACTGGTACAAGGTTGGGATTCGGTTGCACTAGAGTCAGATGTTGAACTGGGCGGTACTGATCAGCGCTTTAACTTGCTAATGGGTCGTGAGCTACAAAAAGTTGAAGGGCAAAAGCCGCAAACAGTATTAATGATGCCATTACTTGAAGGTACTGACGGCGTTCAAAAAATGTCTAAGTCGCTTGGTAACTACATTGGTATTACTGATGCGCCAAACGATATGTTTGGTAAAATAATGTCAATTAGTGATGTGCTAATGTGGCGTTATTACGATTTATTAAGCGCGCTTTCTATTGAAGAAATTGCAGCTCAAAAAGAACGTGTTGAGCAAGGTACTAACCCGCGCGATATTAAAATTGAACTAGCTAAAGAGCTAATTGCTCGTTTCCATAGTGAAGCTGATGCACAAGGTGCACATGATGATTTTATTCAGCGTTTTCAGAAAAAAGCGTTACCAGATGAAATCCCTGAGCTAACAATCACTATCGCAGAAGACACTATTTTAATTGCTAACTTGCTTAAAGAAGCAAATTTAGTAGTAAGTACATCAGAAGCAATGCGTATGATTAAGCAAGGTGCAGTTAAACTTAACGGTGAAGATAAAATCACTGACACCAAACTTGAAATAGCAAAAGGCACAACAGCTATTTACCAAGTAGGTAAACGTAAGTTTGCAAACATCACTGTAGCTTAAATACCGTTTGAAAACTAAAAAACCAGCCTAGGCTGGTTTTTTTGTGCTCGTATTTTGGGGTCTGTAAATAGTTACGAGGTAGTCACTAAATAGTCACTAAATCACTTTTAATATTTCAATACTTACAATTACTAACAACCAAAATACACGCGCCTGATTTAATCTATTAATTATTACAGGTACATCCTCGGGTGTAGGTAGTCTATCAGTACCTATACGCATTTTATTAAAGCGAGTACCTAAATAAACTGCAGGCCCGCCCAGCTGCACACCAAGTGATGCAGAGCATGTGCTTAGTAGCCAACCTGTATTTGTTTGATAAAAATGTCTACCATAATGCTTTATGTAGTGCATGCTTTGTTTGCTCGCTCTACTTGCTGCAATAGTTAAAGCGAGTAAGCGCATTGGAATATACTCAATAATAAACAAGAGAGTTTTAAGCGGTTTTAAAAAGTAGCTATTTGGGGATATATCACTACGCCAGGCTTGTTGTATTAAAGTAAGCAATCGATAGGCGAGGGCAGTAATTGGGCCAAAGGCTAAAAATATAAATATAACTACGAAATAGTATCGAGCAGTGCGCAGTATTAAGCTTTCAATTAATGCTTTAATAATACCAGGAGATGAAAGCCTATTAACTTCACGGGCAAGCAGTGGTTTTAGTAATTCGCGTGCTGTCGATTTTTGATTTTGTTTAGTTAGCTTTGCAATGCGAAGTGCTTTTTTATCAATACTCTTACTTTCTAAGCATAAGTATAAAATAAGACCTGCGAGTAATTCAGGGTAAAAAGCAAACTCGAGTAGTAGCACTACAATAATGAGAATGACACTTAAAATGAGCGTGCTTGCGAGTATAGCTGCCAAATATTGATAGCTTTTAGGTTCTTTGCTTTTGTATATGCGCTTGCCAATAGCACTAAAAACAGCATTTAGCGCTGTATTAGGATGATACCAGCTAATAAGGGGAATAAAGCGCTCAGCAAGGAGCGCTAGTATGAAGGCAATAAAGTCCAAGTGATTTTGAACAATATTGCTAAGCATTTACAGAGACACTGCAGTTAGCTTTTCTAAAAGTGCGACAACCATTTTAGATGAGTTGATTGATGCTGTTTCTAGGTATTCTTCAAACGATTGTGGTGACTCTTTACCTGCAATATCAGACATTGAGCGAATTACAACAAATGGTGTGTTAAGCGTAAAACACGTTTGTGCAATTGAAGCGCCTTCCATTTCAACGGCAAGCATTGTAGGAAAATCACTGCGTGCTTTATCGATACGCACAGGGTCACACATAAATGTGTCACCAGTACAAATTAAGCCAACAAGTGTTTTAACATCACTGATTTGTTCGATTGTTTGTTGTGCTGCTTCAACTAATCTAGGGTGAGCTGTAAAGCCTGCTGGCATTTGTGGTACTTGGCCAATTTCGTAGCCAAAAGCAGTAACATCTACATCGTGATGACGTACTTCTGACGAAATTACTACGTCGCCAACACTTAGAGAAGGATCGAATCCACCGGCAGAGCCTGTGTTAATTACGCAATCAGGTTTGAAGTTGTCAATTAGTAAGGTAGTTGCAATTGTTGATGCTACTTTACCAATACCAGATTGAACAAGTGTTACTGTGTTACCAGCCAATTCACCAGTATAAAAAGTGAAACCTGCTTTAGTTAAAATTTGTGGGTTTTGCATCGCTTCACGTAAAATTTTAACTTCTGGCTCCATTGCGCCAATAATACCAACATTCATAATGTTTAATTCCTGAGTTTGAATCACTTGATTATACGTGAAGTTAGCAATAAAAAACAAAAAAGCGAGCTTGTTTATGAGCTCGCTTTAAATACTTTTTAGGAGAGTATTTAATTTGGTTTTTAAATTTCAGCTAAAGCAGTTGTTTGTGCTTTGGCTTGAGAAGGTGAAAGTACCGCTGGCTTGTGTGAGCGATTACGAACAGGACGCTGCGTTTGTGTTGCTGCAGGCTTACCAAGTTTAAACATAATTGCATCGCGCACTTCTGATGGACGGTAGCCCGATTTAACTTTCATACGAATATGTGGAATGCCCGCAGACTCTAGTGCACCGTTTACAAACCAGTCGCGTTGAGCTTTGTGGCCATCTTTATTGGCATTGTTAACTAGGTCAACGGCCGCAACAATAGTTAGTTTTTCTTTATCGATTAATACAAAGTCGAGTTGCTTATTTTTAGCTTTAGCTAAAGCAGCACGTTTAGATTTAATAGAAAGACCTTGCTTACAGTCAATAACGTCAATTAGCTTAACGCGACTAACAATTTTATATTGATCGCCTACAGCACGCTCGAGAAGATTTAAAAAAGCGCCCTCAACCTGCGTAAAAACAGTTTGCTTGCGGGTAAAAGGATACGGGTTTCCGCCATCGTCATTAAATTTTGACGCAACAACAGAAGCCCCGACAACTAATACTAGAATTAATAATAAAGCGAATTCCATACGGTAACTCCATAACAACAAATTGACACTGCTCAAATAAAGCAATTTACGTGCCTAAAAAGTATGAGTTATAAAATAATTACCAACTGTTTATAAAAGCTAAAACTATGTAGCTATTAAGCTTTGTATCCACCTTTAATACCTTTAACCGCAATAGCTACAGCATCGTGTGCATGGAGTGATTCATAATGGTTTATTTGCAGCCAGTAATCGCTGTAATTATCTGTTTCTAATAAAGCTTTAATTTTACGCGCTGCATCTTCACAAAACATAAGATTTTGACCATTTAAACGGGCAAATTCTTGCTCGTCTTCGCGTTTTACTGCCGCTTGTACAGGCGTTTTAAGTTCAGCTTCGAGGGTATTTATTAGAGTCACTACGTCAAATTCTTGAATATTGCTATCAAGCTTTACTTTTACGTTGGCAATAGAGCGCTGCGAGTGAGGTGTAGCGACTATGCCTTGTGTAGTGCCTAGCCATTCGTGCACATCTTTTTGGCTTAAGGTTTCTTGGTTAAACTTTTCGTTAAACGCGTTTTGTATAAGCTGGCGTGCAAGTGCTGCAGAGCAAGGGCATGTTGAAGAATAGGTAACATCTACGGTTAGCTCGTAGCTAATAATGTTATTTTCAATTGTACTGGTAAGTACAACTGGGTAGCTTTTCCAGCCTGCTTTACCACTTAATAGTGACTTACGGCGTAGCGGTAGTTCAAATTTAAATTCAATTTGTGCTTTATCGCTCAGCCCTTCGTGGCTAGTTATAAAGGTATCGAGTGCTTGCGCTATTGTTTGCGGATTGACTTGCTGCTCAGTCGAAAGCAGGTCAAGTGCTAAAAATAGACGTGACATATGAATGCCTTTGGCATCTTCTTTATGCAAATTTACAAATGCACGAGCTTTGGCATTTACTGTAACTGGAGATAAGTCTCGTGACTCAAAAATAAATGGCAGTTCGATTTCGCCCATGCCAACCCAGTCTAATTTACCTGTTTGTAAAGCGGGTGCAGTGTCTGCTATATCTGGCATATTGGTTTGCATGTGCGCTACTCGTATTTTGGAGATAATAAAGCGGGGCATTTTACACTAAATAATTTATTGCTGAAATGATGAGTTTAAGAGATGAGCAAAATCAAACATGAAAAATTCTGTTTTTATCGCACAACATGGGTAGTGGTAGGAGAAAAATGCTAAAATCTGGGAAAATGGTATGTTTATACATGCGCATTGCCTTCTTTATATTTAAGCACAGAGCTAAGAGATAAAATTACGTATGACCGATTATTCTTTGAGCCCTTGGGCTCGGGTACTTTCCAGCTCAATAACGCGATTTGGTGAATTTAAAACCGCAGCTATTTGTTACACTTTATTTTTAACTGTATCTCTTATTTTATCGAGCATGTTTTATTATGTTGCGATAGGCGAATTACACCTTGTTGATATTTTGGCTGTGGTATTTTTTACGGCTGTAGTTTCTCCTTTAATTATAAGTGTATTACTTAATTCAATTCGTCAATTAGATGCCTCGTATGCTTATTTAGATAGCGCAACCAAGCAGGAAAAGCTCTTAAACCAAACCCTAAAAGACAACATTAGTCGTTTAAATATTGAAATTGATGAGCGTAAAATGGCGTTTCATGCCAAGCATCGCGCTATTGAAGAGCTGCGCCGAGAAATTGCTGAGCGTAAAAAAACACAACAAGAACTTGCCCAACAAAGTATGTTGCAACGCTCAATCGTTGATTCATCTCCCGATTTATTTTATTACCGCGATAACAACGGTGTATTTGCCGGCTGTAATAAAATGTTTGAAGAGGTAATGGGAAAATCAAGTAGTGAGCTAATAGGAAAAACGGTTGAGCAGATATTCCCAAGTCATTTTTTAGCTGAAGTTTTGGCAACCGATAAAGAAGTAGAGCAAAGCCATAAAGCACTAACTATAGATGTAGGCTATGAAGTAAATGGTGAAACACGTTGGTTTGAGCTGCGTAAATTACCTTTTATAAATGATGACGGTGACTACATTGGTTTACTGGGTTTTGGACGTGATATCACTAGCCGTAAAGAAGCTGCACAAGCACTCGAAACTGCCTATAAAGACAAAGGTAAGTTTATTGCTACGCTGAGCCATGAACTACGTACTCCTTTAAATGGCATTGTTGGTTTAACGCGTATGTTATTAGATACAGAGCTTAATAAGCAGCAGCGTAGTTGGGGCAATACTATTTTTTCGAGTGCTGAAACACTCGGTAATATTTTTAACGATATTATAGATTTAGATAAAATAGATAGAGATCAGCTCGATATAGCAACTAATTCTATTAATGTGTCAGACTTTATAAACGATGTAGTTAATTTTGCAGGCTTAATAGCAGAGCAAAAAGAGCTTGAGTTTGATATTAAGCGCAATGGCATACTTGATGTTTACGCGCAGCTCGATCCGACTCGATTACGCCAAGTTGTTTGGAACTTAATTAACAACGCCGTTAAGTTTACTCAGCAAGGCAAAGTAACACTCGAATGCAGCAGAGAAAATCGCGTAGAAGGCCCATGGTTAGTTATTAAGGTACTAGATACCGGTCAAGGTATTCCACCAGAGCAGCTTGCCCATATATTTGATATGTATTACAAAGCGCCGGATTTAAAAGGCACTAACGCAATAGGTTCAGGTATTGGTTTAGCTGTAACCAAGGCACTTGTAAGTGCAATGAAAGGGATAATTACGGTAAATAGTACTGAAGGCGAAGGAAGTTGTTTTACAGTGCAAATACCGCTTAGTTTATGTGTTGCACCAACAGAGCAAAGTTATGTTGGCCGTGGTTTGTATATTCTACTAGTAGAAGATGTGCCTCTTAACGCCGAAATTGCTACAAACCTATTAGAGCAACGCGGCCATGAAGTGTTATGGGCTGAAACCGGTGAAGATGCACTCTCGTTTGTCGAAACCGAAGATGACTTAGATTTAGTACTACTTGATATGCAATTGCCAGATATAAACGGTGACGTGGTTGCTAAACAAATACGCTCAGATAGCCACTTCGATAAATTACCTATTGTTGCTTTAACTGCCAATGTACGCAGTGCTGAAAAAGAGCTTGAAGGTATATCAATACAAGGTGCGTTGGCTAAACCAATTAACACAGTTAAGCTTGATAAAATGCTGGCTGACTTATTTGGCATTAAGCAAAGTGAATGCACAGAGCCACAGCTAAAAGTAAGTGAAGAAGCGCTAGAGGGCATTGATGCACACTTATTAGATATTGAAACAATAGAAGACTTTGTAAATTCGATGGGCTTAGTTGTATTTAGACGCAGTAGTCAGTTATTCGAAAAGCTAAGTCCACAATATCAGCAAGAATTACTTACTTCATTAAATGCCGGCGATAGAGAAGAGTATGAATCAGTAGCGCATAAACTTAAAGGTGCGGCTGGCTCGGTAGGTTTAAATGATGTGCAGCTTCATGCCAAAATAATGGAGCATGGTGCGATTGATGAATCTGATGAAGTGTTAAAGCAGTGGTTAGATGTTTTAGCAGATAAAATAAATGAAGGACAAAAAGCCCTTCATTTATTTTTACAGCAATTAGAGTAAAACTAATTAGCTCTAATTAAGCGTCAATTTTACCAATGAAACGGTAACCTTCACCATGGATGGTGCTGATTAACTCTGACGTTGAGTTATCACTCTCAAAATGCTTACGAATGCGACGAATAGTAACATCAACAGTACGGTCATTTGCACGAAGCTCACGGCCTGTCATGTGCTTGATTAATTGCTCACGACTAAAAATACGACCTGGAGAATCAAGCATTAAACGAAGTGCTCTGTACTCACCTTTTGGTAAACGTTTAGCGTCGCCATTTGGAGAAGTAAGACAGCGGCTATTCTCATCAAGTTCCCAACCGTTAAACGTAATAACACCATTTGTTTCTAGTGCTGACTCTTCACCGCCTAAAGCAGTACGAGTAATAAGGTTGCGAGCTCTAATAGTTAATTCACGCGGGTTGAATGGCTTAGTAACATAGTCATCTGCGCCAATTTCAAGACCTAAAATACGGTCAACATCGTTGTCACGACCGGTTAGGAATATAAGACCTACTTTACGCTTTTGGCGTAATTCACGGGCTAAAATAAGACCGTTTTTACCAGGAAGGTTGATATCCATAACTACAAGATTAACGTCATCGTTATTTGTAAGCTTGTCATGCATATCATCGCCATCAATGGCTTCAATAACTTTGTACCCTTCAGCTTCAAATAAACTAACTAGGTTCAGTCGAGTTACGTCTTCATCTTCTACGATTAGAATGACTGGCGTTTGCATTATTAATTAACCTTTTGGAATATTTTATTTATAAAAAAACCGGTGACGAATTTATAACCGATTACTAGAGATTATAGGATTATACCCATTTGTTAACAAGGAAAAAACAAATTGGATAAAAATAAAACAGTAGGGTGTCCAAAGTCTACTAAAAAGGGCAGTGCAAAAACTACTGTTTAATTGATATATACGTGGATGTAGCTATTTGAATCATAAAGTCGAAGCCATTTTCCTTTAATAATTGATACATCATTCAATCAAACAAGGTACTTAAAATAATCAGACTAATTCAAAGCAAAACTATATCACTTTCTAACCTTTCATCAATGTATGTGATACAGCAAAGATAAAAAAGTTCATAAATCGCTTGGTAATATTTATTTAATGCAATTAAATAATGTTACGCGCTTATCACATGCCTCATTAATGAGGTCATTAAATGCTAATTCAAGGATAAATTTTAAATATATGCACTTTTTAGTGATCTTTATTTAAGGAATAGTAATTATAAAGCGAGCACCGTGTTTTTCTTCAAGATCAAACATAACTCTTCCGCCAAGTGCTTGTGTTACTAGGTTGTAGACCAAGTGCATGCCTAAGCCGCTTGCGCCTTGTCCGCGCTTTGAAGTTACAAACGGGTCAAAAATTCTATTTTTAATGTTTTTATCAACACCTTGACCATTGTCAGAATAAACTATTGTTAATTTTTTCCCTACCAGTTCTACGTCAAAGCGAATTTCATTATTTTCTTTACCTATAAATCCATGAATCACAGAGTTCATAAGCAACTGCTGAAACACTTGTTGCAGAGGTTCAGACTTACTATGAATAGCCAAGTCGGTCGGACAGTTAATAATAACGACAGGCTTTTTAGGCAGTAGTTCAGATTGAATCGATGTTAAAACATCACTTATTAATTTATGTACATTAATATAGGTATTAACACCGTCGTCTTGAATAACGGCCACTTTTTTAAAGTTAGATATCAGGTCTGCGGCACGATTTAGATTACGATAAATTAAGTCTAAGTTTTCAATACCTTCATCTATAAAGCGTTTTAGATGGCTTGAGGTAAGTTTTTTATCGTCAAAGCTTTGCTGTATATCTGCCAGTTTATCTCGAAGTAATGTAGAGCCTGTAATACCCAGCCCTATTGGTGTATTCACTTCATGGGCAACCCCAGCAACCATTTGCCCAAGCGATGCCATTTTTTCGTTTTCAACAATTTGCGTTTGGTACTGATGCATTCTCTCAAGGGTTGATAAAAGCTCTTGATTTGCTTCTCTGAGAGCGATTGTTCGCTGGTTTACTTTTTCTTCAAGGCTCTGGTTTAGTTGTTTTATTTCTTGTTTATCTTTTTCGTGGCGCTCAAGTTGCTTTTTGGTACGTGTAAGCATGATATTTAAACTATTTGAAAGAGCGGTTATTTCTTTTACATCGGTTATTGGCGCGCGTGCATCATAGTTATGATTTTTAGATACATCCTGCAATAGCATGCTTAACTGTTCTATTGGCTTGGCTATACGTCGTTGAACTTTTATAGCAATAAAGTAAACAACGATTAAAATTAATAGAGTTAATAGCACGTCTATTAATATTTTTCTCTCAATATAAGTCTCTAAACTTTCGAGGCTCCCTCGCATATATACATAACCTACCAACTTTTCGTTATCGTAAATAGGGCGGGTTAGTTCAATATGATCGCTCGTAATTCGTGGCGTTTTTAGCTCATCAACACTGTCTATTCTTAGTGGTACTGGAGGTGTTTTTTTTGCATTAAAGCTAATAAAAAAAACAGGTTTTTGAGATGCTTTTTCTATTGAATAAATATGTATGTTTTTTACAAGGGGGATATTTTCAAATGACTTGAGGCGTTTTTCTTCTGTTTTTCTATCATCTTCAACTACTGATTTACCAGCATCAAAAGCTACAATTTCAGAAAGTATGACGAGTTTATTAATGATTAATTGCTTTTGCTCTTTTACGCTTAAATAAGTAGATATCGAAATAGATAGCGACAAGCAAATAGCTGTAATAAGCATAATTAAATTTATGAGTGCTTTGCGAATGCTACTTTGATGAACTTTTTTAGGCATTATTTCGTTATCGCCTGAATTAATTTTGATTATTTAGAGTTTTAGTTTAGCAAAGACGGGAGAAAATGAAGGAAAAAAGCTAAATTAATTCTTATATTTATGCGAAGGTTAGCTTGAGCGCGTTTGCACTCAAGCATTTTTAAAAATAATACTAGCTGCTATATACGGCAAACTTGTTATTTTTAAATACCGTTTGGTAGCTTTCAAATTGCGTTTCTAAAATAGGCGGGTATTTTAAAAAGCTGTTAGCAACAATATTCAGCTTTCCTACTTTAGTTAAATGCTGTTTTGCATTTGCTAAAAATGTTTCTGCTACTGTGTAGTCGGTTGCAATACCTGTATGAAAAGGTGGATTGCTAATAATTAAATCAAACTTACCGGTAATGCTTTTAAGGCCGTCACTTAATATCGCTTCGCCTTTGATGTTGTTAAGCTTTAGAGTTTGCTGTGTTGCGTAAGTTGCCAGTGCACTTACATCACTACACACAAACTCAAGTGCTGGATTATGCAGCCCTAAAAAGGTTGCTATTAAACCTGCACCACAACCAAAGTCGAGAACCCTACCTTGCTTAATTGTCGGTGCGTTTTCGAGTAGAACTTTCGTTCCCATATCTAAACTACCGTGATTAAACACCCCTGGGACACTAATAGCTGTAAACTCGGTGTCGGCAACATTAACAACAAACTTTTTATGGTAGGTCGTAATATCAAAGTCAGGATGCTGGGTAATCTCAGCAAATGAGTAAAGAACGCAGTGCTTAGCTGAATCAATTTTGTTACTAAACTCAGCTTTACCAGCTAATTGCTTTTCAATTGATTTAACACCACTTTTGTTTTCACCTACCACCAATAGTTCGGCATCGTCAGTAATAGCAGAACGAATATTATCAAGCGCCATTAATAACTCAGGTTTTGATTTAGGATAGTAAAGAATAACTAAATCGTAGCCGTTACCAGGTATTGTGTGATTTACACAAATCTCAACGTCTTTGGTGTTTTTAGCAAACTCACCGTTAGCATGGTTGTAGCTAAATGCAGTTACCTTGCTTTGCGGGTTAAGTTTTTTAAGCTCTGTTAAAAAGCCATCTTGAACAAAGTTGACCACCAAGATAGATTTGCCCGTTAGTGCCTCGCTATTACGAAGTAACAGTAAACTTGGGTTGGTTAGTACGCTCATAAATGGCTTTGCCTTACAGTATGTTTAGTTTTATTAAAAATAAAAGTGAGTGCTTAAAGTTACAAATTACTCAGTACGTTCAAACATTAAATCCCACACGCCATGACCTAGGCGATGTCCGCGCTGCTCAAACTTAGTAAGCGGGCGCAAATCTGGACGTGGAACATAATCGTTTGTTTCTGATTGGTTTTTAAAACCAGGAGCTACATTCATTACTTCGAGCATATGCTCTGCATAGTTTTCCCAATCTGTTGCCATATGAAAAACGCCACCCATTTTCAGTTGGGCTCTTAGTTTTTCAACAAACTCAGTTTGTACAATACGGCGTTTATGATGACGCTTTTTATGCCAAGGATCAGGGAAAAACAACTGTAGTGTTGTTAAGCTTTCATTAGGTATACAGTCTGCAAGTACTTCAACTGCATCGTGTTCAAAAATACGTAAGTTAGTAATGCCTGCTTCATCGGCATCCATTAAACAAGCACCAACGCCTGGGCGGTGTACTTCAATACCAATAAAGTTTAGGTGAGGGGCATTTGTTGCCATTTCGACAAGCGATTTACCCATACCAAAACCAATTTCTACTACTACATCGTTGTTGTTGCCAAAAACTTCGCTTAAATCAAGCATACCGTTTTTATGCTCTAGGCCCATTGTTGGCCAGCATTTTTCGATTGCAGCGGCTTGGCCTTTGGTTAATCGACCTTCGCGTTTTACAAAACTGCGAATGGTGCGGATGTATTTACCTTCTTGCTTAGCTTGCTCAAGGTTAGTGTTGCTTGATTCACTCATATTATTGGCCTGACAAAAACAATGTGTTTAAAAATGGTTGCATATTATCCCTGACCGAGCCCGCAATCACAAGTATTAGCTGGTTTTACACGCCCTATAGCTTGATCTTTTTATTAACTACAATAGACTGAGCCGCCATTGAGCATCAGTAAAAGTACAATATGTTGGATTTAAATAAAGAACAGTCTAATTCGTTTTCTAATCAAGTCGTTGATTGGTATCACCTTCATGGGCGTAAAACACTTCCATGGCAGTTGGGTAAAACACCTTATAAAGTGTGGGTGTCTGAGGTGATGCTCCAGCAAACTCAAGTTATTACTGTTATCCCATATTTTGAAAAATTTATGCAAAGCTTTCCAGATATTATTGCTTTAGCCGATGCTGATGAAGATTTAGTACTGCATCACTGGACCGGCTTAGGGTATTACGCTCGTGCGCGTAACTTACATAAAACAGCTAAAATAGTACGTGACAAGTTCCAAGGCGAATTTCCGCAAACGCTTGATGAAGTAATGGATTTACCGGGAATAGGACGCTCTACTGCCGGGGCTGTTTTATCATTGTCGCTTGGGCAGCATCATCCAATTTTAGATGGGAATGTTAAGCGAGTCTTAGCGCGCTACTTTATGATAGAAGGTTGGTACGGTGTTAAAAAAGTCGAAAACCAGCTTTGGCATTTATCAGAGCAATTAACACCTAAAAATAATGTCACCGAATTTAATCAAGCTATGATGGATTTAGGTGCGAGTGTTTGCTCACGCAGTCGTTTTGATTGTGAGGCTTGCCCATTAAATTCAGGTTGTGGTGCTTTTAATGCAGGTAAAGTAAAAGAGTTTCCATATTCTAAACCTAAAAAAGCAGTGCCGAAGAAGAGTTGTCATCAGTTAATTATTCAGTGCGGCGATAAAGTGCTTATGGAAAAACGCCCTAACAGCGGTATTTGGGGAGGACTATTTGGCTTTTTTGAATTTAATGAGTACGAGGAGCTTCAAATATTTTTAGCTCAGCAAGGATTAGAAGCCGACTTAGTAGAGCTTGAAGCGTTTATTCATGTGTTTTCACATTTTGAGCTGACGATTAATCCGCATGTGCTCAATGTTAAGAAAATTCCTGATGTAGTAAATGACAAACAATTAGTGTGGTATCCGCTTGATCAATCAATAGAGGTTGGCCTAGCAGCGCCAACTAAAAAGTTGGTTAAACAAATTACAGCAATAGTATAGAATAGCCCCATATTTAGCGTTAGAGAGAATCAATCATGGCACGTACAGTATTTTGTCAAAAGTTACAAAAAGAAGCCGAAGGGCTTGGCTTTCAGTTATACCCTGGTGAAGTTGGTGAAAAGATTTTTAATAACATCTCTAAAGAAGCGTGGGGTCAGTGGCAGCATAAGCAAACAATGCTTATTAACGAAAAGCATTTAAATATGATGGACCCAGAGCACCGCACATTTTTAGAAGAGCAAATGGTTGGCTTTTTGTTTGAAAACAAAGATGTGGAAATTGAAGGTTATCGACCGCCTGAAAAATAATATTTTGAACATAAAAAAAGGGCTAAATAGCCCTTTTTTTGTGTGCGATTATTTAATCACTTAACTCATCTTCTTGCTCAGAGATTTTAATTTGTTCTTTTAAAAATTGAGCTGCCTTAGAGTATTCAATTTCTAACTTATCTCTTAAGTCTATTAATTCATCGGTAGTGAGTTCACCTTTTTTACATTTATCTTCAAATGCACTTGAAAGTTCAGCCACCGTTAGGGCACCAATTGTTTTAGAGATCGATTTTAATTGATGACACCCTTCAATAATCTCATCTAAATCGTTAACCATAACGCCTGAATTAATCCCCTTAATTAGCCCTTGGCTTTGTTCTAAATACATTTTGAAAAAGCGTAACTGTTTAGCTTTGTCACCATTTACATATTTAGCAACTGCTTCCATATCAATAGGTAGCGCCATGGTTTGATGGATAACTACATTTGGGTTTTGGCTTTGCTTATCGCTCCAGCGTTTTAAAGTGTCCTCTAACGCGTTTAGCTCTATAGGTTTGGTAATGAAGTCGTTTATACCTACGGCTAAGCAACGCTCTTTTTCGCCTTTAAGTGCGTTTGCTGTTACAGCAATAATGTAAGGCTGTGCATCAATTGATTCTAATAGCTCTGCTTCGTTACGGATTTTTTCGACCATATCGTAACCCGACATTTTAGGCATGTGTAAGTCGGTTAAAATAAGTGAGTAATCACCTTTTCTCCACATATCTAAGCCTTCTTCACCGTTGTTTGCTATCTCAACGCCAAAACCTAGTATGTGTAATTGATCGGTCAGCACTTGTTGGTTTAGAAGGTTATCTTCAACAAGTAAAACCAATTTGTTTGATTTACGAGCTTGCTCAACATTTAAATAATTATTAAGTGTTTTGGTTTTTTTAATTTGTTTAGGTGTATGCAAACCTGCAGCGACTAAAATAGACAGCATAAAGTTAGACTTACATAAAGGAGAGGCATTAATATAAAAAATATTATTATGATTTATAGCCGCTTCATCAAGCTTGCTTAGTACAACAACTTGTTGGTTATAATCCTCTAATGAATAAAATAAGCGTCTTAGCAGCGCGTTTGTTTTATCCATATTGTCTATGCCATCAGCCACCCAAATAATATCTTGCGAATGTTGATGCTCTTCAATTTCTTCTTCTGTGTGTGCATAAACTATTTTAGCGCCCATAAACGATAAATAACGGTACATTGTTTTTTCACGTTCTAGGTGATTACTAACTACAACAATTTGCTTACCATTTAATGCACCTTTGTGTGCGTACTTAATTCTACCCGATGTGCTAAACGGCAGTTCAACAGTAAACTCACTGCCAATTCCTGTATGGCTAGTTACATGAATAGTACCTAGCATAAGCTCAGTTAAGCTTTTACAAATAGAAAGACCTAAACCTGTCCCTCCATATTCTCGGGTAATCGAATTTTCGGCTTGAATAAACGGATTAAATATTTCGCGTAGTTGTGCCTGCGACATGCCTTTACCGTTATCAGTTACGCAAAAGCGTAAGGTAAAGTGATCAGTCGTATTATGTACCACCTCTACTGATATTTTTACATGCCCTTGGGTTTTTTCATCAGTGCTCGTAAATTTAATTGCGTTGCTACATAGGTTATAAAGAACCTGACGTACACGTACGCTATCACCGGTAAGATTTATAGGAATATCTGGTGCTATTGCTAGCTCTAAATCAAGCTCACGTTTTTTAGCAACTGATGAGAGCACACGAGCAACTTCTTCAATAGTATCGGTTACCGAAAATGGGATCGGGTCAATATTTAGCTTTCCAGCCTCAATTTTAGAAAAATCTAAAATATCATCCAAAATGCTCAATAACGAAAATGCTGATTCACGAATAATCGTACTTAAACGATGCTGAGCGCCATCAAGTTCGGTCTGGCGCAGTAAATCAATAGTACCTATAACACCATTCATCGGTGTTCTTATTTCGTGACTCATCGTTGCTAAGAATGTTGTTTTAGTTTCGCTTGCTCGCTCTGCTTTTAATGTGGCTTGCTCAAGCGCTAAGGTACGATTTTGCACTTCGGCTTCTAGGCCATTTTGTAATTTATAAAGCTCTTTTTGTGCAGAGTCATTCTCGCTCATTGCAGTTTGTACTTTTTGTAGCAATAAGTTGATGTTTTTTGCTACTACACCTAAACCAATATCAAGTTGCTCATCAACATTACTATTGTAATTAGCATCTTCAGTGATTGCCTGTAACTCTTGAGTAAGAGTGTCAGTACTTTTACGTAAGCGCGTATTAATGTACATATTAAACATTAAAGTAAGTATAAATAATGCAGCAACACTCGCTATCGCGATGATGTAAGCGATAACTTGAGAGTCTTGAGCGCTTAAAGGCGTGGCTGGTATGTTTTGCTTAATAATAAGCTCGCCAATGGGCTGATCGTTTAACAATAGTAGGTGATGCAGGATACCTTCTTCTTTTAAGTGCTTTTCAGTTTTAACAGAAGCGATGGC
Source organism: Pseudoalteromonas sp. SWYJ118 (assembly GCF_015864505.1). Taxonomy (NCBI): domain Bacteria; kingdom Pseudomonadati; phylum Pseudomonadota; class Gammaproteobacteria; order Alteromonadales; family Pseudoalteromonadaceae; genus Pseudoalteromonas; species Pseudoalteromonas sp. SWYJ118. The sequence continues at coordinate 143,083 of NZ_JADYXC010000006.1, read as the reverse complement.
TGGTTTACTGCTGCTATATACCAACTGAGTATCTGATGTAGCATTGAAGCGATATAGAGTATATTCAAAGTCACCGTCTAATAAGGAGGTTAAATCAAGTAACTGTTTTACTTTACCTTGACCATACATAGTTAATGCATCAACCATAGGTAAGTCTAATCTATCGGCAAGCGTTACAATATTAATAGATGATACTGGTTGGGCTGTCTTAACTTCAGTTTGTGTATAAAATGAGTGGGCAACAATAGCGAGCGCTGTTACAGCAATATTAATGATTAAAAAAAGTGGCAGTAAGCCTTTTACTGGCGATGAGAATTTACTCTGCATTGATTGTTTCCAATTGATGTGTTTTTACTACGATAAGTCCCTATCGTACGTATCTAAGCTAATCGTAACATTTACAAAAAATAATTCACTACGGTTTTAGTCTGATTTAGTTATATTTATTTATAGTTATAGCCCGATTTGTGGTAAAAATGAACGTTATTAATGAAAAATGTACTGAGTTGTCTGAAAACCGTTCAAACAGTTATAAAGAAGAAAAAAAAAGTTGACTTGTAAGGGCAAAACTCGTTTAATACGCCGCACGCCCAGATAGCTCAGTCGCTAGAGATGAGTGGGAATTGCATTAAAAATCCTTTAAGATTTTTAATTAGCACTGTTTAAGTGCCTCGATAGCTCAGTTGGTAGAGCAGAGGATTGAAAATCCTCGTGTCCCTGGTTCGATTCCGGGTCGAGGCACCATTTATTAAAGTAGTGGTGTTTAATCAACAGTTTAAACATTATTACGCGTGCCTTAGCACACAGTTTTGTGTGCCGACTTAGCTCAGCTGGTAGAGCAACTGACTTGTAATCAGTAGGTCAACCGTTCGACTCGGTTAGTCGGCACCATTTATTTAAAGTAGTTTGAAAAGAAAGCTGTAATCAGTAGTCTGTTCAAATTACCCGTCGACTCGGTTAGTCGGCACCATTTATAAAGCTAAAAGTTAAATAATTATTTAACTTTTAGTTAGCACAGTTTATGTGCCTCGATAGCTCAGTCGGTAGAGCAGAGGATTGAAAATCCTCGTGTCCGTGGTTCGATTCCGCGTCGAGGCACCATTTATTGAGAAGCCTTGCTTATGCAAGGTTTTTTTATTTTAAGTGCTTTATAAAAGTTATCAATCTTTAAAATTGAACGTGCCTTAGCACACAGTTTTGTGTGCCGACTTAGCTCAGCTGGTAGAGCAACTGACTTGTAATCAGTAGGTCAACCGTTCGACTCGGTTAGTCGGCACCATTTATTTAAAGTAGTTTGAAAAGAAAGCTGTAATCAGTAGTCTGTTCAAATTACCCGTCGACTCGGTTAGTCGGCACCATTTATAAAGCTAAAAGTTAAATAATTATTTAACTTTTAGTTAGCACAGTTTATGTGCCTCGATAGCTCAGTCGGTAGAGCAGAGGATTGAAAATCCTCGTGTCCGTGGTTCGATTCCGCGTCGAGGCACCATTTACTTTAAGTTCTCAATCTTTAAAATTGAACGTGCCTTAGCACACAGTTTTGTGTGCCGACTTAGCTCAGCTGGTAGAGCAACTGACTTGTAATCAGTAGGTCAACCGTTCGACTCGGTTAGTCGGCACCATTTATTTAAAGTTAATTGTAAAGTATCACAATTAGTTAGCACAGTTTATGTGCCTCGATAGCTCAGTCGGTAGAGCAGAGGATTGAAAATCCTCGTGTCCGTGGTTCGATTCCGCGTCGAGGCACCATTTATTGAGAAGCCTTGCTTATGCAAGGTTTTTTTATTTTAAGTGCTTTATAAAAGTTATCAATCTTTAAAATTGAACGTGCCTTAGCACACAGTTTTGTGTGCCGACTTAGCTCAGCTGGTAGAGCAACTGACTTGTAATCAGTAGGTCAACCGTTCGACTCGGTTAGTCGGCACCATTTATTTAAAGTAGTTTGAAAAGAAAGCTGTAATCAGTAGTCTGTTCAAATTACCCGTCGACTCGGTTAGTCGGCACCATTTATAAAGCTAAAAGTTAAATAATTATTTAACTTTTAGTTAGCACAGTTTATGTGCCTCGATAGCTCAGTCGGTAGAGCAGAGGATTGAAAATCCTCGTGTCCGTGGTTCGATTCCGCGTCGAGGCACCATTTATTGAGAAGCCTTGCTTATGCAAGGTTTTTTTATTTTAAGTGCTTTATAAAAGTTATCAATCTTTAAAATTGAACGTGCCTTAGCACACAGTTTTGTGTGCCGACTTAGCTCAGCTGGTAGAGCAACTGACTTGTAATCAGTAGGTCAACCGTTCGACTCGGTTAGTCGGCACCATTTATTCAAAAGCCTCGCTTATAGCGAGGCTTTTTTGTTTTCAACTTGAGAATTAAAAATACCCATAGTTAAGAGCAAAGCAACTGACTTGTAATCAGTAGTCTGTATAAGTTATCCGTTCGACTTAGTTAGTCGGCACCATTTATTTAAAAGCCTCGCTTATAGCGAGGCTTTTTTGTTTTCAACTTGAGAATTAAAAATACCCATAGTTAAGAGCAAAGCAACTGACTTGTAATCAGTAGTCTGTATAAGTTACCCGCTCGAGTCGGTTAGTCGGCACCATTTATTCCAGTAACTTAAAGCAACTGACTTGTAATCAGTAGTCTGTATAAGTTATCCGTTCGACTCGGTTAGTCGGCACCATTTATTTAAAAGCCTCGCTTATAGCGGGGCTTTTCTGTTTCTATATGTCTAATACCAATCCGCAATAATACTTAATTAATTTGAGTGATTAAACCTGACGCTAACTGCGTTAAAAATTTCTGATATAGAGCAACTAAATAACGAAATTTTTGCCTTGTTATCGACACGATTTTCTTACCTCAAAATAGACCACTTAATTAAGCGAATTGGTATAATCTCTTAGACACACTACAAAAAGTTAATTTTTTATTATTAAAAATTGCTGATCATTTGCTCATTTTTACCGTATAACTGGCTATTATGTTAGTTCATCGCTAGCTATGTAATGTTATGTAAAGTAGGTTGAGCAAAAGTTGCCAAAGTGCTTGAATTACGTTCATAAATAGCAGTAATTTAGGTTTAATTATGATTTGGCAATGCAAGCCAACCCTATTGGCAATTAGTGTGATGCTGCTTAGCGGCTGTGCGAGTGATTTTAACTCGTCGCAGCGCATGCAAGCGCCTAATAATATGCCACAGCAATGGCAGCAAGAAGCATCAAGCTCGGTATTAAAAGTACAAGAGCAATGGCTTACACAACTACAAAACCCTACGCTTAACAAATTTGTACAACAAGCACTTAAAAACAACCAACAGCTTTTACAAACTAGTTACGATGTAGAAATTCAAAAACAACAGCTTATAGTATCGGGTGCTGCGCTTTGGCCTAGCCTCGATTTATCAACGCGTACTAGCCGTAGTAAAGACAACCGCCCAGTGAGCTACGACAACGCAAGTTCAGTTAGTTTAAACTTAACTTACGAGGTTGATTTATGGGGTAAGCTATCTGATTCAAAACGCGAAGCTAATCTTAACTACTTAGCGCAGCAGGCAAGGTTTGAGCAAGCTAAACAACAGCTTGTGGCTGATGTGGCAACAGGTTGGTTTGATGTTGTAACATCGCAACAACTACTCGATTTATTTAAACGCAGAGAAGCGAATGCCCAGCAAAGCCTTGATATTATAGAATCGGGTTACCGCCAAGGTATAAACGAAGCACTCGATGTTTATCTTGCCCGTAATGAGCTCAATACTGAGCGCGCTCGTATTGCGACTCAAACAGCGAACCTATCGGCCTCAGCACGCGTACTAGAACGTTTGCTAGGTGAATACCCAAAGGGTGCCATTACTGCTAGTAGCGACTTACCCGTTATTAATACCGATATCCCACTAGGCTTGCCTTCTGAACTTATAACACGTAAACCTACGCTGCGAGCAAGTTGGTATGAACTTTTAGCCACCGACGCTTCACTTGCGTATGCGCACAAGCAACGCTTTCCAAGTTTAGATTTAACAGCTTCTTTAAGTGATAGCACCGACAGAGTAAGCGACTTGTTTTCTCCATCAAGTCTTGCATGGTCGTTATTAGGTAGTATTTCGGCACCACTTTTTGAAGGCGGACGCTTAAAAGCGAACGAAGAAATAGCGCGCCTTAATACTCAAAAGCAAGAGCAACTTTATTTGCAAACGCTTTACGATGCATTTGGTGATGTAGAGAATGCGATTTCACAGCAGCAGTCTCTTAAATCACAATATAGCAGCACCCTTGAGGCGCAAGAAAACGCACTTGCAGCAGAGCAGTTGTCGTTTGAGCAATATCAAAGTGGCTTGGTAACTTACACTACGGTGCTTGACGCACAAGATAGGTCTTTCGATGCACAAAGCTCCTTAATCGACATTAAAAACCAATTAATAGCTAACAGAATTAACTTACACGTTGCCCTTGGTGGTGATTTTGCAAAGCCCTCAAGTGAACTAAAGAGCAATAATGATGAAAACTAAAACAGCAAAAATTATTATTCCAGCGGTGGTTATTATTGCCACTATTTTAATTGTTATGTTTATTAAAGGTAATCCGCCAGAGGCTAAACGCTTTGGCTCACCTCCTAAAGCATCAATAAGTGTGGCTGCGCTTGAGCTTAAACCACAAAATTACCAAGTGATGATTGATAGCTACGGTACGGTAAAACCACGTACACAAAGTTTATTAGTTGCTCAGGCATCTGGGCAAATAATTGAAGTAAGTGATGACTTTAGAGAAGGCGGCTTTTTTGAAAAGGGCGACGTACTTTTAAAGCTAGACGATAGAGATCATCAAGCTGAAGTTAAATCTGCTCAAGCCAATTTATTAACCGCAGAGCAAGGCTTATTAGAAGAAAAAGCGCGTGGACAACAAGCTATTACTGATTGGAAACGCCTTGGCGGCTCAAATCAGGCAAGCAGCTTAGTACTGCGTGAACCACAACTTGCAGCAGCCGAAGCAGAAGTTTTATCGGCGCAAGCAGTACTTGAAAAAGCCATGCTTGATTTAGAGCGCACTAAAGTAACCGCGCCATATGCGGGTCGTATACTTAGCCGTAGTGTTGATTTGGGGCAAGTTGTTACTAACAATACCCAGCTTGCCACTATTTACGCAATCGATAGCGTAGAGATTCGTTTACCGATTAAAAATAAAGATCTTCCGTTCGTAAATTTACCAGAGCAATATCGTGATGGCGCCAAAAATCAAGCAGGTTCAATTGTTAAATTTACCTCTGACTTAGTGGGTGAGCAAACGTGGCAAGGGCAGCTAGCGCGTACCGAAGGTGCTATAGATGAAGGTGCACAACAGCTTTACGTAGTTGCTAAAATTAACGACCCATATAAAGCAACGGCTAATAACCAGTACCCGATAAAAATAGGGCAATACATAAAGGCGCAAATTACCGGTAAAACAGTTCCTAACGCACTTATAATCCCTAACAGTACTATTTATCAAGGGACGTATGTTTATGTTGTTGAAGAGGGGGTACTTAAGCGTAAAGACATTACACTTGCTTGGCAAAATGCGACACAAGCGATGATAAAAACGGGATTAAATCCAAATGATAAACTGGTTATTACTCCACTAGGGCAAGTGAGTTCTGGTACTCAGGTAAGTATTTTAGGCGAACAAAGCACAGAGCAACCTAAAAGCCGAGGATCTAATGGGCAAGGTAAAGGAAAGCGCCCGACGCCAGAGCAGCTTGAGCAAAAAGCAAAAGAGCAGGGTATTAGTGTTGAAGAGCTAAAAAAACGCCGCGCAGCAAAGCAAGGAGATAAGCCATGATCGCTTGGTTTGCCAAAAACCATGTTGCTGCTAACTTATTGCTAGTAACGCTGTTACTGTCGGGACTTTTTAGCTTATCAAGCAAAATACCGCTTGAGGTATTTCCTTCATTCGAAACTGACATGATAAGCGTAAATGTAAGTTTGCGTGGTTCAACACCAGAGGATGTAGAGCAAGGTGTAACTATACGAATAGAAGAAGCCGTACAAGATTTAGAGGGCATAAAGCAAATATTTAGTCGCTCTTCTGAAGGTTCAGGCTCTGTGACAATAGAAGTGGAAAGCGGTTACGACCCTCGTGAGCTTTTAGCTGATATAAAAAGTCGTGTAGACGCAATTAACACTTTTCCAGCCGATGCTGAAAAGCCGATAGTAGCGCTTGCTGAGCGAATTCGTGAAGTTATCGCGGTTACCGTATCGAGTGACTATGGCGAAAAAGAAACCCGCGAATACGCAGAAACAGTACGCGATCAAATCCTACGTTTACCTAATGTAACGCAGGTAGAGCTAAGTGGCGTTCGTGATTACGAAATAGCCATTGAAGTAAGCCAAGATATTCTTCGTCAGTACGATTTAAGCTTGGCACAAATATCGAGTGCTATTTCTAACTCAAGCTCAGATATTTCTGCTGGTAACTTAAAAACAGAAGGCGGGGACGTACTTATAAGCTCTAAAGGGCAAGCATATCGTAAAGATGAATTTGCCAGCATTGTTGTTAAAAACCAAGCCGATGGCACTATTATTCGCTTAGGTGATATAGCGACTATAAAAGACGATTTTGAAGAAACACCAGTACGTACTCGCTTTAATGGTAAGCAAGCTGCATTTATCGACGTATATCGAATTGGTCCACAAAGTGCGATTACAGTTGCTGACGATGTTAAAAACTACATAAAAGAGCAACAAAGTTCTCTCCCACAAGGGTTTGAATTAAGTTACTGGGATGATGATTCGGAGCTGGTTAAAAGTCGTATTTCGACCCTTACTACCAATGCTTTACAAGGCGGTATTTTAGTACTCGCTTTACTTACTTTGTTTTTACGCCCTGCAATTGCATTTTGGGTATTTATTGGTATTCCGGTTTCGTTTATGGGCGCGTTTATAGCTATGCCTATTTTTGGCGTAACCCTTAATATTATGAGCTTATTTGGCTTTATATTGGTACTGGGGATTGTTGTTGATGACGCCATAGTTACCGGCGAAAACGTTTACACCCACCTAAAAACGGCTAAGTCGGGCGAGCAAGCCGCAATTTTAGGTACTCAGGAAGTAGCAACACCAGTAACATTTGGTGTGTTAACTACCGTTGCTGCCTTTTTACCTTTGGCCTTTATTGAAGGGGCGCGTGGTGCCTTGTTTGCACAAATACCGGTAGTGGTTATTCCGGTATTATTGTTTTCATTGATTGAATCTAAATTTGTACTACCAGCACATTTAAAATATATAAAACTACGCCACGAAAAAGGCGAACCTTCAAAGTTTGATGTTATTCAACAGCGTTTTGCAGATGGATTTGAAAACGCGATTTTAAAATACTATCAACCCACTTTAAATTTAGCACTGCGCCATAAATTGGCTTCGGTAAGCTTGTTTATTGGTGTATTTGTTATAATTTTAACCATGATCACCAGCGGTTGGACTAAGTTTGTATTTTTCCCGCGCATACCAAGCGAAACAGTCCGCGTTAACTTAACACTACCAACAGGTACACCGTTTGAAGTAACGAATAAATACGTAATTGACATGTCGCAAAAGGCGCAGCAATTACAAGAAAAGTACCGCGATCCAGATACTGGCGAAAGCGTTATTTTAAATATATTAGCCACAACAGGCGGGCGTGGTGGTGTATCTAATTCAGGCTCTGTACGCTTTGAAATAACACCGGCTGAAAAGCGTGAATCAGACATAGGATCACGAGAACTTGCCAGCGAATGGCGCGATTTAATTGGAGTCATTCCAGGTGCCGAAAGTTTAACGTTTAGAGCCGAAATTGGCCGAAGTTCAGACCCAATTGATGTTCAGCTTAGCGGCACTTCGTTGACTATTTTACAAGACGTGGCTGATCACATTAAAACCCGTTTATCGACCTATCCAACGGTATTTGATATTGCCGATAGTATGTCCGACGGTAAAGAAGAGTTACAAATAGAGCTTACGCAACAAGGTTTAGCGCTGGGCTTAAATAGAGTCAATGTAGCTGGGCAAGTACGTAACTCGTTTTTTGGCTCGCAAGCACAACGTATTCAGCGAGGCAGAGACGATGTACGTGTAATGGTACGCTTACCTATAGATGAGCGCCGCTCTGTAGCTGACCTACAAAACATACTTATAAATACGCCTGATGGAGGCTCAGTGCCTTTATCGCACGTGGCAACACTTACTGCTGGGCAAAGTCCATCAACTATTAATCGAATAGACCGTTACCGCACATTAAACGTAACAGCCGATATCGAAAAAAATAATACCAACATGACCATACTGCAGGCTGACCTAACGGAGTATTTAGATGGGTTAATGCAGCAATATCCTGGAGTAGATTACAAACTAGAAGGTGAGGCTAAAGAGCAAAGAGAGTCGTTTGGTTCGTTGGCTTGGGCACTTGTGTTTGTATTTTTTATTATTTATGCGCTATTAGCAATACCGCTTAAATCTTACTTACAACCAATCATAGTAATGAGTGTTATTCCATTTGGCATGATAGGTGCTGTGGTAGGACATTGGATTATGGGAATGGACTTAACTATTATGAGTTTACTCGGTATGCTTGCGCTAACCGGGGTGGTGGTAAATGATTCGCTTGTACTCGTTGATTTTATTAATAAAAAGCGCAGTGAAGGTGGTAAAGTTCTCGATGCTATAAAAATTGCAGGTGCATCACGTTTTCGCCCTGTAATGCTAACTAGTTTAACGACCTTTATTGGCTTAATGCCATTGCTGTTTGAAAAAGCGACTCAGGCACAGTTTTTAATACCAATGGCGGTGAGCTTAGGGTTTGGGATTATTTTTGCTACCTTTATTACCTTATTGTTAGTACCAATAAACTACATGCTAATGGAGCGTTTTCAAGGTTGGTTTAAATAACTTCACTCTTAAATACGTGATTATTAAAGCTGTAGGTAAGCAATTACCTGCGGCTTTTTTATAAGCTAAAAAGTAATATTAGACAATTGAAGATAAGTGAATAAAAAATTTAGATAAATATAAGAATAAACAGGAAGGTTAATTTTTTTTGATAAAGCCTTTTAAAGGCGAGGGTTTGCTAAAAAGGTGTTCCCCAAGATACGGTACTCGGTTTCAGTCCTGAAACCAGAAGGTTTCAGGGCGGGAATCTGCGGTTTACCGTAGGCTTCTCGGTACATGCCGAGCCTGCACAATAGTAGACGAACAGAAACCCTGGTATAAAATTTATCGGCTCAGGGACTTAACTAAGCTCCGGTACCCCAGGGAACAATTTAAGTATATAAGACATAATCCAATCCTTAAACCCCAAACGTAAAAAATTAAACCGTTCGCTTAGTTTTTCCGCACCTTTAACTCATCATTTACTTTATCGCATGGTTTTTGAGCTTGATCATACAATTAATTGGAGTTGCTTTTTATCGAGTGGTAGCATTGCCTTAACTTGCAAAGCGAAGATTTTATTATGAACGATTTACCCGATTACGAAAAAGCTCAACTGCTTTTAGAAAAAAACGAAATATTTGTATCACCTGCCGAAGCGCATGGTGTGATTAGTGGTTTACTTGCGTGTGGTTTAACCATTGACGACAAAGAATACTTAGGCCTTTTGAGCGATGTGTTTAACGATGGTGAATCGTTTAGTAACGATTTAAAGCAGTTTTTTGGCACTATTTATAAGCAAGTAGTCGCGAGCTTTAATGATGATGAATTTCAGTTTGATTTATTTTTACCAAGCGACGACGAAACACTCATCGATCAGGCTAATGGCCTCGTATCATGGGTAGCGGGTTTTATGCTTGGTTTTGGTTTAAAGCAAAAAGACTACGGTAAACTATCGAGCGATGTTAAAGAAGTTATTACTGACTTTAGCGAAATCACTCGCCTAGATACTACTTTTGAAGAAACCGAAGAAGACAGCCAAGCGCTGCACGAAGTGATTGAATATGTGCGTGTATCAGCACTACTTTGTTTTGCAGAGCTTGGTAAAGAGCAAAGCACGCAAAGTACTAAAAAAACACTTCATTAACTTTTAAAAAGCAAAACGGGTTGGTTAATAATGGTTGAAGTACAAAAGTCAGAATTTAAAGCACGTCGCGAGCGCTTACTTGCTCAAATGGATGAAAATAGCGTTGCTATTATTCCCGCTGCGAGCGAAGTGACGCGCAGCCGCGATACCGAATATGCGTTTAGACAAGACAGCGACTTTTTTTACTTAACTGGCTTTAACGAACCCGACGCTGTTTTAGTACTGTGTAATAACAGTGATGCACCCAGTACTTTATTTTGCCTAGATAAAGACAAACTAGCTGAAATTTGGCATGGCCGCAGAGTTGGCTTTGATAAAGCTAAAAGTGACTACCTGTTTGATGAAGCTTACCCACTCAGTGAATTAAACGATAAGCTGCTAGATATACTAAATGCAAAAGATGCTATTTATTTTGCACAAGGCGCCTACTCTTCATTTGATACCAAAGTGTTTTCGTTACTAGGTACACTTCGAAGTGGCTCTCGAAAAGGGCTCAAAGCACCGAGTACTTTAAAAGAAGTACGTGGCCTTATTCATGAAATGCGTTTGTTTAAATCGCCAAGCGAGATAGATGTTATGCGAGAAGGCTGTGAAATTAGTGCGCGAGGGCACATGCGCGCTATGCGTTTTTCACATGCTGGAGCTACTGAATTTCAGCTAGAAGCTGAGCTACATCATCATTATGCTATGAATGGTGCGCGGCACCCGGCGTACGGCACAATTGTTGGCAGTGGCGACAACGCTAATATTTTGCACTACACACAAAATAGCGATGTATTAAAAAATGGCGACCTAGTACTTATAGATTCGGGTTGTGAGCTACAAGGCTACGCTGCTGATATAACGCGAACTTTCCCCGTAAATGGAGAGTTTAGCGAGCCTCAAGCCGCGCTTTATAACATTGTACTTAAAGCGCAAGAAGTTGCTTTTGATGAAGTTAAACCCGGTGGTTACCTGTCGCACGCCAATAAACTAGCAATGGAAGTAATGACCCAAGGTTTACTCGAACTAGGTATTTTAACCGGCGACTTTGACGAGCTAATGGCAAAAGGTGCGTGTAAAGAATATTACATGCACGGGCTAGGGCATTGGCTTGGTTTAGATGTACATGATGTTGGCGATTATAAAGTAAATAACGTTGAGCGAGCATTTGAGCCGGGTATGGTACTCACCATAGAGCCAGGGCTTTATATAAGCGAAGACTCAAGCGCACCGCAAAAATACAAAGGCATTGGTATTCGTATCGAAGATAACTTGTTAGTTACCGAAACCGGCCATGAAAACTTGACCCTAAGCGTACCTAAAAAAATTAGCGATATAGAAGCACTTATGCAAAGTGCTAAAAACGTATAAAGCTCGGAGAATCTAGTGACTAAGCAGTTTGATGTAGTTATTATTGGCGGTGGTTTAGCGGGAGCAAGCTGCGCATTAAGTGTGGCTAAAACTAATCCCGCGTTAAATATTGCCGTTGTAGAAGCTAATCAAGTAACTGGCGATTACCACCCAAGCTTTGACGACAGAAGCATTGCACTTGCTCAGCAATCGGTAGAGTATTTACAAAGCCTCAATTTATTTGAGCAAAATGCCCCTTACACCGCAGCAATCAAAAAAGTGAGCGTGTCTGATAGAGGCCACTTTGGCAAAGCGCACATTAATTGCGATGAATTTGCTAAGCCCTCACTTGGTTACGTAGTAGAAGTAAATCCATTTGGCCGAGCGCTCCACCTGCGTTTAACGCAGTCAAATATTACGCTTTTGTGCCCCGATAGCGTAACTGCCATCGAGAAAACTCTGCATAGCAATACACTCACCCTACAAAGCGGCGAGCAATTAAATGCAGCACTATTGGTTATTGCTGATGGCGCACAATCACCAACACGCAATTTACTCGGGCTTGGTTTTAATACCCTGCCTTATGAACAAGGCGCTATTATTGCTAATGTAGAAGTGGCTGGTGGGCATAATAATCATGCCTTTGAGCGCTTTACACAAAACGGGCCTATGGCGTTATTACCCATGAGCAATAACCGTTATTCGTTAGTGTGGTGTATGCGCCAAGAGCAGGTTAAACAGCACATGGCACTCAGTGAACAAGATTTTTTAAGTGCCCTGCAAAGCGCGTTTGGTTATCGCGGTGGTCAATTTACTAAAGTAGGTATGCGCACGAGTTACCCGCTCGTTTACGGGCAAGTTGAGTCTTTAACTGCGCACCGTACAGTGGTTATTGGTAATGCTGCACATGCTATTCATCCTATTGCAGGGCAAGGTTTTAATTTAGGCCTTCGCGACGTACAAGTACTTAGTAATTTAATAGCAAATAGCCAACACGATTTAGGCAGCTATGCGTTTACACGTGAATATTCAAAAAAACGCAGTGATGATATAAAAACCGTAATGAGTTTAACCGACGCACTTGTTAGGCTTTTTTCGAATTCATCGCGAGTGCTCGCATTGGGGCGCAGTATTGGGTTGTTTTCGATGGATTTATTTCCCGCATTAAAAGCGCCATTAGCTAAACAGTTAATGGGGCAAGTTAAACAAGGTAGGCGTTTATGAAGCAAGCACAGGTTTGTATTGTAGGTGGCGGCTGTGTAGGGCTAACACTAGCACTTGGATTGGCAAAAGCCGATATAAGCGTAGTTGTACTAGATAGCGCACCGACACAAGCGTTACCAACTGACGAATATGGTTTGCGCGTAAGTGCGTTAAGCATTGCAAGTCAAACCTTGCTTGAACAATTAAACGTATGGCCCGAAATTATCGCACAGCGAGCGTGCGCTTATACACATATGGATGTACGTGATGCCGACAGCTTTGGCAAAATAGCGTTTAATAACGAGCAACTTGAGCTTGAACATTTAGGCCATATTGTTGAAAACGACATTATCCGCTTTGCGCTTATAAAAGAGCTAGAGCAACAAAGTAGTGCAACACTAATGTTTGATACACAGTATCAGCAAATACATCAAAGCGAATCTGATGTATTTATAACACTTAAAAGCGGCGAGCCAATTATTGCAAAACTGCTGGTGGCGGCTGATGGTGCAAATTCAGCTATACGTAAACAATTTAATATGGCGCTTAGCTTTAAAGATTACGATCACCATGCGCTAGTCGCGACAGTTAAAACTGAAGAGCAACATGCAAACACCGCACGCCAAGTCTTTTTACCAACAGGGCCACTCGCGTTTTTACCATTGAGCGATGAGCATACTCATTCAATTGTGTGGTCTACCAGCCCCAATCATTGTGATGAATTATTAGCAATGGACGACACCGCCTTTAATAAAGCCGTAATGGCTGCAATAGATGGTCAATGTGGCCTGTGTGAAGTGCAAAGTAAGCGCGCGGCTTTCCCACTTAAAATGCGCTACGCCCAGCAATGGGTTTCAGGCAAAGTGGTACTCATTGGCGATGCTGCACATACAATCCATCCACTTGCAGGGCTTGGTATGAACCTAGGCCTAAAAGATGCGGCTTATTTAATTGAGCATTTAACAAGCGATAGCAGCAAGGAGTTTGCAAGCACTCGCACACTGCGCGATTACGAGCGCACTCGTAAGCTCGATGCACAAAAGCACATCGCTATGATGCAAGGGCTAAAAGAGTTATTTGAAGGTGCAAACCCAGTTAAAAAACTTATTCGTGGAGTAGGGCTATCATTAGTTGATAATCTTGGGGCAATCAAGCACCTGTTCGCCAAAGAAGCGATAGGAAAGTAACGTAGGTTGGGAAGAGCGAAGCGAAACCTAACGAAAAAAAGTAGCTAGTTATTCGCTTTTACTAAAAAAACCGATGTTTAATTTAAACATCGGTTTTTTATTGGAATAAATTAAGTACTTCCTTAGTATGCTTTTTCGGTAAACTTTGTTATTTTTATATTAAATATAATAAAAAGTTTTTACTAAATTTTAGGGAAGAGATAAATGATAAAAATAATACTCTTATTTTTTTTATTAACTACATCTGTAGTTTATGCAAAAGATAAACCTTGGGAGTCTTACGCTAAACTTCCAATGGTAGAGCAACCACAAATATCGCCAAATGGAGAAATGATAGCAACACTTTATAATACTGCTGAAGGTCCTACTATCAGTTTAGCTAAATTTCCTAGTATCGAATTCAATATATTAGCAAGTCTCAAAAAAGATAAAGACAGAGTCGACTTTATTCGTTGGTCAGGTAATAAATATATCATTGTTTCTGCTAGTTACCCTGAATATGTCAATGGTCAATACATGAGAGTTTCAAGGTTATATTCGATCAATGTTGAAACCAATGAAAGTAAAATGCTAACTACGCGACGTTTTTCTGAATATAGGTGGTATAGATATCAGAGTTTCAGGCTCGTTTCCTCACTTAAAAATGAGCCAGATTTCGCGCTAGTGTCAACGTTTGATGAAAAAGATAAAGCTTATTCTGTTTTTAAAGTTGAATTAGGTGATTCTAGTTTTGATAAAATTCAGAGGAATAAAGAAAATATTGGAAGTTGGTATGCAGATCCTAAGGGAGTTTTACGCCTGGGGATCGCAATTGATAAAAAAGATGATAAGTTTATTGCTTCAATATGGTATCGAGCAAAGAAAGATGAAGCATTAAAAATGATTCATACCCATATTTTGGGTGAAGATAGTACTTTCTCCATCCAAGGCCTTAATGAAGATGGTACAAAAGCTTACGTCCTTTCTGATCGTGTATTACACAGACAAGCTTTATGGTCATATGATATCGAGTCAGGGGAGTTTGAAGAGCTTGTTTATAGCAATGATAAATACGATATAAATAATGCAATCGTTAATAGTGAGGGCGATTTTATAGGGGTTGGCTACTATGATGATTTCTACAAGAGCCATTATTTTTCAGAGGTAGACGGTAAGCAAGAGCTTATGGTTACTAATTTATTTGGTGATAAGCAAGCTAGTATTGTTAGCCGCAGTAAAGATAGAACACGAATTCTTGTAAATGTAATAAGTGATTCAGTCAGCCCTACTTATTATTATTTTGATTTAAACACAAAGAAGGGCGGCGCTTGGTTATCTAAATTTCCTTATTTAGCACGTAATAAATTTGTACCAGTGCAAAACTATAGCTTTAAAGCGAGCGATGGAGCTGAAATCTCAGGCTATTTTACAAAACCAGAAGGGATTAAAACTCCGCCGCTAATTGTAATGCCTCACGGAGGACCTCATAGTCGAGACTACAAATACTTTAATCGAGAGCTTCAATATTTAGTTAGTTTAGGTTATGCGGTATTGCAAGTGAACTTCAGGGGCTCAGAAGGTTTTGGTAGTGCTTTTGAAACTGATGGTTATTATCAGTGGGGTAAACGTATGCAACAAGATGTATATGATGCAATGGATTGGGCTACTAGAACCGGATTAACATCAAAAAATAATGCATGTATTTATGGCGCAAGTTATGGTGGTTATGTTGCATTAACAGCTGCATGGCAAGAGCCCGATCGCTTTAAATGTATTATTAGTATTTCTGGAATATCGGATCTAAAAGGGTTAGTTGAAGATGAAGAGCGACAAGATGCCTACCTAGGTAATATTGTTGATATGACTGATAGTAAAGCCGTTGATGCATTATCTGAGGTTTCGGCAATCAATATGATTAACCGAATTAAAGCCCCACTTTTACTTATCCATGGGACAAAAGATACGAGAGTTGACTATCGACAATCAAAATATTTTTATGATAAAGCAAAGCGAAATTTAAATATAAAGTATGTTGAAATTGATGACGGAACACACTTATTTGATGACCCAGAAAGCTTAAAAGTACAATACAAAGAGGTTACTGAGTTTCTTAAAAAACACTTGTAAATAAATGAGTGAGCGTTTTTTAACTCGAAACCTATTTTAAATTTTCTAGTTATTATAAAAAACCGATGCTTAGTTTAAACATCGGTTTTTTGTTTTAAAATAGTTTTGAACATATTTAAAGCCGCGCTTTTCACGCGAGCAAGTTCGGCGTCTACATGCAAAGTTTAACACTGAGCTTAATTTTACCTGTAGGCGTTTAGCTTGCTGACGCGACGAGCGTAGCTCGTAATTACTATCGTTAGTTAAAAAGCGCTTTGCGTTAAATCAGTTACAAATTCTCTTGTGCTTCATTCACCATATCTTTGAGCGCATCAACTAACATTGGATCTCGCGAGTTTTGCTTAGCAAGCTCGAGTGCGTGTTTCATGCTGGTAACGGCTTCTTTAAATTGTTTGTTAGCAGTATAGCCTTGCGATAAACGCATGTGAGAATAAGTTGCATTTGGGTAATCGGTAGTAAAGTATTTAAGCGTTGTAATAGCTTTAGCTGTATTACCAAACTTTTGCTGGCTATGAGCAAACTCTACATAAACATCTTGTGGAATTTTAAGCTCAAACCCGTACTTATCACTAAGTGCTTGGTAATAACCTGTAATGAGCGATACATCAGCAAACTTTCCGTGCTCGTCAGTAACCTTAAATATTAGGTCGCTAAATAAGTGAATTAGGCTATCGCTAAGCGCTGGTAGTATGGTGCCCATATGACTAAAAGCGGGGTAATGCTTATATTCCCATTTAAGCTGCGAGGGCGTTTGTTGTTCTAAATTTACCAAAGTATTTAATACGCCTGTATAAAAGCGTGCTCCTTCGCTTGCTACACTAATAAATAACGACTGATCACCTTTAGGGTTTTTAGTGTATTTTATAATATTATTTTTTAATTCCTCATCACTCCACCAACTGTTTGGGCTTATAGCTATATAGTTATTAAATAACTCAGGCTGATTAACTAAAGTATAAAGCGCCAAAGTACCTGCATTAGAGTGGCCAATTAAGGTGTTGTAGCCGTTAGTTGAGTAATTACTGTTTATATAAGGCATGAGTTCATCAGACACAAACTTTAAAAACTTGTCGGTTTGCCCAGCTTCAGGCCATTTGTTTTTAACAAAAGTTTGAAACTCTGTTTTAGGCTCGCCTTCTACTTTGGGTAAATAATCGCGAACACGGTTAGTTGTATCAATACCAACGAGCATTGCGTTAGGTATCTGCTCGTAATCAACAAGGGATTTAATAACACCAGACGCCGTATGAAAGTGCTCAACACCATCAAGTAAATAAATAACATAAAGCGGCTGATCGTCTTTTACAATGTCAGGTATGAAAATTTGAATGGGTCTGTCTTCGTTAAGTATTTTTGACTGCAGAATGACTTTTTTACCAACGGTTATGTCAGTTGTATTGGTTTTTGCGTGGCTTAAAAATGGTGTACTAAAAGTAAGTATTAATACAAGCGATAGTAAGAGCTTCATAAATATCCTTATTTAATAATGTATTGCTTAATAATTGCACGGCTTTAAGCTTGAGTAAATGTTTATATTTTCGGGGTAAACATAAAGCTTAAGCAATTAAAAGCTATCGCTTTTCACGCGAGTAAGCTCGGCTTCTACAAGAGATATTACACTCTGTGCTTAACTTTTTCGGTAGGCGAGCAGCTTGCTGACGCGACGAGCGAAGCTCGTAATAATTACCTTTTAACTCTTATCTATAAAAGCTTAAAAAACATGCTTGCTTAATTATCCGTCTAAGCGTAAAATGCGCGCTCATTTCGGCTTTTAAACTATTAATTCCTTGCCTTAAACCGACCGGCCGAAACGGTAGAAGGCTCTATTAACCGTAAGGAATATCCATGCGTCATTACGAAATCGTATTCATGGTTCACCCAGATCAGAGTGAGCAAGTTGCTGGTATGATCGAACGTTATACTGGTTCTATCACTGAAGCTGGTGGTGTTATCCACCGTCTTGAAGATTGGGGCCGTCGTCAATTGGCTTACCCAATTAACAAGCTTCATAAAGCTCACTATGTTCTTATGAACGTTGAAGCACCAACTGAAGTAATCAGCGAGCTAGAAACTACTTTCCGCTACAACGATGCAGTGCTTCGTAACTTAGTTATCCGCACTAAAACTGCTGAAACTGAAGCGTCTCCTCTTGCAAGAGAAGAGAAGAAAGAAGCACCAGCTGCTTAATTGTTTTGAGTCCTAGCATGGCATGTAATCAGCAGTTACTATAATGGTTAGCCCATATATGAATCAGCTGGTTATATCTGGGGTAGTTTGTAAAACTCCCAAGTTTAGCCAAAGCCCTGCTGGCATCCCGCATTGTATTTTTGTTGTAGAACATAAATCGATGCAAACCGAAGCAGACCTTAACCGTAATAGTTACGTGAGGCTTCAGGTAGTTGCCAGTGGAAAGCAAATGCAACAACAGACTCAACATTTGCACGTTGGGCAGGCATTGCAAGTGAGTGGTTTTTTAAATCGCCACGAAGGTCGTAACGGCCTTAGCCAATTGGTTTTGCATGCTCAGCATATAGAAAGAATTATTTGAGGAATTAATCTCATGGCACGTTATTTCAGACGTCGTAAGTTCTGCCGCTTTAAAGCGGAAGGCGTAAAACAAATCGATTACAAAGATCTAGCTACTCTTAGAAACTATGTTACAGAAAGTGGCAAAATCGTACCTAGCCGTATCACAGGTACTAGCGCTAAATTTCAGCGCCAGCTAGCAACTGCTATTAAGCGTGCTCGCTACTTAGCCCTTCTTCCATACACTGACTTACATAAGTAAGCAGCGGATTAACAGTTTTTAAAAGGTGTAGAAACATGCAAGTTATTCTACTAGATAAGATCGCTAACCTAGGTAGCCTAGGTGAACAGGTTGTAGTTAAATCTGGTTTCGCACGTAACTTCCTTTTCCCTCAAGGTAAGGCAGTTCCTGCGACTAAAGCTAACATTGAAACGTTTGACGCTCGTCGTGCAGAACTTGAAGCGAAAATCGCTGAACAGTTAGTTGCTGCACAAGCACGCGCTGAAAAACTAGAAGCATTAGCAGAAGTTACATTAGTATCTAAAGCTGGTGACGAAGGTAAGTTATTCGGTTCAATCGGTACTCGTGACATCGCTGACGCTATCTCAGCTGTTGGTGTTGAAGTTGCTAAGTCAGAAGTTCGTTTGCCTCTAGGTACTATCCGTGAGACAGGTGAATTTGACGTATCAATTTCAGTTCACTCAGACGTAACGGCTACTATTAAAGTAATCGTAATCGCTGAAGCTTAATTTTTAATTAAGCGACAAAAGCCGTGCTATTAGCACGGCTTTTTTGTGTCTGTAATTTGGCTAACTTTAATTAGTTAAGGGCACTGTTAAATAATACCAATCCGCAATAATACTTAATCATTTTGCGGGGCTAAACGTGTCGCTACCTGTGTTAAAAAATTCTCATTTACGACTGCGTGGATGCAGAAGGTAGAGCAATGCAGGAGCAATTGCCGAGAACAACTAAATAGCGAATTTTTTGTCTAGCTATCAACACGTTTTTCCATCCTCAAAATAGATCACTTAATTAAGCGAATTGGTATAAAGCCTCGTACAAGCCCCTTTTTTATTCAATTATTTTTTTATTCCCTTTAAACCTTTTCGAACTGTTATTACGTCTAACTTATCAATACACTAACTCAATAATAATAATTAAAAGGCGGCATCACGGATGTTACACGTTAAACCCGAACAAACGCCTTTATGCGAAGCTAAACTCATTGAGCGAGTTAAATCAGGTGATCAAGGCGCATACACAACGCTTTATGAGTTACATATAAAACGAGTCTACGGTTTATGTTTACGCTTATTAGCGGACCAAGCGCATGCTGAAGATGCAGCCCAAGAAGTGTTTGTACAGGTATGGCGTAAAATAGCGCAATTTGACGGTCGCTCGCAGTTTTCTACTTGGCTCTACAGCGTTGCCAGTAATGTTGCGATTAACTACTTACGCAAGCAAAAAAATTGGCTGCAAAAAGTAGTGAGCATTGAACACTGCGGTATGGATGAGCAATCAGCTAATGACTGCAAAGGCTTAAATGGTCTCGATAAATTAATAGTAAGGCTTCCTGAGCGCGCACGTATGGTGTTTGTGTTGTTTGCAATCGAAGGTTACAGGCACGAGGAAATAGCCGATCAGTTAGGTATGGCTGTTGGTTCAAGTAAGTCGCAATATCATCGTGCTAGGCAGCTACTACAAGAGTGGTATGAAAATGAATAAACCAAATTTTGACGACTATTTAAATGAGTCATTAAACACGCTTGATAAAGACATTACGCCACAAAAAGACCTGTGGGCGGGAATTGAGCGAGCAATGGTTAGTAATAAGCAGGACCTAAAAGGCACTGCTATTTGGCCAAAACTAACAGCAATAGCTGCCTGCACATTAGCGGCTTTAATTGCTGTAAATTTATTTGTTATAGCGCCTGAGCCACAACCCGTAGTGGCTATAAGTGATTACTTTTTGGCGCAAAAAAACAGTTTGTTGGTTGAATATGAAAATAAAGAAGCATTGACCACTAACTGGCAAACGCAGCTACAAGAGCTTGAAAACGCAGAGCAAGCAATAAAGCAAGTTCTTGAAAATGAGCCACAAAACCAAGCGCTACTAACAATGTTAGCGCAAATATATCAACAACAACTTGATTTAATTAACAAGGTGCATGCGCCACGTTGGCAGCACATTTAGGAGTACTACATGAAAGCGATTTTATTAGGACTGAGCTTATTTCCGTTGGCGGTATTAGCGGGTGAAAAAATAGATAAGCAAATAGACGTACCAAGTGGCGGCACTATTTTTATTGAAAACCAACGCGGTGATATACATATTACAGGCTGGGATAAAAACGAATTTAAAGTATCTGGCGAGCTTGATGACAAAGCCGAGGGTTATGAGCTTAAAACAAATGGTGATAAAACTCAGTTTATTGTAAAAATGCCACGTAAATCAAATTGGAGTAATAATGGCGATGGCTCAAGCCTAACCATATTTATGCCTAAAAGCAGTAGTTTAGAGTTTGCTGGCGTTAATGTATCGGTGACTGCAAAAGAGCTAAAAAATGGCGCTGAAGTTGACGTGGTTAATGGCGAAATTACGGTAGATGATATTACTGGCAACATTAAGCTCACCACCGTAAATGGTGATGTAAATGCAGAAAACCTAAGTGGTAATATTCAATTTGAAACCGTAAATGGCGAAATTAACGATAGAGAATCAAGTGGTGAACTACGTTTTAGCGCTGTTAATGGCGATATTAAATCAACCTCAAGCGCCAATGATGTGCGCCTTGAAAATGTAAATGGCGATATAGATTTTACGCTATCGTCAATTAAAAACTTACGTATTAACACGGTGAATGGCGAAGCCGAAGTACATATTAAAGAGCTTTTAAAAGGCGGTGATGTACGTTTTGAATCGGTAAGTGGCGATGGTGATTTTTACTTTCCTGACAGCGTATCTGCAAATTTTGAAATTAAAGCGCACGCTAATGGCAAAATCATTAATAAAGTTACTGGCGATAAAGTCAGTAAAGCTAAATACGGCCCAGCCAGTGATTTAGAATTTAGCATTAATGGCGGTAATGCTAATGTTGAAATGGATACAATTAGCGGGCGCATAGAGCTTCGTATTAAATAACGCTCATTCACCTTCACGATTACAAAAAGCAGGAAAAGATTTCCTGCTTTTCTATTTGCACAGCCCCTTCAAGTCGATAGAATAGAGCCATTCAATTTTACTACTGTGAAGTTATGGCCAAACCAGATAAGCAAGTCGATACACTTAAAGTTCCTCCCCATTCAATAGAAGCTGAACAATCTGTTTTAGGTGGCTTAATGCTTGATAACCAAGCTTTTGACCGCGTAGCGGAGCTTGTTGTATCACAGGATTTTTATACCCGCACGCACAAGTTAATTTTTGAGGCGATGACGGCACTTGCTGAGATTGGCGATCCGATAGATTTAATCACTATTTCTGAAAGTTTAGAAAAAAATAATAAACTGGCAGGAATTGGTGGCTTTGCTTATTTAGCAGAAATAGCTAAAAACACGCCAAGTGCTGCTAACATTGACGCTTACGCAAGTATTGTACGCGAACGTGCTGTTGTACGTGAAATGATTGGCGTAGCGAACGAAATTGCAGAAGCCGGCTTTAACACCGAAGGGCGTACTAGTCACGACTTACTCGATTTTGCCGAAAGCAAAGTGTTTAAAATAGCTGAGCAACGAACAAAAAATAATGAAGGCCCGCAAAGCATTCATAGCATCCTTGAAAAAACCGTTGATAAAATAGAAGAGCTTTATCAATCACCACAAGATGGTGTTACGGGTGTAAGTACAGGTTATGCCGATCTTGATAAAATGACGACGGGCTTACAGCCTTCTGACTTAATTATTGTTGCAGCGCGTCCATCTATGGGTAAAACCACTTTTGCGATGAACCTTGCAGAACATGCTGCAATGACTCAAGACAAACCAGTATTAATTTACTCTCTAGAGATGCCTTCAGAACAAATTATGATGAGGATGTTAGCGTCTCTTGGCCGTATTAACCAAACTAAGGTACGTACTGGTCAATTAGATGATGACGATTGGGCACGACTTTCATCAACAATGGGCTTATTGATGGAAAAAGGTAAAATGTACGTTGATGATGCATCGGGCTTAACACCTACCGATGTGCGTTCACGTGCAAGGCGTATAGCCCGTGACCACGGTGGCATTAGTATGATCATGGTCGATTACTTGCAGTTAATGCGTGTACCAAGCCTTGCTGATAACCGAACGCTAGAAATTGCTGAAATTTCACGTTCACTTAAAGCACTAGCAAAAGAGCTAAAATGTCCGGTTGTTGCGCTTTCGCAGCTAAACCGTACGCTAGAGCAACGTGCAGATAAACGTCCTATTAACTCAGATTTACGTGAGTCAGGGTCGATAGAGCAAGATGCCGATTTAATCATGTTTATTTACCGTGATGAAGTTTATAACGAAGACAGTACTGACAAAGGTATTGCCGAAATTATCATAGGTAAACAACGTAACGGCCCAATTGGTAAAGTGCGTTTAACATTCCAAGGTCAATTTTCTCGCTTTGATAATTACGCGGGACCAGCGGTAGATGACGATTACTAATGCGCCTAGCCACTGCTGAAATTAATTTAGCTGCACTTGCGCATAATTTAGCGCAAGTTAAGTGCTTTGCACCTAACAGCAAAGTAATGGCGGTGCTAAAAGCAAATGCTTACGGGCATGGTTTAGTAACGATTGCGCAGCATTTAAATAATGCTGACGCATTTGCTGTGGCGCGAATAGATGAAGGGCTTGCCCTTCGAGCTGGGGGCTTAACAAAGCCAATAGTTTTACTAGAAGGCTTTTTTAACAAAGCCGACTTACCTATTTTACTCGCTAATAACTTTCAAACTATTATTCATGACGAATACCAATTAGCCGCGCTTGAAAAAGCAAAGCTCGATGCGCCAATAACATGCTGGTTAAAAGTAAATACAGGTATGCATCGACTAGGTATTGCGCCAGAGCAGTTTGAAGAGTTTTATAACCGCTTACAAAAAACACCTAACGCCAAAAATACCGTTAATTTAATGACCCATTTTTCGTGTGCTGATGATGTTGATAATGCCAAAACGGTTCAACAAATCACGTTATTTGATAACTTAGTGAATGGCATTGACCAAGCACATTGTTTATCAAATTCTGCTGGTATTATTGCATGGCCGAGCGGTCATGGTGATTGGGTGCGCCCTGGGCTTATGCTATATGGCGTATCGCCAATGGCAAATAGTATTGGGCAACAACATAAATTAAAACCAGTTATGCGCTTAACTACGCGCGTAATTGCAGTGCGTAATGTACCAGCTAATGAGGCGGTAGGGTATGGCGGACGTTGGAAAAGCGATAAACCAACCAAGTTAGCTGTTGTGGCTATGGGTTATGGCGATGGTTATCCTCGGCACGCTAAAGAGGGCACACCAGTAATAATTGGTAAGCAGCGTTATGGTATTGTTGGCAGTGTTGCTATGGATATGATTAGCGTAGATATAGGCGCTAATGAGCACAATATTAAAGTGGGCGACAGAGTCACTATGTGGGGCCCTGAGCTACCAGTTGAAGAAATAGCATTATGCGCTGATACTATCCCTTACGAGCTATTATGTAATATTACACCGCGCGTAAGTTATGAGTATCAGCGTTAATACAGCTATAAAGCGGTATTTACTCTTTTATAAAGTAAACGTCGCTAAAGCCCATACGGGCAAATTCTTGGTCGCGAAAGTTACGAACAGAAGCAGACCCTTTTGAGGTCATTTCTATTTGCTGTACCATGCTTAAGTAATTAGTCAGATCAATACCTTCGGCGGCAGCAATTGCTTGATACATGTCGTGGTATTTATCTTTAGCGAAATTAATCTCGCGCGGTTCGTTTTTATATTTGTAGGTTATTCTACGTGCCATTTTAAGCTCATTTCAATTGAGTGTTGCAGCGATTTTACACTGTATTTAATAACGGCTCTAGCATTGAATGACTTGTTGTAATCGGTAATTAAAATAAAGAGTCAAAAATGAAATTATCAGTAGAGATCAGTAAATACCCACTTCACCAAGATTATATCCCGTTTATTCAGGGCTTTATTGACAGATTAAACGAATACGATGATTTAAAAGTGATTACTAACACGTTATCAACGCAAATTTTTGGTGATTACGATTTAGTAATGCAGGTGTTAAATACCGAAATTAAACGTTCATATGAAGAATTTGGTAAAGCTATTTTTGTATGTAAGTTTCTCTCTGGCGACTTATCGCCTGAATAACCTATAATACCAACCTGCATAAATATTTGATCAATTTAACGAATTAAATTGCACTATAACGTCATTAAAAATTTTTTATTTAGAACAACTAGATACAAAAATTTTTGCCTAGTTCTAGCGTAATTTTCTTAACGTTAAATAGACCCCGTATATAAGCAGATTGGTATAACAATCGGCACAACTAAACGGTAATTGCATAATATGGACTTTTTAACACAAACCTTAAGTGGTTTTACAGCAATGTCGCATTGGGAGTATATTGCGGTAGGGTTGTCGATGGCTTATTTATTATTAGCAATAAAAGAAAGCTTATGGTGTTGGCCTGCGGCATTTTTTAGCACGCTCATTTATACAATAATGTACTGGAATGGCGCATTACTTATGGAGTCGTTACTTAATTTTTATTATATGTATATGGCTGTATTTGGCTGGGTTGTATGGCGTAAAGGCAAAGCTGCAAATTTAAATATTACATCGTGGTCGATAAACCGTCATGCTGTTTTAATTAGTTTAACAACCGTAGCTGCAATTGTTATTGGCTATGTTATGCAAAACTATACGCATGCCGACTTTGCTTACCTTGATAGTTTTACAACGTGTTTTGCTGTAGTAACGACTTACTTAGTTGCTAAAAAAGTCCTTGAAAACTGGCTGTACTGGATTGTAATCGATGCAGCTTCTATGTACTTATATTACGAAAAAGGCTATTACCCAACGCTAGCACTCTTTATATTTTATACCATTATGGCAGCGTGGGGCTTTAAAACCTGGTACGAAGAGTACGAACAAAGCCAAGCTAAGCCTCTAGCACAGCTTTAATCAATGATTGAGCATACCCAGTTAGTAAAAATGTGTAGTGCGTTTATAGAGCCTACAAGCATTGTTTCAAGCGAGCGATTACTTAATGGCTTTAGTAACGATAATTTTTTAATACGTACCGAGCAACAAGGGTATTTGTTAAAGTGTTATAAAAGCCATTGGCCAAGTGACAGCCTTGAAGCGCAGCGCTTTTTAAGTGACTTTAATATATGCCCTGCGCCTATTTGGCTTGATAAAGAAAACGGTCGTGCGGTATTTAATTATATTGAAGGCAAGAGCGCGCAATCGGATATAACGCTTTGCTTTATTAATAAACTTGCTCAAGTGCACAATTACAAAGTGTCTACCGCGCCAATGGATATAGCTAAAGAGCTTCATTTTTATCAAAGCACCCACGTATATACGCAATACAAACCTCAAATAGAGAAGGCACTCAAAGCCGTTGCAGCTATGTCATTTAATGGAGGCTTTTGTCATAACGACTTAGTAAAAGATAACATTATTGTAAATGCTTCAGGCATGTATTTAATTGACTTTGAATATGCACAAACTAACGATGTGTATTTTGATTTGTCAGCCCTTGCAGTGAGCTTTAATCTTAATGAGAGCAGTGAAAGTGCATTGTTAAATAACTATAAAAATAGTATCGATAAAACAAAAACGTTTAATCCTTCAATGGATAAGCTGAATTATTATAAGCTGTTTTTTTTAGTGTTATGTATTGGCTGGTATGAAGAGCGCAGCATAACTAGTAAATCTGTAATGTTACGCGCGCAGCTAACTAAACTCGTTAATAATACTTTTTGTAGATGTTAAAGACCACCAAAGCGCTCGGCGAGCTCTTTGTATTTTGTTACTTCGGCTGTATCAAATTGTGGTTCACCATTTTCATCTTCTGATTTAGCAATTAATAAACTTTCTCTAGAGAGACGTTTTACACGCTCTACTTTTACACCTAAAAATTCAGCAACTTGCTCAGTAGACATTAAACTCATCATTATTTCCTCGTATTAAATCCATCCGCACAGCGACAATCATAGTTTCAATGTTACTAAACCGTTACTGTTTCCTATTCAATAAGAATAAATAGCGTGTTTTTAAGCCATTGTGAAGTGTTTTATTTAAAAGAGTTTAATTAATAAGCATATAAGCTGATGTTACTGGTATTTATTTAAAGATCTCTTTATCATTGCTGATGCTAAAGCACTGATATCGCGAGTTGGTGTGGCGGCAACAAATGTGCTCTCGTGGTGAAATGGATATCACGTGGCCCTCCGGAGGCTAAGTTGTAGGTTCGATCCCTACCGAGAGCGCCATTTGCTTTTACATCTACTAATATTCCCCTCTATATTATCTAGCTTTTCATTAATTACTTTTGTATTTAAAAATGTATTACTGCATAAATTTTGAAATTTTATTGTAAGAACAGCTTTCTAGTTATTTATACAATGCAAAATTGCATTATTCAAAATGTTATCTAACGTTATGTATGCATATACGACGAAATTATAAATGAGGAAAACCGATTCAATGTTAAATAGTCAGTTAGAAATACTCGCTCAAGGACATGCTTATCTTGAAAGTGTAACTAAAGAGGATTATTCGCAAATCGTTGCTCCTAATTTCATTAGTTCAGTTGGGTCACATATGCGCCACATTATCGATCATTACCAATCTTTAATGACGGGCTTTGGTATAAATAATATTGATTACGATAGTCGCCTACGCGGCAGTAATATTGAAAGTAACCCCTGTGAAGCTATAAAAAAAATTGCCGAGATAGCATCGTGGATTGAACAGCTAAGTCCAGATGATTTTAATAAACCGCTGTTACTTTCAAGCGAAGTATCAATTAAAAGTAAAAATGTACAAACTGTAACAACCTCATTAGCACGAGAGCTTATATTTGTAGGAAGCCATGCAGTACATCACTATGCGATGATTTCACAAATTACCTTTGCACAAAAAGCATCATTCGACCAGAACTTTGGGTTAGCACCAAGTACAGCCACTTTTTTGAGAGAAAAAAGCCAACAAAGCCAATTAAAATCACTGCAAAGTTAATATGTGCACTTTAAGTTACTTTCTAACTGATGATGGCTACGAGTTGTTTTTTAATCGTGATGAACAAAAAACGCGAGAAATGGCAATCGCCCCGAGTAAGCACACAGATAACGCAATTTACCCTATCGATCCGCAAGGGGGTGGTACTTGGCTTGGTGTATCGCATTGGGGGCAAACATTAGCTTTATTAAACGATTATCAAAGTGCATTTGATATAACTGCCGTAAAGCACAGCAGAGGCCTCTTAATCCCGCATTTACTAAGCAATAATACCCCTGCATTGTCTCAATTAAAAAATATGGATTTATCGGGTTACGCGCCTTTTAAATTGTGTATTTTTCCGGATAAATTATCGCTAAATAATGGGCACATCGCTTTTGTTCGGTGGGACACAAAAAAATTAATCGATTGCCAAGTTGAATCGCTTGCAACGTCGTCTGGCGTTGAGCTAGAAACAGTTACACAAAAGCGTAAACAACAATTTAAGCAATTTATTGACTTAAGATATCCTGCAAGTGAGCAGTTTTTAGCATTTCATTACAGCAAAGCTGATCAAGGCCAATATGCTGTAAATATGCAAAGAGAAGATGCAATGACAGTCAGTATTAGTCATATTAAAGTTGGTAACACTATACGCTTTAATTATTTTGATAAGCAGTCTCAGCTCATTAGCAGCATTAGTTGTTTAAAAGTGGCTGCAGCTTAACTAAATATTTTTATAGCTGTTACATAACTAAAAAAGTCGACGCAATTAATTGCGTCGACTTTTTTGTTGCTCTATTTTCATCTGCAGTATTAATACAGCAGGTGAAAATTATGAGTGATTTATATAATCATCTTTTTTATCACCAAGGTAGAGCTTAAGTAGCTTTTCAGGCGCACTTGGTAGGTGCACACTTAAAAGTAATCCTGGGGTGTGATTAAAGTTACTGTCAATTCCCATACAATGAAATTGAGCGCCTAGCTTATGATATTGCTTTAATAAAATTGGTATGTCTTTTTTGTCTTCTTCTATTCCCATAACCAATGTTGATACATGATCTATGTTTAACGTGTGATCACTAATGAAGTCTTCAAACTCTGGATGAATTTTATTATTAAAAGGCGTATTGGCGCTAACACCTTGTTTATTATTAACCATTGCATGGTCAATAATTGCGACAGAACGAGGGTCGTAAAGCTTACTTAATGAAACAGTGCCATATAAAGTCCTATAACGTGGGTTTTGCGCCATAAACGCACCGATCCCTTTAAATAGCAGTAATAAGCCATGGTAACTGCCTTGATGTTTTTGAACTATAAACGAGCGACCCATTTCCAAGCACGGCTGTTGTTGATTAATAAAAGAGGGTTCAAAATTAAACATTTGCGATAAATAAAGGGCGCTCACGTCGCTATTTTTTTGTAATAAATCAGTTTGTCCAATTCGATAAGCTCCAATGATCTCTTCATTTTTATGATCAAAAATAAATAAATGCATGTAGGTTGCGTCAAACTTATCGGTATCACATGGCTCGCCGCTTCCTTCGTTTAATGTACGAAAGGTTATTTCTCTAAGGCGTGTTATTTCAGCAACACAATTAGGTATTTGATCTTGATAACCGTAATAAACGGAGTAACTTTTAAAGTCTAATAAGTGCTGCTCGCTTGGTAAGCTAGCAAGTTCACTCGTCATTTTTGTTTTATCAACATCCTGCATAATCGCTTTTAGTTGCATTGACTGGGCATCGTCTTGCCAAGGTGTTACAAAGCGTTCATCGTTTAAATAGCAAAGCAGGCGTGCAATATCGTTAATGTCGTCAGTTTTCTCAAATTTATTTAATAACTTGGGTGTAAGTAAATTACCAGCACCTAAATTAATGGACCTTTTTTGAATTTTAAGTAATTCACGTATTAGCATTAATAATCTAAATCGGTAGTAAATACGTCCCAAATTGTAAAACATAGGGCTATTTTGACCACTAATAAACACAGGTAATAAAGGGGCTTGTGTTTTTAAGGCTAGTTGAGCCGCTAAGCGATTCCATTGACCGTCGGTTACACGTTGTTTTTTTGATTGAAAAAACGAAACCCTGCCAGCAGGAAAAACCACAAGTAGGCCATCATTTTTAACATGACTAAAACACTGTTTAATTGCGCTGGTATTAATGGCTGCTTTTGGTTTTAGTGGATTAGCAAAAATAAAATAATCTTTAATTTCTGTAAATATTTTTAAACCAACGTTAGCCATTACTTTAGTATCGCTACGATAATGGGTGAGTAATTTGGCAATTATTACGCCCTCAATCATGCCATAAGGATGGTTACATACTACTATGCAAGGGCCTTGCTTAGGTATTTTGTTAATAACACTTTGTGCGCCAAGTACATTAATACCCAATACATTTAAAAGCTTTTCACTAAACTCCTGCTTATCTAAACCCGATAAATTATTAGAGAGGTATATATCACGCAGTTTATTTATACCTAATAAGCTATCGAGCAGTGGAGCGGCTGCTTTTAATATATGACCCAAAGGCGAGGCTGTGTTTATTGCAGCCACACTTAGGTTTGATACGGGGTGGTTTAGTTTTGTCATATATTAGTACTCTTAAGAATTTAAAGCAGTTGTTATTAAGTGCTGTGTATATTGAGACCGAGGCAAAACAATATTATGTTCAAGAAAGGTTAATAAAGTTCGCTTTTTTATAATGATTAGATAAATTTTATAGCTAAATCACCTGCTTTTTAGTGATAAGCAATTTAGTGTAGTTGAGATGAAAGCGTTTAATTATTAAAAAGTAAAATAATCAGAATTACAATGCAGCTCAAATAGGGCTGTAAATAATGCTTTTAGTTATATATAACTACTTACAACTCAAAAACTAGACTTTTAGGCTTAATTAATGCTATTTAAGGTACATATTCCTTAATAGAAAAATCCCGCCTTTATGCTAATTACTTTGCCCGTATCTGAGCTTACTCCTGGTATGTATGTTGATAGCGTTACTAAGCAACATGAAGGGATCAATAGCATAAAAATTAAGACCAGTGGCTTAGTGCGCGATAGATCTATTATTAAGCGTTTAGTCTCTGAAGGGGTGCTTGAGCTGCTTATAGATTTTGCTAAAGGTGATGCCCCAGTTCCTGCCAAATATAAGCCTCAAAGCAAACCTAAAACATCTAATAGCCAGCAAAAAGCCGAAAAAACACCTATAGCAATCTCAATTGAACAAGAATTTGCTAAAGCGAGTGTCAATTACGATCAGCATGGCCGAAAGCTACAGTCGTTATACGGTGACTTAACATCTGGCCTGAGTGTTAATATAAAAGTGCTTGATGAAATAGCCAGCGAAATAGTCAGCTCAGTTTTTCGTAACGCCAACGCCATGACTATTCTTACTCGTATAAAAGATAAACACAGCTATAACTGGCGGCATATGATCAACTGCGCCATTTTTACCGCTGTATTTACTAAATACTTAGGGTACAAAATGGCTGTTGTGCAAGAGCTTGCCATGGGCGCGTTACTTCATGATTTAGGCCAAGCTAAATTACCGCAGGGTATATTTTCAAAGCCAACTAAGGTTACTAATAATGAGCTCTTAGCGATTAAAAAGCATGTAGCTCAAGGTTTGGGTTTAGTTAAAGGCGAGAAGGGTATAACACCCCTTATGCTTGATATGATAGTGAATCATCATGAGCGCTTAGATGGCTCTGGTTATCCGCGAGGCCTACAGGCAGAGAAGTTAAGTCGTCCAGCGCGTATAATGGCAATTGTAGATGTGTACGATGCAATGACTGCCGATAGAATGCATCAAGATGGTGATGAACCAATCAACGCATTGCGGTACTTATTAGCCAATAAGCAATTGTTTGATGGTGAGTTAGTACAGCGTTTTATAAAGTGTTTAGGGGTTCATCCGGTAGGAACTATTGTAAAATTAACGAATGAACGTTTAGCCTTAGTGCTTGAAGGGAACGTATTAAATCCTATTAAACCTAAAATTAAGCTATTTTATAATGCTAAGCACAATCATCATGTTACACCGAAAGACATCGATTTAAGTGAGCACACCCAAGAGCTTAAAATACTATCAAGTGTTAAGCCCTTAGATTATCAGATTAATTTGTCTCGCCTGCTAAAAGAGCATTTGTTGAACTAGTTTTACTGCATTGCCTTTTTTTAGTTTGTTTTGCAGAAATAAACGCACCCAAAAAGCAATTTCCCATCAGTGTTAACCATAACAAAGTGCCTAGCTCTACGTGCAATGCAAAACAACACAGCGCTAAAGAGATCAACGCATTTAACATTGCCCCTAACCAATAATGGTTTACGGGGTTATCGCATTGTCCTGCTTGGGTACATGCGCAGTAGTTTGCTTTGTAAAAGCAAAACACACTCGCCCCACAAAATATTAGCCCTGTAATAATAAATAAAATGATCACAGTTTTACTTCCATTGCGATTTTATAATGAGTGTAAGTTGCTACTAATTTTAAGTCAATCTAAATGATAATTAATTACATTTAGAGTGTTTACTCTAATACCACACTTCTCATCCGATGAGTTTTAAATAGTTGTTAAAATGTCGTTAAAAAACATGTTTTTTACTGTCTTTTGACGTATTCATAGAGTTTTTTACAAAAAATTAAGGTAGTGTAATCACGTTTTAAATCCTAATAACAACACACATAGTACCCAGACAGTCAGTTTGGTTAAGGACTCAACAATGAAATTTTCTAAAACCCTTATTGCAGCTTCGCTTGCATTTGTTTCAGCTGATAGCTTTGCAGCTGCGTTTCAATTATCAGAGCAAAATGCATCGGGTTTAGGCCGCGCATACGCTGGTGAAGCTTCTATCGCAGACGACGCGTCTGTAGTTGCACGTAACCCTGCACTAATGACTTTATTTAAAGAAAAGCAACTAAGTGTTGCTGCTATTGGCGTAATCCCAGATGTAAGCTTAGAAGGTGAAGGCGCGCCAACTGGTATTGATCAATCTTCATTAGATGACGATAGCATTGCACCAAGTGCAGTGGTACCAGCAGCTTACTTTACTATGCCTTACAACGATAAAGTATCGCTTGGTTTTGGTGCATTTTCTAACTTTGGTTTATCAACAGACTTTGACGATGACTACTCAGCAGGACAGATTGCTGGTAAAACAGAAATCTTCACCGTTAACTTAAATGCAAGCGTTGCTTATAAAGTTACTGAAAAGTTTAGCTATGGTATTGGCTTAAACGTAATTTACGCTGATGCAACTATTGTGCGTCATGCTGGCTCTGGTTTACCATTTGCTTCAAGCACTGAAGTTGTGAACTTGGAAGGTGATGATACAGGTTACGCTTTAAATGTTGGTTTAATGTATCAGCTAGATGATAACAGCCGTTTTGGTTTTAATTATCGTACAGAAACAGATATTACATTCGAAGGTGATTACTCGAATCAAATACCAACAGCTTTTGGTGGATTAAATGGAACTGAATTACCTGGTTCTGTTGAAATAACACTTCCTGCAATAGCTGAATTTTCAGGTTCTCATCAGTTAGATGAAAAACTTGGTCTTCATTACAGTATTTTATGGACAGGTTGGAGTAGCTTTGATTCATTAGAAGCACAAGTTACAGCTCCAACTGGCGATAAATTTAGCGCATTTAATAAAGATGAAAGCTTCTCTGATTCATACCGTTTCGCTGTTGGTTCAGATTACCAATATAACGAAGATTTATTACTTCGTGCTGGTGTAGCATTTGATCAGTCTCCAGTATCACAAGATCACCTGTCGATCTCTATCCCAGATACAGATCGTTTTTGGTTCTCATTCGGTGGTAACTACACAATTGATCAAAGCTCTAACGTTGATCTTGGTGTAAGTATTATCCGTGGTAAAACTCAGAACTTTGAAGAAGATGGATTTGAGTTTGAGTCAGAAGGTAATGCAGTACTTATTGGCGCTCAGTACAACTACAAGTTTTAATGTAGAAGTGTCTTGTGGTTAATCACAGGGCACAAAAAAGCCGCTCACTTTAATTAAAGTGAGCGGCTTTTTTAATGCCTATTAAATAGTGTTAATAGGCATAATAACTAAAATTATAAGCTTTCTATTTTAGTTTTTTGCTCAAGTAGCTTAGTTTTAGCATCGCTAAATTCAGCCAGTTTTGCATTTTCTTTAGCAAGTACCGCTTCAGGTGCGTTGTTTACAAACTTTTCGTTAGCAAGTTTGTTTTGTACTTGTGCTAGGCCTTTTTCTGCTTTTTCGAGTTGCTTATTAATACGCGAAAGCTCGGCTTCCACATCAATTAAGCCCGCCATTGGGATCATTATCTCAAGGTTGCCAACATAAGACGTTGCACATGCTGGTGCATCGTCTTTGTTTTCAAGCATTGTAAACTCTTCAATTTTTGCAAGTGATGCTAAAAATGATTTGTTTTCTTCAATACGGCGCATGTCGTCACTTGATGCATTAGCAAGTAATACGCTAAGCGGTTTACTTGGACTAATATCCATTTCACCACGAATATTACGAATAGATAAAATGAATTGTTTAACCCACTCTAAATCTTCCATTGCTTTAGCATCAACGCTTGCTTCGTTGTATACAGGGAACGGCTGAACCATAATACTGGTGTTCTCTGTTTCAAGGCCTGCAAGTGGTGCAACACGTTGCCAAATAGTTTCAGTGATGTATGGCATCATTGGATGCATTAAACGCAGTAAACTTTCAAGTACCGTTATTAGCGTATGGCGTGTACCACGTTGCTGCGCTTCATTACCTTTAAACAGTACTGGCTTAGTTAGTTCTAAGTACCAATCACAAAATTGGTTCCATGTGAATTCGTAAAGCGTGTTAGCAGCTAAGTCAAAGCGGTAGTTATCTAGGTGTTCTGTGTAGGTTTTAACTGTTGCTTCATATTGACCTAAAATCCAACGGTCAGCTAATGAGAACTCTTTATCTGTTAATACAGTATCTACATTACTTCCTAGCCCAGTAAAACCACAATCTAGCTCTTCTGTGTTCATTAGTACGTAACGGCTCGCGTTCCATAATTTATTACAGAAGTTACGGTAACCTTCAAGGCGGTTCATATCCCAGTTTATATCACGACCGGTTGATGCCATTGCCGCAAGGGTAAAGCGAAGGGCGTCTGTACCGTGTGCTTCAATACCGCCAGCAAATACTTTACGCGTATCTTTTTCGATTTTAGCGGCAAGTTTTGGCTGCATCATGTTGCCAGTACGCTTTTGTACTAGGTCTTCAAGCTCAATGCCGTCAATCATGTCTAGTGGGTCAAGTACGTTACCTTTTGACTTAGACATTTTATCGCCGTTGTCATCACGTATTAAGCCGGTTACATACACGGTTTTAAACGGAACTTGTGGTTTGCCATTTTCGTCTTTTACAAAGTGCAGCGTCATCATAATCATGCGTGCAACCCAGAAGAAAATAATATCAAAACCAGTTACCAACACGTCAGACGGGTGGAAGGTTTTTAAATCATCAGTATTTTCAGGCCAACCTTGTGTAGAGAAAGTCCAAAGCGCTGATGAGAACCACGTATCAAGTACGTCTTCGTCTTGGCTTAGCGTTACGTTATCTGCAATGTTGTTTTCACGGCGTACTTCAGCTTCGTCGCGACCAACAAATACGTTACCTTCATTGTCGTACCAAGCTGGGATACGGTGACCCCACCAAAGCTGGCGTGAAATACACCAATCTTGTACGTCGTTCATCCACGAGAAGTACATGTTTTCATATTGCTTAGGTACAAATTGAATATCGCCGTTTTTAACAGCGTCTTTTGCAGGCTCAGCAAGTGGTGCAACACGTACATACCATTGGTCGGTAAGTAGTGGCTCGATTACAACACCAGAGCGATCGCCGTAAGGAACCGTTAAACCATGGTCTTCAATTTTTTCAAGTAGGCCAAGTTCTTCAAATTCAGCCACAATTGCTTTACGCGCTGCAAAACGATCAAGCCCGCGCAAGCGCTCAGGAATTGGCGCATCAAACTCAAGCTCTTTACCGTCAAAGGTGTATGTTTCACCTTGGGTAAGAATAGCGGCGTCTTTATCGAAAATGTTGATCATCGGCATTTGATGACGCTTGCCCACTTCGTTATCGTTAAAGTCGTGCGCTGGGGTTATTTTTACACAGCCCGTGCCTTTATCTTTATCGGCATGTTCGTCAGCAACAATTTTAATACGACGATTAACGATAGGTAATAAAATCTCTTTACCGATTAAATCTATGTAGCGTTCGTCATCAGGGTTTACTGCAACACCTGAGTCGCCAAGCATGGTTTCTGGACGAGTTGTAGCGACTACTATGTAGTCTTTTCCGTCTTGCGTTGTAACGCCATCAGCCAGTGGGTAACGTAAGTTCCACATGTGGCCTTTTTTGTCTTTGTTTTCAACTTCAAGATCAGAAATAGCCGTATGTAATTTAGGATCCCAGTTTACTAGGCGTTTACCACGGTAAATTAGGTTTTCTTTGTGAAGGCGTACAAACACTTCTTTAACAGCTTCAGATAAACCATCATCCATGGTAAAGCGTTCACGATCCCAATCAACCGATGCGCCAAGGCGACGAAGCTGCTTGGTAATAGTGCCGCCCGATTCTTTTTTCCATTCCCAGATTTTATTAATAAAATCTTCGCGGCCTAAATCGTGGCGTGTTTTGCCTTCTTCGGCATGCAGTTTACGCTCAACTAACATTTGCGTTGCAATACCTGCGTGGTCAGTACCTACTTGCCATAATGTGTTGTTACCTTGCATACGTTTAAAACGCGTTAGGGTATCCATTATTGTATCTTGGAAGGCGTGGCCCATGTGTAAGCTACCAGTGACATTTGGCGGCGGGATCATAATTGAATATGGTACGCCTTTGCCAGATGGCTTAAAGTAGCCTTTTTGTTCCCAGTCTTGATATAGAGACTGTTCAATATCTTGCGGATTGTAGGTTTTATCCATTACACAGAACCTTAAATAAGTACTTAAATTAGTTGGTTAGTTTGCCTGATTGGCTAGCTATTAATATCTTGCGTGGTGAGATTGGCACCGAGTTGGCGTAGCTTTTTAAAACGCTCGCGGGCTGCTTGTTTAGCCGCTGCTTCTACGGGTACAAAATCAAAAACTTGGTTAAACCGACGAATGTAATCCGGTAATTGAGTAGCCAAGTTAATTAAAACTTTACGATTGCCAACAGGTGGCGTAATACCAATTTCTACAGGTGCGCCGCCTTTAGGGCCTTCACCTTGTAAATTATGTGGCACAAAACTATCTGGATCGAATGCCCAAATTATTTCATCAATGGCACAGGCTGCTTCGTTATCGTTAACACAAATAAACACACGCTGCCCATTTCGATACTGATCGGCCGCAATTTGAGCAGCCAAAGCAAAATGATCGTCAGCCTTCGCTTTAGACTCATCTTGTTGCTTTAGAACGAAAAATTTAGCGTTCATGTTCATTGTATCGGGGTTTCCCATGACATTGAATGTATACCAAATTGATATACATAAATTAAGAGGCAGATTTTGCCATATAACGGGGTTTGCTTCAATTAATACACAAATAAATAAGGCGCCAAATGGCGCCTTATAAGTAGCTAAACAGTGTGTTTAATCTTGAGCGGCTTCACTTACGCCAGCTCTATTTAATAAATACTGAGTAAGCATTGGTACAGGACGACCCGTTGCGCCTTTTTTAGCGCCACTGCGCCACGCTGTACCGGCAACATCTAAATGCGCCCAATGATACTTTTTAGTAAATTTAGACAAGAAACATGCCGCAGTAATAGTACCCGCAGAGCGTCCACCTAAGTTTGTAAAGTCAGCAAATGGGCTTTCTAGCTGATCTTGATAGTCATCCCATAACGGTAACTGCCATGCACGGTCGCCACTTTGCTCAGACGCTTTTAATAAATCGTGTGCAAGTGGGTTATGGTTTGATAGTAAACCAGTCGCATGCGCGCCAAGGGCTACAATACAAGCGCCAGTAAGTGTTGCTACGTCAATAACGGTATCTGGATTAAAGCGTTCAACGTACGTTAGTGCGTCGCACAATACTAAACGACCTTCAGCGTCGGTGTTTAACACTTCAACTGTTTGCCCCGACATTGTTGTTAAAATATCACCCGGGCGATACGCGTTTGAGCCAGGCATATTTTCACAGCCAGCTAAAACACCAATAACGTTAATTGGCAATTGCATTTGTGCAAGTGCACGCATTGCGCCAATAACACCTGCAGCGCCGCCCATGTCGTATTTCATTTCGTCCATGCCTTCGCCTGGTTTTAATGAAATACCGCCTGAGTCAAACGTTAAGCCTTTACCAACAAGTACAATAGGGGCTTGGTCGTCAGCGGCGCCTTTGTAGTTAATAATCGACATAATCGATTCGTTATCACTACCTCGGCCAACAGCTAGGTAAGAATTCATACCTAGTTCTGCCATTTGCTTTTCGCCAATAATATCAACAGTGATGTTGTCAAAATTAGTTGCCAACTCTTGTGCTTGCTCGCCTAAGTACACTGGATTACAAATATTTGGTGGCATATTAGCCACGTCTTTACACAGCTTACTACCTGCAGCAATGGCTAAACCATGCTCAATGGCACTTTCGCCAATCGTTAGTTCGCGTCGTGTTGGTACGTTAAACACCATTTTACGAAGCGGACGACGAGGATCTACTTTTTTACTTTTTAATTGGTTAAACGTATATAAGCAATCTTGTGTTGTTTCTACTGCTTGACGAACTTTCCAGTAAGTGTCGCGACCTTTAACGTGTTGCTCTGTTAAAAAGCAGACTGCTTCCATAGAGCCTGTTTCGTTTAAGGTATTAATAGTTTTAGAAATAATTTGTTTATATTGCTTATCATCAAGCTCGCGCTCTTTACCACAACCAACAAGCAATATGCGCTCGCTTAATACATTGGGTACATGATGCAATAATAAAACTTGGCCTGGCTTACCTTCTAAGTCGCCACGGCGAAGTAAATTAGAGATATAGCCATCACTAATTTTATCGAGTTGTTCACCAATGGGGGATAACCTACGTGGCTCGTAAACGCCAACCACAATACATGCGCTGCGCTGTTTTTCTGGGCTACCACTTTTTACGTTAAATTCCATTGTCACTCCTGATTTTGAGTCATTTAAGTTAGTAAGTTGGGGCTAAAAAAGTATTTTCTAGTCTTATCTACGTAACTTATGTAAGGATAATTCTTATTTTAGCTGATTTTGCTAGACTCTTACTGTGTAATTGAACTTTATATGCTTAAGGGCTACTAATGCAACATTATATCGTGCACTTAGGTAGGATAATTAAATTTGATGGCTTATAATAATAGCCTATTTGCCGGTATTAATTGGGTAAAATAGCTATTTAACTATTCAATTCTCACTATCGTAGTGAAATTCCATGTTTAACAGGGGCGAGCATTGCTAATTTTCCGTTATTTGACCGCTGAGGTTTTAAAATCGCAGGTCGCCGTATTTTTAACTTTAATGACAATATTTTTGTCACAAAAGTTAGTTGGTATTTTAGGTGATGCCTCTGAGGGCAGCATTCCTGCTAAATTAGTGCTATCGATGATTGCACTAAAGCTTCCACAACTAGCCTCGCTAATACTTCCGCTGAGTATATTTTTAGGCATTATTTTGGCTTACAGCCGTATATATGCAGATAGCGAAATGACCGTACTTAAAGCCTGTGGCGTAAGTGAATGGTATGTTGTGCGCGTAACGCTTATATCAAGCGTTGGGCTTGCCATATTAGCCGCTGCATTGACTATGTATATAGCGCCGTGGGCAAGCGAGCAAGAGTATCAATTGAAAGAACAAGCCAAAGCCGATGCGGGGTTATCTGCGCTCAGAGCTGGGCGGTTCCAAGAAACCGGTAACGAAAAAGCCGTGGTGTTTATTCATAATATTGAAAAAGGCGGCAAAGAGCTCAATAAGGTATTTGTTGCACAGTTACCCGATAGCGAAAAAGGCAATCTAGCG
Organism: Pseudoalteromonas sp. SWYJ118; assembly: GCF_015864505.1. Lineage (NCBI taxonomy): Bacteria > Pseudomonadati > Pseudomonadota > Gammaproteobacteria > Alteromonadales > Pseudoalteromonadaceae > Pseudoalteromonas > Pseudoalteromonas sp. SWYJ118. The sequence goes on along the minus strand of NZ_JADYXC010000006.1, from coordinate 103,509 downwards.
CGCTTAGTATATGCAGAGCAAGGTGTTGTGGTTGAAGCCGTAAATGGTGAGCAACAGCTAGTACTAACAGACGGTAAACGTTACGAAACAGACGGCACAACGCCTGCACTTAATTTAACAGAATTTGATGGTTACAGCGTACAAATACGAGAGCAAGAAATAGAGCATCAACGCCGTAAATTAGAGGCTGTGCCAACTAACCAATTATTGGCTATAAACACTCCTGAATCTATTGCTCAATGGCAATGGCGACTCGCTATTCCGTTATCAATCCCGCTACTTACCTTACTGGCAGTACCGCTAAGTGTGGTTAATCCTCGCCAAGGTAAATTTGCAAAACTAGTGCCTGCTATTAGCTTGTACTTAGGCTACTTTATTTTACTAAATGCCGCTAAATTTGCAGTTGAAGATGGCAAAATCCCGCCTTCAATCGGCTTGTGGTGGATTCATCTAAGTGCCTTGTTTATAGGTGGGTTATTAATTATAAAAGGGCGACCACTGGGCGCTTGGCTTAAAGCCGTAGTAACTAAGCGGGAGTTAGGCTCATGATGAAAACGCTTGATTGGTATTTAGGCCGCAGTATTTTACAAACTACCGGCTTTGCATTGTTGGTACTTGTTGGTATTAGCACCTTAATTAAATTTATCGACCAGTTAAAGTCGGTAGGGCGCGGCAGTTACGACTTAATGACTGCAATGCTTTACACGCTTTACACAATACCTGGCGATTTAGTGGTGTTTTTTCCGATGGCTGCGCTAATTGGTGGCTTAACGGGTTTGGGGGCACTTGCCTCAAACAGTGAGCTTGTAGTGATGCAAGCCGCTGGTATGTCGCGCTTACAAATAATTGGCTCTGTGATGAAAACGGCCATATTTATGGCTATCTGTATGATGGCATTGGGCGAATGGGGCGCACCTGAAGCACAATTGCACGCTAAAGAAATGCGTAACCAAGCAATACATGGCGGCGATGTGTTTAATACACAAAAAGGTGTATGGGCTAAAGACGGCAATAATTTTATTAATATTGAAGATGTTGATGAAAACGGCAGGCTTAACGGGGTGCATATGTACCACTTTGATAAATCGTTAGAGCTTACCCAAATTACTAAAGCAAGAGATGCACTGAGCCGAAAAGATGGCTGGCTACTTCGTGACGTTAATAAAGTTATTATCACTAGCGAAAAAACCACAACAGAGCAATTACCAGAAGAGTTTTACCCTTCGCAACTCACAGCTGAAAAGTTAGGGGTTGTTTCGGTAAAACCGGAGTCACTTTCATTTACTGGGCTTTGGTCGTATTTAAGTTACTTAGAGCAAAACGAACAAGACACAAGTACCTACGAGCTTGCTCTATGGCGTAAGTTGATGCAGCCAGTATCTGTTGCGGTAATGCTGCTGGTGGCGCTCTCGTTTATATTTGGCCCGCTGCGTACCGTTACTATGGGCGCACGTATTATTATGGGAGTTGTTACAGGGATTGTGTTTCACTTAACTAATGAAATATTTGGCCCTGTCGTTATGGTTTACCAAATACCTGCCATTATAGGGGCGGTATTACCCAGTATTATATTTATAGGCTTTGCGACATATTTGATGAATAAACGGGTATAGATTTACCTATTCAAAGCATGAAAAAGGGTGACCACTGGTCACCCTTTTTGCTTTTTAACTACTGCTTAATTACCGCTTAACTCACGATTTGAAAAGTTGGTATTAATCAAGCTCACTATAAATACGTCTGTTTTCTTCTTTAGTAAGTGCAATAACTTCTGTTTTAGAGATGTAATCTTGCAGTGCTTTTTTGTTTTTAAAATCTACTAACACCACCAAATTACCTAAACCGAGTAAAGCGCTAACGCTGCGGATAATTGATTGCGGCCAGCTAATTAAATTACCCTCAAGAGTTTGTACTTTTAAACGCCATGCACGCATGCCAATGGTTTGCCCGCTTTTAGTCCAAAAGTAGCCAAAAAATACTAAGGTAACAATAATTAAAAGAGCGGTACGAATACCCGAAAGAAGATTTGAATTTTGAATAAAGGCAGATACATCCTCTGCGCCATTTAAACTAATTACATCGAGAGAAATAAGCCCTTGAACGGCAAATAAATACAGCACTACAGTTAACATCGCAAACGCAATAATGGCTAACGTATCGTAAACTAACGACGCAAAACGGCGCCAAAAACCAGCACGTGGAAACTCACCCGACATAAATACACTCTCACTATTAATATGCGAGCTAGTTTAGCAAAAAAGCTTACAAATACTAAGACATGTTAATGTTTAGAGAGGGAATTGATTTTATTGCTTTAAGTTATTACCTACAGGGGAAATGAAAAAGACCCTGCTATTGGTAGCAAGGTCTTTTAATTTATAGCGGATTTAACCTAGCTTGATAGCAAGGTATTTTATGTCGTCACCACTTATTTGCGGTAAAAAATAAATATCGCCGTATTTAAAATACTGCTGCGAGTTAATTATTACGGCCTGTGCTGCCTGAGGCAATGAATCGTAAGTTTGGCCCAAGCTATAATCATTCACATTCCCCACTTTTATTGCCTGATTAAGACGGGTTGGTGGCTCATCAACCACTGTATAACCGTCATTATTTGCGACGTAATACACGTTTTGATATGTGTAGTAGGTGGTATTGTGATGCTTAAAATGCCTGTAATTTCTTGGTAGCGTATTTATACGCAGGCCTCTAGGTGGCGTAACTACATGGTAGCCTCTTTTAGCTTTACGGTAGTAAAGGCCGTCGTTAAACGTAAACGAAATACCATTAAATCTAATCGATGCGCTATTGCGTGGTAAATGGTTCATAAATCGATTTTGTCTGTAAGCGACTGAATTATTATGGCTTGTTAAGTAGTTATATTTGCGCTGGTTGTAGCGGTATTGTTCACGCTTTTCCTGCTTGTACTTAGCAAGTTTACGTTTTTCTTGCTTACGGTCTTCTCGTTTTTCTTTTTTATGCTCAATACGCTGCTTTTTTTCATGGCGGCGTTCATCGCGTTTATATTCAACACGTTTGTCGTGGTCACGTTTAAAGCTTTTATCATTCTCTCGCTCGTTTTGTGCTCCAAGCGCAGAGCCTGATACTGCGCCAATGGCGAGCAGTGCAGGTAGTAAAAAAGTAAGTTTCATAGTATTGCCTCGTTTATGTTTTTACATAACTGGGTTCAATACTAGCGGTTCAAACTGAATGTTAACTGACATACAACAGCAAACGGAGCTATGCTTACAGCTTTTTACATTTTACTGACGGTTCTTGACATAATATCTAGTTTTTGACGATTTTTAAGGGTAATTCTGTTCTTTTTAAGGGGGGTTATTACGAGAGATATTTTAATAATACTGCTATTAAATTATATATTTGGACTTTTTTGTTGTGCTTAGAAAACGTTATTTCCGTGCATTTTTAGATGGGAAAATACCAATAATAGAGTTTAAATGGTGTAAAAAGCTAAGTTTGCGGCGCGTTGTTTATTGCCGCAAACATGACTTTATATTTTAAAGGGCGCATCTATCTTTTAATAAATTTAAGGCTAGGGTGATACGTTATGACATTAACTTTAATAAATGCTGTGTTATTAACGTTTCTTTTAACAACTTTAACTGGAACATACTTGATTACCTTAGTTTGGTTAATTTTTTTCAGTTCTCGTTTTAGCTGAACCTTTTTATATTCTTGCTTTGTATATCTATCATGTGGTGCTGCAAATGCAGAATTAGATAAAGTGCCAATAACTAATAGTGCAGGTAGTATAAATGTAAGTTTCATAATATTGCCTCGTTTGTGGTTAACATGGCTAGTATTGACGTTTGAAACTGAATGCCAACTGCATGTAAGAGCAATGCAGGGAGGCTTTACACCCTTTTACTTATCTTTACTATTCTTGACGCTAATACCAATCCGCAGTAATACTTAATCAATTTGAGAGATTAAATCTAACGTTAACTCTATTAAAAAATGACTGCTATACGACTGCATAAATGCAGAAGGTAGAGCAAAGTAGAGTAAAGTAGAGCAATTGCCGAGAACAACTAATAACAAATTCAGCAGTGTTATCAACACCGTTTTCTTACCTCAAAACAGGTAGCTTAATTAAGCTACTTGGTATAAAACCGTATTGGTTCTATACCATTTCCAGATATTGTTTAGAGTTTAGGTTGGCTACTTTTGATAAAACGGGTAATCGCTATAACCCACTTCGGTGCCGCCATACATAGTCGCTGCATCGGCTTCGTTAAACGTCCAATTATTCGCTATACGCTCTGGTAAATCAGGATTAGCTATAAATGGGCGACCAAATGCAAATAAGTCACCGTAACCTTCACCTAAAATACGAATTGCCTTTTCTACTGTATATTTACCAGCATAAATAATGCGACCAGAGAATTCAGCTCTTACCGCTTTGTAAAACTGTTCTGGTAAATCAGGGGCGTTATCCCAATCAGCTTCCGCAATTGATAGATAAGCAATACCTGCTTTTTCAAGTATTTTTACCGCTTCTACATAAGTGTGGTGAGGGTCTGATTCTACAAGCCCTAAATACACTCTTGTTTCATCTGTACTTGCAAACAAAGGAGCAAAACGTACACCTAAACGATCGGCACCCACTACGCCACTCACAGCATCCACTATCTCTTTTAAAAAGCGCAGGCGATTAGTAAGTGTTCCACCGTATTGATCGTCACGATTATTAGTGTGCTCAGAAATAAACTGATTAACTAAATAGCCGTTAGCACAATGAAGCTCCACACCATCAAAGCCTGCTTCTAAAGCATTGCGTGCAGCTTGAGCATACATACTTACTAGTTCACCAACCTCAGCAGTTCTTAGGGCTCGGGGTTCACTTGGGTTAGCTAGCGCGCCCTCAGTAGGTGCGGTTTCAATAAATACTTTTACATTGTCAGCAACAATATCTGAAGGGCCAACCGGTTTATCTGCATTTGGTTGTAACGACGTGTGCGATACACGGCCTACATGCCAAAGCTGAGCAAAAATAACACCGCCTTTAGCGTGTACGGCTTTTGTTACTTTTTTCCAGCCTTCAATTTGTGCTTGCGAGTGAATACCAGGGGTCCAAGCGTAGCCTTGACCTCGAGGTTCTATTTGCGTGCCTTCGGTAACCATAAAGCCAGCCGACGTGCGCTGCGCATAATATTCAGCCATTAATTCATTAGGGATATTACCTGGCTGAGTGCTGCGAGAGCGTGTTAGTGGTGGCATTACAATACGGTTTTTAAGCGTGAAAGGACCAAGTTCTACAGATGAAAATAACGTGCTGGTATCTGAAATAGGGTGGTTCATTAAAACTCTCTCTTAAAGCAAACTTAGTGGCTTATTACCTCGTATTTAACGAGGTGAAATATTGTGATGGGCTTAATCAGCAATTTGCTGCTTAAGCAATGTTGGTAAGGGTAGAGTTTTAAAGATACAATTTGAAACAACAGTTTTTTGTTTTAGATACAATTATGAATGGTATTAATGGGCTCGATATTAAACAGCTCAGAGTGCTTAACGCATTACTTGATTTAAAAAACCTTTCGCAAGTGGCTCGTAAAATGGGTTTAACTCAACAAGCAATTAGTGAGCAGTTACGAAAACTGCGCGATTTATTTGATGATCGTTTATTTATACGCCAAGGTAATAGTATGGTGCCGACCCCTAAAGCCCTCGCTATGCAGCAGCCTATTATTCATATATTAAAACAACTAGAAACCTTGCTAGAGCCAGAGTTATTTACACCACAAAGCTACAAAGGTGTATTTACTATTAGTGCGACCGATTATGCAACGCAGGCGTTATTGCCTCAGCTTTTTAATATAACCCGCCGCGAAGCACCAGGTTTAAAGTTGATTGTGCGCGACTTTGCATCCGACAACGTTAATCAACTTATAACCGCAGGCGAACTTGATTTACTTATAAGTTTTCCTGAGTTTATTCCTGACAACTTAGCGTATGTCACTTTGCTAGAAGAGCAGCACTTGTGTATTACAGGCTGTAAAAATGAGTTTGAAAATGAGCCCTTAACACTCTCGCAAATTGCAGCGCACCCACAGCTGGTAGTGTCGCCTTCGCGCGCTAATTTACGTGGATCACACGATCAATGGTTTGCAAATAAGGGTTTAAAGCGAAATATTGTTATGTCGGTACCGAGCTTTTCAGCAGTGCCCGACATTTTACATACAACCGATATGTTGGCGTTTTACCCATCAAGATTATTACCAAACAGCAAAGTTAAACAGCTTAAAACGCAGGCGCTACCACCTACATTTAAAGTAATAGCCGCATGGCATCCTCGTACTAATAACAGTCCAATTCATAAATGGTTGATAGAACAACTGCAAAATTTATAAAATCCTTAGAAATGCAACAAGATCTAAACGCTCTTGCTTAGTTAATTTTAATGGCTTTAGCAGTTTCGTCGTTTTAGGAAAATGAGGATCGTTTAATTGGTTTTTCCTAGGTTTAGGTCTTGCTCCACCATGGTTGTACATGTTTACTATACCCAGTAGATCATCAAAAAGTCCATTGTGCATCCAAGGAAATGTTTGTGTTAAACCAAGTAGAGAAGGGGTTCTAAATAACCCTATATCACTTGGATTATTTGTAATATTAAACCGGCCTTTATCTTCAAAACTACGGCCGTAGTAATGAAGGCCAGTGCCATGAAATTGGTTGTCACTTAATAGCGCGCCATTATGGCAAGTCATACATTTTGCTTTGGTTCTAAATAAATGTAATCCGTTTAATTCACTATCTGATAAGCGTCTAACCGCTTTTTTTGGATTACTCTGAACCTCATTAATAAATGATTTAAAACGAGTATTAGGTGCAATGAGTGTTCGCTCAAATGCAACGAGGGCTTCTGCCATTTGTGCCATGGAGAGCGTATTTGAATTAAAAGCACTTTTATTAAATGCCGTATAGCTTTTATCTTTATTGACCCGCATTAAAGCTTTTTGTGGATCTAAGTCCATTTCAATTGGGTTGCTAATGGGCATAAGTGCTTGTTGCTCAGCTGTTTTAGCGCGACCATCCCAAAAAAAACTTTGCCACTGATCTATACCAAAAATTGCAGGGGTATTGCGGGTGCCCACTTGATCATTTATACCGATTGCAGTGGCACGACCATCATGAAAACCCTTATCTCGTTCATGACAACTTGCGCAGCTTACGGTTTTATCGCGTGAAAGCTGTGTATCATGAAAAAGCTTATTGCCAAGTGCAACGTGCTCTGCCCGTGGAGTGGCTATTGGCAATAGCGAAAGAGGCTCAACTATACGCTCATCACTGGTTTGAATGGCAGGCCAATTTACTTGGCTCTTACTATACAAACCACGTAGCTCTGTGTTGCTGTATTGTTGAGCGTGCATACTAAGGGGGAGTAATAATGTTATTAAACCAAGTAGCTTAATCATATTTATAAGTTACTCCAAGCCAAAACATTCGACCAGGTTCAATGCCAGCGGCTCCTTCGTTTACATTGTAAGTACGGGCGTTTAAAAGGTTAGATACATCAGCGCGTATTTCTACGTTGTGTTTTTCACTAATTTTAGGATTATATCGTAAGCTTAAGCCGACCATAGTGCGGGCACGAATAACACGTTGCTCATAAACATCAACCAAAGTAGATGTAATAGGGCAACTAATACAGCTCTTGTCTAGCTCAACGCTTTCACTCGCGCCTGTGCTAACAGCTGTATCAAAGCTACCACTATAGGTAATGTTTAAGCCTGTACTAAGTGAATCAAGCCAGTCAACATTCCAACCCATAGCGCCGGTTACGGGAGTTCCAAAATTGGTGCGAATTTGAGATAACTGGTTAAGTGTAACAAGTTCACCTTCTTCTTTAGCATTAACGTAATAAACTAGCTCATCAAGAGGGGTGTTATTTGCGGTTGCATTGTAGCTGTCGTTTGACACTTTATTTTGCGCATATGAAGCATTTGCCCAGAATGAATGTGCTTTAAATTGTGCACTCCATGCAATCGAGTAACGCTCAGAGCTACCTGTACCGCTGTTTGTTATTTCAATATATTTGAAGCCATCTTCACTTGGCGTATCAGCAGTTGAGCGAGACAATTGTTGATGCTTTTTCCGTTTTACATACTTAAGTGAAAAGTTACCAATTTTTTCAAATGAGTGAGCTATACCAAAAGCTAACTCGTCATCAAAAGGTGTTTGCACATCGTTAAAACGATATTTAAATGCGCCAGTGTAATTAGAGGGTAACCAGCCTTGTAAGTAGCCGTTTTCGATAGGGCGGTATTCGTTATACGAAAAGTTTTGTTGCTCTTTTATTTTATAACCAATAATTCCTGAATCATAATAACGGTTTACGCCTGCGCTTATTATTGTACGTCCATCATTAAACACATCGTAACCAAGCGAAATACGCGGGGCTAAGTTATGATTTTTTAAAAAATCATCATAGTTATAGCGCATTCCTAAGTTAATATTTACATGACCAAGCGTTAAATGATCGGTGATATATAAAGCGCCACGGTTAAGTCCTACATTTATATATTCAGCAGGTGTAACTTTACGACCATTAAAATACTGTGCAGTACTTACAATGTTATCGCTATAAGCTGCAATATGTTCAGGGTTATTAAAATCAATACTCCCTCCCAATTGCTCGGTAAGTTGCTCTATAGAAATAGCAGATTCAAGCGATTGGCAATCAAGCGTGTAACCGCTGCAATTAAGTGGTGCACTGGCGCTTGACCAAATAATAGGAGAGTCGTATGTGTAACTATTTTGAAAACGTTCACGTTTCACTTCTTGGTGTATAAGCTCTATACCAGCTTTAATATTGTGCTCTACACTCAAAAATTTAAACGTATTAAAATCGAGAGTGTTTTTCCAACTCGTGGTCAATTGTGTGTTATCGAGCGCCCCATACCCACCTTGCTTGGAATAACGCGTATTAGATAATCCTTGGTCCGCAAATTCTCCCCATTGCTTTCCTTTTGCCTGCAACCAATTATAAAAGTGATCTTGGGACTCTCGACTGCTATCGCTTAAATTTACATTAAGGTTACTGTGCCATGTAGCAAAGCTTAAATTTTCTGTTAGCGATATTACGCCGCCCACTGCTCCACCTTCTAAGTGAAAGTTACTGTCTTTGGTATCAACAATAAAGTTATCAACTTCGTAAGGGGCGTACATTAAACTAATATCAAGCTGATCGACCCAGCCATTTTTGTATCCATATTTAACTAATGCATTAATATTTCGGCGACTTTGCGTTTTTGGTTGACCCAGTGAAAAATCACTAATGTCGCTGGTAAGGTAATTAACGCTTACCATAAGTCCGTGGCGTTCATTGAGTTGTTTATTGGCGCTCAATGAGTAACTTATTTTTTTAAACTCTGGGGCTTCTAGCGCTTCATCATCAACATTTCGTTGTCCAGACTCTTCATCAGCTTTAAGAAAATGGTATTCTCCCCAGCTACTTTGATTCCCACGCACACCAAAGCTAAAGCTGTCTTTTGCAAAAGCACTTTTGGTTTTAGCATCAACAATTCCACCTGAAAAACCACCAAATTCGGCTGGAATGTTATGGTCGTACACGGTTATTGATTCAACAATATCTGAATTTACATTCATGCTTTGCACACCGCCCGACACATCATTGCTGGTAGCTGTAACTCGTGTAGCACTGGCGGGATCAATACGGTTGTTGTAGTTCATGCCATCAATCGAAAACCCTGTTTGCCAAGGTTGCGCGCCAGAAATAGATATTTCGGGTGCGCTAATTTCAGCCAAGCTTTCAATACTAAAAGCGTCGTTACTGAGTTGTACTCCAGGGAGGAGGGCAATTAACTCATTTATATCCCCATTACCTTTAGCGGTCGAGGTTATAAAGTTACGGTCGAGGTATGAGCGACCAATTACTTCAGGCACTTCAATACCTATGTACTGACCTTTTACTTCTATGTGTTCTAAGGCTTCACAACGTTTTTTTTCTTCATTTTGTAAAGTACTGCATATGGGTTTTGACTGGTCGGTCTGCTCTTGCTCGTTCGCTGCATAAGCGTTTTGGGTAAGCAAAAGCAGACACGCTAAGGTGCTAGGTGTCTGCATTTAAATCTCTTAATTAATTACCAAGTGGAGTACTGTCTTCGCTATCAATAATGCCGTCATTGTCGGCATCTTGATCGGCTATTAAACCTGAGGCTGTTATGTCGTCTTCGCTTACATTTGGTAGGAAAAAGTTAGGAAGTCCGTCGTGATCGGTATCTACACTGGCAACTGCTTTTTCTCTAAAGTCATCACGGGCAGCTATTAAACTTGCCATTTCAGTATAAAGGTTGAGTTTATCTGCTGAGCCATTTACGCTATTTTCAATTAACGAAATTGCTTTAGCATTATCACCAAGAAGCACATGAGCAGAAACTAAGTCCATCATATTACTTTGTAATGCGGTGTCTGAAAGCGCAGTAATGCGTTCCTCTAAAGTATTAATTAACGTAGACGTTGGTGCTTTAAATCCTTGGTATTTAGCTTCATAGTCATTAATGTTTTGAGCATTAGCCCCCATAGATGACAACGCACTGTAAATAGTGAAATACCCAGTTTTAGGCGCTTCAATATCTAAAATATACTCTTTTAAAAGCTCAACTAGATCGGTTAATTGGTTGCTATCAAACTCTGAAATTAAAGGCGTAATTTCTTCAACCGATAAAGTAAATGTGTCTAATGCTTGTGTTGAATAACCCGCATCAATCATAAAACCAAGTGTTTCTAAGCGGTTCTCAAAGCGATCTTCAGGGGTTTCTAGTTCTGATATATGGTTAAGTAATTGCGTATATATAGCTGGGATACCATCTGTTGAGCCAGATCGAGTTAGCGTCATTATTACATTGCTATGAACTGAAATTTGGCTGCTAGATGAGAGTGTTTGTAGCTCACCGCTTTGTAGTTTTTCGAGCATAGTAATGCACTTTTCAGCTTGAACTTTTTCATCCATACCAACGCGACCGCTTATTTCAACAAAAGCAGAGCAGCCTCTAAAACCAGTAAGATACGTTGCATAACTCTCGGCTTGTATGTACTCATCTGAAATAAGTAAGTCACCGGCATAATTCATTACTTGTTGAGCTAAATCATTTCGATTAAATTGGCTCAAAATAAGTGCAGTACCAGGTAAGTTTGTAGTATCGGTTAACCCCTGAAATAGCACGTTATATTCATCTTTATCTTTAAAAGGTTGAGCAACTTCATCGAGTACTGTTGTTGCATCTTCGCCTGCTAATAAACGCTGCGCCACAATAAATGAAACCATTGAGCGTTGTGCAAATGATTGCTCCCACTCAGATGTAATTAGTTCATATGCAGGGTTTTGAGTTGTGTCGTACAGCGCCTCGATAAGTGTAGCCAAATTACTTAGTGCATACGGGTAGTAGCTAAGAGTTGCTTGTGAATAAGGTGAGGCAGCATAATTATAATTACTATCGAAATTAGTAATACCATAAAGAGCGAGTGCTTTATTAGTATATTCACGTGCAAGTTCTAACTGATTAGTTTGTAATAAAAACTCTGCCGACCATGCTAAATATAATATACGAGAGCGGTGAGTTGGCTCTCCTTTATAATCACCATTTTTTGCTATTACGTAGCCTGTTTTATTACTTAATTGAGCGAACGATTTAGCGAATAACTTTGCAGTTTCTAAGTTTTCAGCAGTGGGTGTCGCTGCATATGATTCAAGAGTTGAGCTTGCAGCACTTGAAAATGCAGTAATAAAGTACCCAAATGTAGTTGTAAACTCATCCTGTGCTGCGTTTAATGCATAGCCTTCAATTTGTTCAATTAAGCTAGTTGCTTGCGACAGTTGTAATGCATCTAAATAGTCTCGTGTAATAGTTAACAACCAAGATGCATCATTTCTGTCTATATTATCCAATCCTTTTTCAGCAAGGTATTGGTTATAAGATGTTAAAGCTAGCTCTCTATATTCTATAGCTTGCTCAGAGCGATTAATCGTATCCAGTGCACTGGCTACTTTTAAAAGCCCATCGGCATAGGCTGTTTGTTCATTAATCAGCGCTAAATACTCTTGTGCGGTAGTTAAAAAACCAGCGCGCGCATAAGCTGTAGCTTGAGTTTGATAAATACTATAACGAGATAGTTCATCGTTAATATTTTCTGTTATTAAATCGGCTTGTTTTAAATGAGACTTATCTGAGCTGTAGTAGTAGTTACGTTTGTCTTCATTTGTTACATAAGAGGGGCTAAGTGAAATAGTCGCAGTTAATGGCTCACTTATAATGCCGTCGGTATAACTAACGGTAAATTCATCATTTTGCGTAGTGAGTGTTTGTGCCTCATAGCTAAATTCACCAGTTTCACTATTTATAGATATTACACCACTACTTGGCGGTGTAAGTAGCGTAATGCTCACTGCATCACCATCAACATCACTAGTATTTATTTTACCTACACTTGTTGTTGAGGTAGTAAATGTAACATTAGTTGTTGAAATAGTAGGTTCATCATTAATGTTTTCAATAATAAAACGTACAACAACATCAGCGCTTAAACTGCCGTCACTTGCTGAAATAGTCGTGCTATCTTCACCAAAAAAATCAGCGTGTGGTGTGTAAGTAAATTCACCGTTAGCCTCTAATGTAATAATGCCGTTACTTGGCGATTGCGCCAAAGTATAACTAAGCGGGTCGTCGTCAGTGGCTGAAACCTGTCCTGAAAAAGCGGTATCTTCGTTAAGCGTAAAACTTAAATTTGATTGGGTAAATAATGGTGCACTGTTGCCCGAGCCGCTTCCACAACCTGCTAAAGCGAGTGCGCATAAAATAGGGGTAAATTTAATAAGTCTGTTCATTATTGTTAATATTAGAAGTTAATAATGTTGCGAATGATAACGCATATCAATTGTGTTTCACAGTTCGAAGTCGGTATTTATGTTAAAAATAAGAATGTTACCTTTAACTAATCAAGGGTTTAAAAAACAAAGAGACGTTAAAGTAGAAAGGTGTATAGCTAATGTAAATATTTTAAGTTCAGCTAAAAAGTACTCATATACTTAACTAATGAAAGCTTTTCTCATTATTAAATGTAGGAGCTGAACAAAATTACCACCTATAAAATAGCTTAAAATATGAGTTTGCATCGACTTAGTATTTTTAATAAATTTATTAATCAAAATTAAATAGGTTAATGCCATTTAACCTCTCCTTAACCCTCGACCGAATAAGCTATGTGCAATGGTATGAATTAGGCATAGTTAAATGGTTTATTTTAAAAAGCACTCAACCGGTTTGTTACTTGCACTTAGTTGCACGCTTGCTGCATGCAGTAGTCAGCCAAGCTATCAAGGTAATAGTACTGAGCAGTCGCTAAAGCAACATGCAAACTGGCAGTACACACAAAGTAACGCACAGCAAGTAAATTACATTACCGATTTGGTGGATATTGAAGGGCTTGATTCGCTTATTGAGCAAGCTGTTACTAATAATCCATCGTTTAATCAAGTGCATGTTGCATTAAAACTAGCTTATGCGCAGCGTGATGTAACCGCTGCAAGTCAGTGGTTTAGTGTAGATGCAGGATTTGACGCGCAGCGCAGTAAAACCGAAGGCACGCAATATAGCTCATCAGTAGGTATAAGTTGGGAAGCCGATATATGGCAAAAAATTGCTGACAACGTAGCCGCGCAAGATATGACTATTGCCAGTAACCAAGCTACTTATCAAGGTGCTAAAGACACATTAGTAGCGAGTGTTATTCGTACTTATTTAAATATTATTTTGCAGCAAAATTTACTCGATATAGAGCAACAACGTTTAGTTGTTTTACAAAATAATGAGCAAAGTATTGTAGAGCGCTACCAATATGGGTTAGGTGATTTAGAAGCGCTTGATACCGCCCGTACTAGCACGGCATCTACTCGCGCAACCATTGCCGATTACGAAGAAAAAATAGCAAAAGCAAAGCGTGCTTTAATGCTAATTGTAGGCACTGATAAACTTCAAAACCTGCCAAGTACATTAACACTGCCAAGCGTTATTGAGCCATTAAGTACATTACCAGAGCAAGATTTGGCACGCCGACCTGACTTACAAAGTGCCTATTACAACATTCAGGCAAAGCATTACTTGGTTGATGTATCGTACAAAGAGCTACTACCGAGTATTTCGCTTTCGGCATCACTGAGTGATTTAGCAAGCACGCCAAGCCAAGCATTATTAACTAGCCCTGTGTGGAGTTTATTGGGTAGTTTAAGTGCCCCTTTATTTGAAGGTGGAGCACTGCGTGCGCAAGTTGATATTGCAAAATTAAATGCCGAGCAAGCGTTTTGGGAATACCAAGATACGCTACTAAGTGCGGTAAACGAAGTTGAAAATGCACTCGGGCAGGAGCAATCATTAACTGAGCAACAACTGCAAATTAGCAATGCACTTGCCAGCGCTCAACGCAGCTTTAGTAACTATCAAAGTAAGTATCAACAAGGTTTGGTTGATATTTTAGATTTGCTAACAGTGCAACAAAAAGTATACGACCTGCAAGCTCAGCTTAGCCAAATAAACTACACCATTTTAACTAACCGCATAGATTTAGGCCTCGCTTTGGGCCTTGGAGTATCGTCATGAAAATTTCGCCAACACCGGTTGTTGTAATGCTTGTTGCTATTGTTTGTATAGGACTTGCTATTATGTATAACGGTCAAAAAATGGCTGAACAAGCAAATAGCCCACAACCTGCCGCTATTAAAGCTATTGCCCCAAATGTATCGGTAATTAATGCAGCTCCGAGCACTTATCAGGCTTATGTTAGTGGGCATGGTGAAGCTAAAGCGCATTGGTCACTTAGCTTAAAAGCGCAAGTTAAAGGCGAAGTAACCAGTATGAGCGAGCAATTTGCGACCGGTAACTTAATAACTAAAGGGCCAGTGCTTGCAAAAATTGATGACACCGAATACTTACAGGCCCTAGCTAGCGCAAAAGCAACATTGGCTGATGCAAAACTAGCACTGCAAGAAGAACAAGATTTAGGTGAGCAGGCAAAACGTGAATGGGATCGCTCAGGCGTTACGCAAGCACCAAGCTCGCCGCTTGTATTTAGAACGCTGCAATTAGAAGCCGCGCAAGCTACGCTCGATAAAGCACAATATGCACTTAAAACCGCACTGCGTGATGTAAATAACACCCAGTTAAGTGCACCATTTGACGCTGTTATTTTATCGCGCGATATAGATTTAGGTACTTATGTAGGTATTGGCGATACGCTTGCCACGCTAAACAGTACCGACAAAATAGAAATAACCGTGCCGCTTTCATTAAGCCAGTGGCAAAACCTAGCAAATAATAAATCAGGCGAGGTTATTTTAACTGATGTAACCACCAATACTAAATGGAATGGTTACATTGCACGTTTTGAGCAACACCTTGATGACAGTTCGCGTCAACGCAGTGTAATTGTTGCCTTAGATAAACCGTTTGAGCAAGCAACGCCGTTACTGCCTGGCACATTTTTAGCGGTAGAAATTGCCGGTAAGCAGTTAAGTAACGTAATAAAACTACCTGCTTCTGCGGTATCTCAAGATGGTTCAATTTGGTACGTAAATGATCAAAACAACTTAGTAAGCATACAAGCCAATAAAGTATTTGAGCGTGGTGATTACGTATATATTTCGCCAGTTGCAGAGCAAAGTGCTTTAAAAGTAGTAACGCGCCCATTAGTAAGTTACCTAAGCGATATGAAAGTAAATCCAATTGTTGAGGAGATACAATAATGAGCCCTTATCAAGCACCTCAATCACCCAGTAATAATAACCCGCTGCACGGTATTATTAACTGGTTTGCAAATAACTCTGTTGCCGCTAACTTATTGTTAGTTAGTGTGATTGTAATGGGGGTTATGTCGCTTTCGACTTTACGTAAAGAGGCATTTCCGAGTTTAGAGCCGGATATTATTTCGGTGTCGGTGGTTTACGACAGTGGCGATGCATTGCAAGCCGAAGAAGGAATAGCGTTAAAAATTGAAGAAGCGCTCGAAACCGTATCAGGTATTAAACGTATTACCTCTACATCCGATGCTAGCGGCAGCCATGTAAGCATTGAAAAAAGTACTGATTACTCACTCGATGAGTTACTTGTTGACGTTAAAAACCAAGTTGACGCTATTAATAACTTTCCGGCAGATGCTGAGCAACCTGTTATTGATAAAGCCCGTAGGCAAGATCATGCATTAACGCTGCAACTTTTTGGGGATGCCGATCGCCATACATTACAAAACCTGGGCGAAAAACTTAAAGCCGATTTATTAGCGCAATCAGGTATTAGCGACGTAGCGCAGTCGGGTGTTCTCGATCCGATGATGTCAGTAGAAATCGATGAAGGTAAATTACAAGCCTATGGGTTAACCATTAGTGACATAAGTGAGGTGATTAATAACGAGTCATCAAGCCCACTATCAACTAGTTTACGCGATAGCAGTAAAATTATACGTCTGAAAGCGGCTGACCAAGCTTACTGGCAGCGCGATTTTGCCAATATCGTTTTACTCACTACCGCATCTGGCGCACAAATCAAATTAGGTGATGTTGCTATTGTTAGCGACAGTTTTTCTGAAGATAACAACTCACTAAGTCGTTATAACCAACAAAATGCAGTCGGCGTTGAAATTCTGATGGGTGATACCAGCGACATAATCACCATTGTTGAGCAGGCTAATAATGTAATAAAAACGTGGCACGAAAGTGGTTTATTACCTCAAAATGTAGAGCTAGAAAGCTGGAATGACAAAAGCACCATGATCACCGAACGTTTATCGCTACTGACTAAAAACGCGGTGACCGGTATTATTATGGTGTTTGTAATACTAGCCATATTTTTAAATGTACGTGTGGCTTTATGGGTTGCTGGTGGCTTGCCGTTTGTATTTTTTGGTACGCTTTATTTTATGACCGATGGCTACACCGCACTGACCATAAACGAAATGACCACCTTTGGCTTTATTATGGCGCTGGGTATAGTGGTAGACGATGCCGTTGTTGTAGGCGAGAGTATTTACACCACACGTAAAAAACATGGCGATACATTAAATAATACAGTTTTAGGCACCATGAAGGTTGCTGTGCCAACAATATTTGGGGTGTTAACCACGGTGGCTGCGTTTGTGGCGCTTTCGAATGTATCAGGTAACTTAGGTAAAATTTACTCTCAATTTGCTACCGTAGTAACTATTTGTTTACTGCTTTCAGTTGTTGAATCAAAACTTATTTTACCATCGCATTTAGCCCACATTAGTACTAAACGCCAAGTTAAAAAAGGCTTAGGGGGTCTGTGGTCAAAAATACAACATGGTGCTGATAGTGGCTTAAGCTGGTTTAGCAAAAACATTTACTGCAAGGTTATTGAATTTTCACTGCGCTTTAGATACGCCGTAGTGGCTGCGTTTATCGCCTTTTTTATACTGGTTATTGGCATGCCAATGACAGGCACAGTTAAAGTTGGTTTTTTCCCAAGTATTGCAGGCGACACCGTAACAGCCAATTTAGTTATGCAAAACGACGCAGCCTATGGGCAAACAAACACAAATTTACTAACGCTAGAGCAAAGTGCATTACAAGCTGAGCAAAACTTAATGACTAAGTTGAGCTCTGACAAAAGCGAAATAACCAGCCTTCAAGTTGTTAGCAGTAGCGACACCAGCGGTGAAGTAAGTGTTGAGCTATTAAACGAAGGCGCTTTTACAGCAAGCGAATTTGCTCAAGAGTGGCAGCGCGTAGCAGGTAGCCTTGAGGGCAGTAAAAAATTACAAATATTAGCCACGCGTAAAATGGTCGATAACTTTAAAGTTGAGCTTAAAGCGTGGGACGACGAAACCGTAATGGCGGCGGGCGCACTATTTAAGGAGCGCTTACAAAATACCGCAGGCGTTAACGGAATAGACGACAACTTAAACCCAGGTCAGCCACAGCTTAAATTTACCCTAAATGCACAAGGGCGTGCACTTGGAATGGATACAGCCAGTTTATCAAAGCAAGTACTGCAAGCCTTTGGTGGTGCAGTTGTACAACGCTACCAACGTAATAAAGACGAAGTTAAAGTACGTGTACGCTACCCAGAAGATGCTCGTAAAACACCTGCCGATATAATGCAGTCGCGTATTCGCCTGCCTGATGGCACCGTTGTACCGCTAGTTAACGTAGCCACAATTAGCAGTGAATATCAGCAAGATGAAATAACCCGCATTGATGGACTACGTGCAATTTATTTAAGCGCCCAAGTAGATAAAAACGTGATTGCTCCAAACGAGTTAGTTGCTAATTTAAAGCGCGACTTAATTCCAGAGTTAACACAGCAATTTCCTAATTTAAGTGTGTATTTTGCAGGAGAGGCAGAACAACAAAGCGAAACCACCAGTTCAATGAGCACTATGTTTGTAGCTGCTTTATTAGTGATTTACGTGCTGCTGGCTATTCCGCTTAAATCGTACATTCAACCTGTACTAATCATGGTGGCAATTCCGTTTGGTATTGTGGGCGCTATTTTAGGGCATTGGTGGAACGACTTAACCATTAGTATATTGTCGTTAAATGGTATTTTGGCGCTCAGTGGGGTAGTTGTAAACGACAGCCTATTACTTGTTTCGCGCTTTAACGAACTAGTAAAAGAGGAGGGCATGAGCACGCACGATGCCATAGTTGAGTCGTGTACGAGTCGTTTGCGTGCGGTATTACTTACCTCAATTACAACTTACGCAGGCTTAGTGCCGCTACTTAGCGAAACCTCAATGCAGGCACAGTTTTTAATCCCTGCTGCGGCATCACTTGGCTACGGTATTTTGTTTGCCACGGTTATTACCTTAATACTTATACCGGCATTATTGATGATTCAAACCGATGCTAAACGCGGTATTGATGCTGTGCTAAAATCGCTAGGTGCTAAAAATAAAACGCAGGAAACAGCCTCTTAATGATAAACGTACTACTGGTTGAAGACGACATAGACTTGGCAACCACCATTGTTGATTATCTCGAAATTGAGTCAATAGAGTGTGACCATGCAAGCAATGGTGTAATGGGTTTAAATTTAATAGAACGTAATCAATATCAAATGATTATATTAGATGTAAACATGCCCAAAATGGACGGTTTAACCATGTGTAAAACATTGCGTGAGCAAGGCATTGATATACCAGTATTAATGCTGACAGCGCGCGATAGCCTCGACAATAAGCTTGAGGGGTTTGCAGCCGGTAGTGACGACTATTTAGTAAAACCATTTGCTATGAAAGAGCTAGTAGCGCGCGTTAAAGTATTAGCAAAACGCAAAAGTGGTGAAGCAAAACGCCTTACATTTGCTAATTTAACACTTGATTTAACCGCGCATACGGCAACAGTCGAAGCAGGTAACTTAAAGCTATCTCCTATTACTTTTAAGTTATTAGAATTACTTATTAGGGAGCAACAAAAGCCAGTTACCCGACACGCAATTATGCAAGCCATTTGGGGAGAAGAGCAGCCCGACAGTAACAGCCTAAAAGTACATATTTACCATTTACGAAAACAGTTAGAGCAAGCTAATTGCCAAGCGGTACTTGAGACAATTCCCAGTGTAGGGTTTGTATTAAAACTAAAAAATGAGACACATGCATGAAAATAAGACCTAGTTTAAGGTTGTACTTTTTTGTCAGCATGGTGCTTTTAAGTTCGTTAATGGCTATTGGTTTTTCGTTTTTAAGTGTTAGCTATTTTACCGATGGTTTAGACAAAGGCTTGAATGGCGTAATGCATGCACTTTCGCAATCGGCTGAGGTTAAAAACGGGCAACCGAAAGAAATGATTGGCTTTAATATAGCAAGTCGTTGGGAGGATGTGCCAAATGAGATTAAGAAACGTTTTATAAAGCCTACAGAGCGAGGTATATTGCAAAAAAGCCAAGAAAAAACAGCGTTTTTTTCTATGCCAAAAGACTTATATTTTGTTGTATATTTTGAAAACCCTGCTGGTGAAGCTCGTTATGTATCACGTATTATGCTTGAGGAAAACCGCCTTCCAAAAAAAGGAACACCCGAAAAACCAATACAAAGGTTATTATGGATAGCGTTAACGGGGATAACAGCAATAGCACTGTTTACCTTCTTTTTGTTTATGGTAATGAAAAAGATAGCAAAACCGGTAGAGTCCCTGCGGGGTTGGGCAAAGTCGTTAAATCAAACAAACTTACAACACACACCGCCCGATTTTACCTATAACGAACTAAATACCTTGGCAACGTTAATACGCAGCAGCTTGCTTTCGGTATACGAAAGTGTAGAGCGTGAACAACGCTTTTTAAGTTATGCGAGCCACGAGTTACGTACGCCAATTTCGGTTATTCGCAGCAATGTTGAATTACTTAACCGCTTAAGCGAAAAAGCCCCTTTAAGTGACAAACAGCAACTTACACTGCAGCGAATTGAGCGCGCCGGTTTAACCATGAGCGATTTAACTGAGACGTTATTGTGGCTTAGCAGAAATGACGACCAGCAAAGTTCACCAGAGCCTGTAAACCTAGCCGTTAAAATAACAACCTTGGGTAACGAACTCGATTACTTACTCAATTCAAAACAAGTTGATGTACTTATAAATACCGATAACCACAGTACGACTATTAGTACCGAAGCTACCGCATGCCACATAGTACTTACAAATTTAATACGTAATGCGTATCAGCATACGCAACAAGGGCAAGTGCGAATTACTCAGCAGGGTAGCCGTGTGATTATAGTAAATAGCAGCGAACAAACTGATACGTCACACGTTACTAATAGCGCAAATAAGACTACCAATATTGGCTACGGTTTAGGATTAGAGTTAAGCGAAAAAATAATAAAACGACACGGTTGGGTATACGAGGTAAACGACATGCCTGGGAGTTATGAAGTGGTGGTCGATTTTAGTTAATACGCTTTTTTTAATACTTAACCTGAACTCTGGTTAAGAGATTTACTAACATATTGAATCATAGTGATATTTAAATTTATTTTCTCTAGCTAGAGATTTTCAGTGAAAACAAGGCGAATTTACGCGTCAACAGTTGGGTAATGTGGGTTTATTATTCATCTTTTAAGGTTTTTAGGGGTAAAGTTTGCGGTTGGCGTTGGTGGGAAGGGTAAATTAACCAAAGTTAAGATTAAACTAAATAGAATTATTTAAAATTCGATTTATAAATATTTGTTAAAACTATATAGTAGATAAATGAGCGTTGGATCGTCAGTAATTTTCGGGGTTAACGCACTATTAATTGTTAGCTTTTCAAGGAGATTTTTGTGTCTAAAAATATAAAGAGAACAGAAGTAGACAATACCAGAACAGCGGGAAGTGCTGTTGGTGGCGCTATCCTAGGAGCTTCTTTAGGAGGACCTTTTGGGGCGCTGATAGGTGGAGTTGTCGGCGCATACCTGGGAGAGTCTGTTAATGACTCTAAGAAAGGGGGATCGCAGGTGAAAACGCCTCCACATCGAAGCATACCACCTAACAATAAAGGTGATAGCCGTGGATAAAGTTGTATTAATACCTTCTGCTGCTCTCGGACTAATTTTAATTATATGGTACTCGATACGCTGTTGGCGTTCTGGGTCAGACTTTAATCATGCAGTAATGATTAATATTGTATTCCAATCAAGCGGAATCGTATGCGGAGCATTTTTGATTACAAGCATTTTTATTCCTGAGATCAAGGAACTCATGTCTGGAATCGATATTTATATTTTTGTAAGTGGACTTGCCGTATTTGCGGTCTCATTACAAGGCTATCATCGTGATGCTATTTGCCCATCAACAAATGATTCTGAGGAAGTTAAGGCGAACGATTCTTCAAATGAGCCCGGATCGGCAACATTGGGATAACCAGCGATTGACGTTCTCCCAACGTCCGCATCTGGCACCGAACAGTCCGTCGGCTCTATAGCGATTTTGTTTTGCTAATTATCTATTTATTTGTCTGTGCCCCATACCTGTTTTCGCTCACATATACATCACTTCAAGTAAACTAGCTATTGACTGCAATTCAACTTTCTCTAACTATGAGTATAGTTAATTATTTTATGGGGTTTTTTGCTAAAAAAACGCCTTTCAAACTGGTTGTGATATGAACAGTACACCAGTAATTGTTTTTGGGAGATATTCATGAATGTTGAAGATTTAGTAAGTATTTTAAGTCAAGTTCAGTATAAACAATCCCTTGATTGGTATGTTTATCTATTAGTAGTTATATCATCAGGATTAGGAGCATTCTTCATTTCCTATTTTAAGGAAAAAGGAAAAAATTATGCTACTAAAGATGACTTCAAAAAATTACAAGAATCACTTAGTGAAAGTACAAAGTTAGTTGAGAGTATTAAATCTGAATTTAGTGAAAAAACATGGATTAAGCAGCAGTTATTTCCAACCAAACAAGAAATTACTAGATTAACCACCAAGGTTATCTATGAATTTCAAGAGTTAATGCAATCACGAGTACAAAAACAAATTGCATACCATTACATTGAATATGAGCACTGCGGACTTTCTGGGGGGGGGTATAATATACCCTATAATGCTGACCCCAAATACCATGAAGAAGCGGAGAGGTTAGAAAATGAATATTGGGAATCTGCAACCAAAGAAATTGAGTTAGAAAGAGAAAGATACAATAAAAAGTACATGTCAGGTGAGTATAAAGAAAAAGAAAAATCGCTGTCTAAATCGATTTTAATTTCTATTGATGCAGTTTTGAATCTAATAAGTATAAATAAAGCAATCTTAAGTGAGGGTACAATTAATTTAAGTGTGTTTTTAAATAGAATGAAAACAATACTTACCGATAATCCTATGATGGGTGACACATATAAATATGAGCTTCAAGAGATGTCAAGTGACGAACGTTCAGAATACTACATAGACGAAAGCAAAAAGTTGCTCTCTGAAATTAATGACCAATATACCAATATTATCCAGTTAACAAAGGATGAGTTAGACCTAACGTAAAACTAATTATAGTCAAAGTACTCTAAATTAGTTACACCCTCATTTTTGTCCAAAAGAGTGTTAGCGTGGCCATCCGCTGATAGCACATAGCAGTGAACTAAACTTGGCAGTATTTTATGAGATTGGCTTTTTAAAGTCTGTATTTAATAACTTTATACCATTATAAGCTTCAATATTATGCCAAGTTACACTTCACTTGTGTCGTTGTAGCTCAGTGAAATCGAATGTGGCTTTGCCAACTTATGCTTCAAACAATAATATTGCCTCAAGAGGGGGGATATTCCAGAAAACTGATTGATTTAGAATAAAAAGCCATTATAAAAATGGCTTTAGTTAGGTTGGTTGGGTTTATCTTTGTGTTAGTTGTTGGTTTATTTCTTCAAAGATACTCGCGTCGTCTATAGTTGAAGGTATTTGTAGCTCTTCGCCATCAACTAGTTGACGTAAATTTTTACGCAGTATTTTACCCGAGCGTGTTTTGGGCAACCTATCTACGCTAACTATATTTTTAAGGCACGCAATAGCGCCAATCTGATTACGAACACTTAAAACAAGCGCTTGTTCTACGTCGGTACTTGAGCCCATAAAATCATTTTTAAGCACGATCATTCCCATAGGAAGCTGCCCTTTTAGAGGATCGTTCACACCAAAAACAGCGCATTCGGCAACAGCAGGGTGCGCGGCTACTATCTCTTCCATTTCGCCGGTAGAAAGCCTATGTCCTGCTACATTTATAACGTCGTCGGTTCTGCCCATAATAAATAGGTAGCCGTCTTCATCAATATAACCGCCATCTCCAGATAAATAATAACCCTCGTATTCATTTAGGTAGCTTGCTTTAAAGCGCGCTTTATCTTGCCAAATTGTTGGTAGGCAACCCGGTGGAAGTGGCAGTTTAATTACCACGGCGCCTTGCTCGTTAGCTGCGCATTCATTGCCATCCATATCTAATATTCGCACGTCAAAACCTGGAGTAGGCACGGTAGAGCTGCCAGGTTTTGTTGCTAAGTACTCAAGCCCTACAGGGTTACACGCAATAGCCCAGCCAGTTTCGGTTTGCCACCAATGATCGAGCACTGGCAGTTTGGTTTTTTCTTTAAGCCACTCGTAAGTGGGAGGGTCTAACCGCTCGCCGGCTAAAAACAAACGTTTTAAGCTAGAGGTATCGTATTGATTAAAACCATCGGCATTTGGGTCTTCTTTTTTAATTGCTCTAAAGGCGGTGGGGGCACTAAATAATGCATTTACTTTATACTCTTCAACCACGCGCCAAAATGCACTAGCGTCGGGTGTTTTAACCGGTTTACCTTCATATAATACGGTCGCGCAGCGATACATTAGCGGCGCGTAAACTATATAAGAGTGCCCAACTACCCAGCCAATGTCAGACGCTGCCCAAAATACGTCGCCGGGCTTCATACCATAAACGGTTGCCATGCTGTATTGCATTGCCACTGCGTGACCGCCATTTTCGCGCACTACGCCTTTGGGTGTGCCTGTCGTGCCTGAGGTATATAAAATATAAAGCGGATCGTTACCATTTACAGGCACCGGATCTGCGATTGCAGCTGTTTGCATTGCCTGAGTCCAATCTATGTCTCGTTTAGGCTTAAGACTGGCGGTTACTTGTGGGCGCTGATAAATAACGCAGTGTTCTACTTTGTGCGAAGCTAAGTCTATTGCGTTATCAATAAGTGGTTTGTATTCAATAACGCTGTTTACTTCAACACCACATGAGGCGCTAAGTATAAGTTTGGGCTTGGCATCATCAATGCGTACAGCCAATTCGTGTGCAGCAAACCCACCAAATACCACAGAATGAATAGCACCAAGGCGAGCGCACGCCAACATACCAATAACAGCTTGTGGGATCATTGGCATATAAATAACAACGCGGTCGCCTTTTTTAACACCTAACGATTGTATTACGCCTGCAAATTTAGCCACTTCTTGTTGTAGTTGTGAGTAGCTATAGGTTTGCTTGGTGTTAGTGACAGGGGAGTCGTAAATTAGTGCCGTTTGTTCGCCAAATCCGGCAATAACGTGTTGGTCTAGCGCTAAAAAACTAGTATTTAATTGCCCGTCGCTAAACCAATGGTAAAGCCCGTCGTCATCTTGTGTGTATGCTTTTGAAGGGCTTTTATACCATGGAATATTGTTACTTTGTTTAAGCCAAAACTCGGCTGGGTTTTGCTTGAATTCATTATATTGCTGTTGATATTTGCCTGACATGTAAGGCTCCTAAAACTAGATATGTGTGAGAGACCTTACAAAATGTAGGCTTTTTTTAGCAAGCAAGCTATTCGACCTTGGTCGGCTAAAAGTTGAACAACACACTGGTTTTAAAAATACAAAATTGACAATACAAAGCGTGTGGTTCAGCATGGCGGGCAGTAAAAATAAGAGAAAACACGATATGAGTAACTTAGTAAGAGTAGGGGTTGCGGTTATCATAAAGCATCAAAACACAATTTTACTAGGTGAGCGTATTGGCGCGCACGGTGCTAATACATGGGCAACACCTGGTGGGCATTTAGAGTTTGGTGAAAGTGTTGAGCAATGTGCAATACGAGAAGTGTTTGAAGAAACAGGTTTAAAGGTAAGTAAAATTACTAAGCTTGATTTTACCAATGATATTTTTACAGCTGAAAACAAACACTATATTACGCTGTATGTAAAAGCTGATTTTGAAGGCGGAGAGCCTGAGCTTAAAGAGCCTAATAAATGTTTAAAGTGGCGCTGGTGCGATATTAATAATCTACCAACGCCATTGTTTACATCACTAAAAAATTACTTATCTGAAGCTGTTTAGCCTAATAAGTTATTTTGTTGGCGGTGTCGCTGGGCTTAACTCCAGTTTACTAAAGCTTACTTGAGCGTAATCGCCATTTTGTTTATCTGTAGTCCAATCGCCAGTACCTAAACAACCTGGGTACCAAATACCTTTGGCGCTTTTAGTACTACATTGGTTATAAGCGCCGGCTTTAAAGTAATGCCAATCTGCAGCGTAACCATGTGGATGATCTTTTTCGTCCACTTTGCCATAAGCATCTACGTTATTACCTAAGTTAATAGAGTAGTTAACGTCTTCTTTGCCTTGTGCGCTAAATGTAAGGTGCATAACGTTTTTATACACATTTACCGTGTAGCTAAATTCTTCACCTAGTGCAATACCGGCACTGCCTGGCTCGTTAGGATTTTCCCATGTATTACCCCAAACTGGGTAAGTAATGTCTGTACGATCAGGATTGGTTTTAGGTAAATTACGTTCGTAGTTCCAAAAAACTGAGCCTGTTTTGTGCCCTGGCCATTTTTTGTAATATATTTTAAGTGGCTCATTACCCCAACCAAATCCAAGTTTAGTATCAATAAGTGCCTGATCTTTACCTGCGTGAATTTGCCCTACAACAACCGAGTAAGCGGCTTTTTTATCAGGGTCGGTAGCGCGTAGCGCAACATGATCTACTTTTAACGTTGCCTCCATTTTTCCACCAACAGAACCAAATCGGTCAGATAGCGGGTGAACAGCTAAAGCAAAATTGTTTTTAGAATGTTTAGTTTTAATTTTAGTATTTGATCCACGGATCATCTGTCTAAGTTCACTACGGGTATTAGTAGAGTTAGCACTTGTAAGCGCTTTATTAGGGGAGGTAAATACCATGTAGCCTTTTTCATCAAGGTAGAAAAAATCAGGGTGTGCGTAAGTCTGAATTTCTTCTACATCTATTTCATCAATTTTACCGTCGTTGTTTAAATCGACTGGTACATTTATTTTCCAGTGAGATAAATCAAACTTTGTTGCAGGTACCGGCGCATCGCTTTGCTGATTAGTGCTTTGGGTACTTGAACAAGCGGTAAAAAGTAAAGGGGTGATGACGGCTAAAGCCGTAAGTTTAAATGTGGATGTATTTTTTATCATTATTGTCTCTGTGTGATGAAGTAAAAATTGTGCGGTACAGGCATCGCTTAATCTCAATCTAGCATACCAATTTAACAATTAAAACTTACCAATTAGTAAAATTAAATATTTTTTAAATGATTTTTTTGTTATACCAATTTGGTTTGGGTGTTTTTTAACGGCTTTTATGGAAGTGTTTGCGGTATGTGTTTTTTATGTGCTTGGCTATTCATTTAGTGATGTATAACGTAGATTTTGGCGCTAAGGCGCAGTCTATTTTTTGGGGGGAGAGGAGATTTTTAACTTTGTAGTTTGCTTTGCAGCGTTTAGCAAATAACTAAATAACCACTGCCAATAACTAATGTCGGGCTTTAACTATGGTTAGTGCTGCATGTTAGTCGTGTTTGGTAATAAAAGTTGCCACTTGTTTAAAATGGCATGGTATTCACCATTTTCTTTAATGTTACTTAATGCGTCAGAGAGTGCTTTAGCTGTTTTAGGATTAAGTTGATTACTTGCTGCAAAATTAAGTGAAGAGGGAAGATCGCTTAAATGAATTCGTTTTGTTATTAGGCTAGGATCGAGTCCTAGGCTTTTTAGCTCGTTATTAAGTGTAAGTGTATTAGTTACTACAAAGTCGATCCGGTTTTTATAAAGCATTTGCCAAAGTTGATTATAGTAACTGACCAGTATTAAATTGTTATTTTCGGTAAAGCCTTTTTGCTTTAAGTAGGCTTCGCTCAGGTAGCCACGAATGGTTGCTACTTTATACTCTTTAGCAAAATTTAAGTGAACAACTTCATCTACATGGCTTTTTAAGCTAATTAAATAAGCATCTGCAAAATACACTTCGCCTAACCACGTATATTTATTAATCCGCTCTGGGGTTTTTAACAAAGACAACATTATGGCGTTGGTATTTGTTTGATGCTCCTTAAAAACGCGGGCCATAGGCATTATTTCAAAATTAGCGGTTAAGTTTGTTTGCTTCACAACTGCTTTGGCAATGTCGACTAAAGCGCCGCTTACTTCACCTTGCTGATTTTTAAAGTGATAAGGAGGAAGGTCTTCAGCTATAAAAGTAACCGAATCGGCGTTACACAGGGGGCTATATAAAATAAATACAAAAGCACTTAATAAAACACGCAAAAACATAAAAAATCTTTTAAAGCAATAATACACCTAGTGTAGAGAGTATTAACTAAAACATATATATATTATGTTTATATAACGTAAATAATTTGCACTTACTTGGCTGTTCTTGCTGTTTTGTATTTTATAAATTGTAATGGCGAGCATTTATGCCAGCGTAAAAAAGCTCGATTAAAAGAGCTTTGATCTTTAAATCCTAAAATATTAGATAAATCAGCAAGTGGCATGCTGGCTATTAATGTATCTGCACGTTTTTTACGTTCTTTTTCAAGTAGCTGAGCAAAGGTTAAGTCTTGTTGTTTTAAGCGTCGTTGTAGCGTTCGGGGTGTTAAATTAAGCGCATCAGCTATGCCTATTAGGTTGCAGTTTTGCAAGGTAGTTTTAGCTGTAAGTAACTGATTAACTTTATCGTCAATACACTGCTGGCTTTTAAAGTTAGAGAGTTGCTGCTCTGACAATTGCTTGAAAGTAGAATTAATAATGGCATTATCGGTTTTAAAGGGCAGCGTTAAATAATGGCTCGGAAAGCTAATTTGATTATATTCAGCACTGCTTTTTACAGGGCATTTAAACCATGATTCAAGGGCGCGCCTTTGCGATGGCAACCAATTATAAGTGAAACTAATACTACTTGGCGAAAGCGTTAAATTTATTAACTGGCGAATCACACTTACCCACGCGGTCATGTTTCGTAAAACAACATGCTCATTACAACTTTGGTGAGCAATCCAACGAATAGTTGCTGTATCAGTATTTAGTTCAAACTTGGCTTTACCAATATCAGCCACCAAGCTGTCGTAGCTTAACAATGCTTTAATGGCACTGCTTAAGTTATCGCTTGATTCAATTAAGTAACCTAAAACGCCGTAGTCAGCAGTGCGAATTTGCTGACCTAGGGTAAAACCAAAAAGAGGATCGTTAAGTGTTTTCTTGCCATAAACTAATAAAGCATTGTAACTATTTAAACTAATACGCGGCGCTAATTGATGGGTACGTTGATTACTAAATTCGTCAAAGCTAATAGCGTGCAAAGCCGTTTTAGTACTAATGCCTTGCGCTTGTAAGTAATCAAGAATACTTGAAAAGTAATGATCAGCCAATGTGTGCATTTGTCATCTAAAGCTAAAAAATAGTCGTGTATTAGCAAGTTTGCCACGTTAAATTTTTATATGCTAGTTGAATGCCTAATAACCTCTTGCTGTAAAAATGATACTTATAACAATAAAACAAACGCTTAATGCACAGCCAAAACAAATAATAAGCACACTGTTGGATCATCAACAGTTGCATCGATTTTTTAATGCCAAATTTACGCTGCTACAAGCACAAGACGAAGGGCAAATAGAAGGCGGAAAAGGATCTGTTAGGCAAGTGAAAATAGGTAAAATAACGTTTTCAGAGCAAATAATCAGTGCCGATCAAAATCTGATCAGTTACCAAATAGTAGGCGATAAACCAGTAGCTAATCATCGAGGCGATATATACCTCACTGCAAATAAAGACATCAATACTTTAGTTACCGAACTTAACTATTGCATAAGCTGCTCAGCTCCATGGTGGATGCCAAATGCATTACTTAAATATGTTATTACAAAAGATATAACCCAAGCGTTAAACAATTTAAATAATTATTTTTTGGCGGGTAAAGCATGAACTCAGAAATTATTTTACTCGCTCTGAGCCCATTATTTTTGATATTTGTTTGCTCTGAGTTTATTAAGTTTAAGCGCTATTACGACATAAAAGATAGCCTAGCAAATACAGTGTTAGCGCTATTACACCAAGGCGCAGATGCTATTGCGTTACTGCTGTTAATGCCTTTATTTAATTGGTTGTATGACTATAGATTGTTTGATATTGAAGTGAGTGTATTAAGTATTGCATTTGCATTTTTACTGCAAGATTTTTTGTATTATTGGTTTCATAAAGCATCGCATCATATTCATTGGTTGTGGGCTGCACATGTGGTGCACCATAGCTCAACTAAAATGAATTTCACCACCGCATTTAGGCAAAGCTTAATGTACCCCGTAGCCGGTATGTGGGTGTTTTGGCTACCTATGATTTTAATTGGATTTGAACCGCTAACAGTATTTAGCGTGGTTGCATTAAATTTGGCGTATCAATTTTTTGTACATACTCAAATAGTAGGTAAGTTAGGCTGGTTTGAAAAAGTATTTAATACGCCTTCGCATCACCGAGTTCATCACGCAATAAATGCAGGTTACCTTGATAAAAACTTTGCAGGTGTACTTATTATTTGGGATAAGTTATTTGGCACCTTTGTAGAAGAAGATAAATCAAAGCCTTGTAAATACGGCATTATAGGGCAGCTTAATAGCAATAACCCAGTCGTTATTACGTTTCATCAGTGGGAGCACTTATTGAAAAGTGTTTATAAGGCATCGGGAATAAAAGCTAAATGTAGAGTACTATTTGGCTACCCTACAAGTAGCATTAAATATAAATAATATTGAAAAAGTTAAAAGTTAAAAGTAAAACTGCATAGCTAAACTCATTGATGAATTATGGCTATGCCATTGAGCATGCTGTACTTTGCTGCGCAGCGATACATTGCGAGAAACAGCGTAATTCCATGTTATAGCTATTTCGCTGTGCTTACTTGCTGCGTTATCAGTTAGCCATAATATATTGCCAGTCAAAGCGAGTTTATGCTTATTGTTTATTTGCCAAATTACACCGGCTTCGCTGCCTATTCCAGTACTAAGTCGGTCGGTTATATCGCCTGTATTTAGCTCAAATTGACCAAGAATATAGCCGTGCAGATTATTAGGATCGCCATAAGATTTACCATAACCTCCTTTTGTAAAAAAGCGGCCTAAACGTTTATTGTCACTTGGTTGTCGGTCAAAGCCCATTTTAAAGTTCCACGACCAGCTATCAAATACGCGGTTATCGGGTGCAAGCGACATAGCATCTAATAAGTAAAAATGTTCGATATCTGCATTTCCTTCGTCAGTAATAGCGGCTTCCAAATCAAAAAAACTAATTTGTGCACCCGCTATAAAACCTTCAGGCCTATCTAGTAAGTCATGATACGCAAGCCTATAACCAAAATTTGTAAGGTTTGCTTGGTTATTATTTTGTACCCTACCTAGCGATACTTTAGAAGAACCATGACCTTGCTCTGGGGAAGCAATAGGGCGGTTTGGCTTAGTAAATGGCGAAGCTACATTATATTTGCTGCGCATTAGGAGTAGCTTAGTTAGTCGCGGGGCAATTTCTTTACGATTTAATGCTTTATCGTAAAATTCAAAATTTAACCATTCATACGCCATTTCTAATATAGCGACTAATTGCGACTGTGAGTAATTACGAGTATTGAGGGAGCCACCTTGCATTAACTCTCTTGCATCATCAAGTTGTTCGTCAGTCATTTGAGTAGAGTAATGGTAAAGTTTAGTTCCAAAAGCAGGGCGGTAATTAGGTGTTTGTAATAAGTTGTTATTTCTTAGTACTGCAACGGTATCTGATGGAATAGCTTGCATATTAAATGACGATGTTAAATCAAGGTCCTCTTGTGCAAGTTGTAATAATGCAAGTAATTGGTAAGAGCAGTTTTCATCAATAAAAAAGTAATCGAATGTAGCTAATTGTAGCTCCCACAAGTGCAATAAAATAAGCTCTACCTGTAGCTCTGATAAATTAAGTTTGTATTCCCAAATATCACGAGATTCTAAGTCATTATATTCGCGTACTTTTTTATAGTACGGCATAAGCGAAAACTTACCTGGGTAGCTGCCAATCAAGCCTTTTAGTGCATACATAGCTGCGTTATCTGAGCCGTCTGGCTCTGCTGCAAAATTAACGGCAAATGCGAGCAACTCTTTATGGCGAGTCTGATCTTTTGCATCAATACGAAGTAAAGTGTGGCCAAACATTGATGATGGGCTATTCATAAATGCAGTTGGAAAAACTAACGTAACCCCTTTAGGGTTTATTATTTTTTGCCACGCCTGTAGTTCTGGGCAATTAAGTTCGGGCCAGTTATTTTTAATTTTTGTTTTTAGCCATTTATAACGTGCAGGAAACTGACAACGATATTGTGTTGTTTTTGGGTCAGTATTTTTACCACTAAATGCAGCTATAGTGGCTTTAAGTTCGTCATATGGGCTTGTTTTACCTGTAGGAGATAAAAAAAACTCAGCACTGTCTACTTCACTTTTCCAATCACCTAATGTGGCCAAGCGGTAGTGACCTAATTTAAGCCAGTAAGGGTGTGTTGCTAATGTATTTGTTTCAATACTTTGAGCGTTTGAGTAAGTACTAAAAAGAGCGAGCAGTAAACCAAATAATATTTTTTTCATAATCACTAAATTACAAAAGCCGCTAGAGAAATACTCCAGCGGCTTTATTTATACGTATAAAACCGGCTAATTTAGCTGATTAAGAAAGAGTATAAGAAGCAAGTTGTGCGTTACTTGCAAGAACAGTGTTTAGGTTTTCTAAAACTGTTTGTGAAGTCACGTTTTCAGAAGTAAATACTGAAGAGAACTGTGCTTGAGCAAGCTTATTGAACGCTGCTTTATCTTGATCTGCAACACCCCAAGCTTCAGCTAGAGTAGCTAAAGTTTCGCCTTCACCTTTTGACATATCACGAGCAAGTTGCTCCATGTTACCGTCAATGAATAAAGCGATTTTTTCTGAAGAAGTTACTGTACCAGTACCATCACAACCAAGAGTACCAAAAGTGATACCAAAAGTTTGGTTACCAGATGTACCATTTGTTGTAGCGCCTAAAATTTTAACGCCTTTACCTTGCTGACCAGCAAATAACATAGAACCAAGACCACAACCAATATCTTGGTCAGCCATTGCGTTTGAGAAAGGAAGTAAAGATAGAGCTGCTACTGCGATTAGTTTTTTCATTTTCATAAATCCATATATGATTGTCTTTATTTAGGGTAAATAAAGTTCGCGGAAGATTCTAACAGACTTGCAGAAAAAAGGAACAGGCTAAAACATGAATATTTTACACTCTAATTTTTAAATATATTAAAGTTAATGTCAGGATAAAAATCAGCCTAGTTTCCACTTTTTATTGAACTGGTGGCGGTTTTTTACTTCTTGGGGCACCTAATAAAATACAAGTATGGCAAATACATACAGATAAAAATGCACTAATACCTAATGCACCGCCATAGCCGTCAAGTTTTGGTACAAGAAATTCAAATAAGATTGAAAATAAAATAGATGAGCTTGCTACAGTATAAATACCAAATCGATGTGGGGCGCTCATACCTATAAATGTGCCGCCAAAAAATACAATTGCGTATAAATCGGGGTTCAAATTTAAAGCGCTAAAAATTAAATAAGCAATAATAGAAAGTGAAGACGACGCTCTAACCCCGTCAAAGCGACTATGCTTAGCTAAATAAAATGTTAAAAAAGCCCCAAGCAGTACAAGTAATGGATATTCAATACTCATAATACAATTCCTTTGGCTAATACAAAAAGTGCCACGCTTGCAAAAGCTACGCTGCCAAGCTTGCCACCAAAACCTGTAAACATATTCATAGTAAGCACATACAAACTTGAGCCAATAAGCGAAATAATAGCAATTTCCCAGTAACTGGTAATTAAATGAGTTGAACACATACCTGCAAAGCTACCAGCATAAATTGCAGCATACGGATGGTTTTTATAAAGTGCAGGAAAAGGAATAAACGAGCCAATAAGCCCCGTTAGCGCAGCAGAAATCACTAAAGGTAATGCAAAAGTAGTGTGCATAGCAAAGCAAGCTACAAAGCCTAAAAAGAAAGTGATGAATTTTAAAAATAAGAATTTAATCATAGCGGCGCATTTTAAACTAATCCTTTTGCGCTTTCTAATACTCTCTAACAAATAAATGTTATAAGTAATTACAAACTTTAAAAACGTGTTTTTTAAACGGATTTTAGGTATTAAATATGCTTAATAGTGCCGCTGTTAATGTTCTATAAATCACAAGTTATGTATAATGGCGATAATTTAATGTATTAAAGTGTTAACCAAGGGTTATTTATGTCTAACTGTTTACATCTGGCTATTCCGGCTGGCGATTTAAAAGTGGCTAAAGCGTTTTATTGTGACGTACTAGGCTGTAAAACGGGTAACAGTGAAGAAGGTCGCTGGGTAGATATAGATTTTTGGGGTAATGAACTTACCTTGCACCAGAGTGTTGAGCGCTTACCAACAGTTCGCCATGATGTAGATATGGGAGCTGTAGCGGTACCTCACTTTGGGATTCACCTATCTGAAGATGAATTTAACGGGTTAAAAACACGTATTGAAGATGCGGGTATTGAATACTTAGATAAACCATACCGCCGATTTATTGGTGATGAGTTTGAGCAAGAAACGTTTTTTATTGAAGATCCAAATGGCAATGTGCTTGAAATGAAAACCATGGTAAACCCAGAGGTTTTATTTAAAAAAGTATAAATGCTGTTGTTTAAGTTAAGCTAAAAAACCACTTTAATAAGTGGTTTTTTTATAACTATTAATCAGTGTTTTGATAAATTGGTTAATATTTACAGGTGAAAAAAATTACGCTACATGCATGATTTTTATTCACTCTACAATGTAGGTATAGACACGTAGACTTAATTTCAATTCTCATACTTTATTGTTATTTATGCTGCTTAAACTCATAATTGCACCTTTGCTTATTTTACTAATAACATTCGCCCAAAAACGCTTTGGTAGTTTTGTTAGCGGCATAATTCCTGGCTTGCCTATTACCTCTGGGCCTATTTCTTATTTTATAGCATTAGAGCAAGGTAAATTATTTGCAGCTAACTCAGCGGTGGCCTCTCTTTATGGTATGAGCGGTATAGGCTTATTTTGTTTTAGTTACTTGGTTGTATCACGAAGATTTGGAATGCTTAAATCGCTTTTTACAGCGTTGAGTATTTGGTGCGTATTTAGCGTTATTACTTTATTTTTACCAGTGAATATTATTGTGGCGAGTGTGGTTTCGCTTTGTATTTTACTCGGTTTAACTATTATCTCTACAAAGCTAAATATATCAGTTGATGCAAAACCATTAAATGCCCGCTGGGAGCTTCCGGTAAAAATGATATTAGTGACGAGCTTTATCGTGCTTGTTACGTTTATATCGCAGCATATAGGGTCTGCATGGAGCGGGTTAATATCTACCTTTCCGGTTATTTTAGCGGTAATGGGCAGTGTTGCCCATTTTAGTGACAAACAAGCCTCAACGTTTAAAATTCTTAATGGCGGTATTATTGGTTCATTAGGTGGGTGTGTATTTTTTGCGGTGATTGCGTTTATGTTAAAACATAACTTTATGATTTGGCAGGTGTACGCAACAGCTGCCATTTTCTCAACGTTATTTACTATTATTTTTAGCCAACTTATTAATCGCCAATTTACTAAGCAAGCTTTGCTAAACACCAAAAAAAGCAGTGCTTAAGATTGACTCTCTCGGTTAATTTACATCTCTAAAACCATTACCTAGTTATGTAGTTGAATTAACATTTCACTGGGGGTTTTATTAAAGTGGCGTTTAAATTCGCGGCTAAATTGCGATGGACTGGTATAGCCAACCTTTAATGCGGCTTCGTTGGCTTTGCTTCCACTACTGGTTATAAGCTCTTTAGCCTTAGCTAAGCGTACTTTTTTTAAATACTGCAAAGGTGACTCAAATGTTACTTGCCTAAAAGCACGATGGAACGACGATACGCTCATGTTTACATCTTCAGCCAACCCCTCAACTGTAATTTGATTGGCATAACTACTGTGCATAGTTGAGAGCGTACGGGCGATACGCGCATAATGCCCATCATGCATAGCAAGCCCTATTAAAGTATGTCCTTGTGGACCACAAAGTACACGATATACCAATTCTTTTACTATATCTTCGCCAAAAACGTCAGCCTCAATGGGGTTATTAAGCACGCTAAGTAAACGGTGGGTTACTTGCTCCATTGCGCCATCTATTTTAGCCGATTGAACGCCACCCATTTGCCCTGAAGTGAATGGTTTATGTGTACCAATTTGGTTTACTAGTTTGTGTAACATTACCGGGTTTATATCTATAACTATGCCCATTACAGGCAGGTTGTTATCAGTAAAAGCTTCGCACTCAAGTGGCACGGGGATACCTAAAACAAGGTAGTCACCTTCACCATATTTTATTTGATGTTCAGGGAAATGAATTATTTTATGTCCTTGCCCAACAATAATAATACCTGAGTTATATATGAGTGGCTGGCGTGGTGAGCTTTTACTTGCGCGATGAAAATACACACCTGGAATAATGGTTTCCATGTTGCCTTCAAAGTTGAGTAAATGATTGTGCTCTGCAAATTTTTGCATCATGTTGGCTATTGAGGACATTAAAACATCTATTATCGTACGAATTTTGCGTAAAATATCAATATTGACAGTTTTAGGCAAGCTTTTGCGAGTTATTGGGCTTTTTTAATGTTTGTTTTGCCACTAATATGCACTCATTGAAGTTTGGCTTAGTTAGTAACTAAGCATTATATTTAGTATTTAACCGTCACCTAGGAGCAAAATAATGAAATTTAGCTACGTAAATCCAACACTTATCCAGTTCGGCCAAGAACAAATTGCCTCACTAACTGATTTGATCGCAAAGGATCAAAAAGTACTTGTAGTGTACGGCGGCGGTTCAATTAAAAAGAACGGCGTGTACGACCAAGTTGCAGCAGCACTTGAAGGCTTTGATTGGGTTGAGTTTTCGGGCGTTGGCGCTAACCCAACAATTGAAGTGTTAGACCAAGCAGTAAAAATTTGTAAAGAACAAGATATCGACTTTGTACTAGCTGTAGGCGGCGGTTCAGTAATCGACGGCGTTAAATACATTGCAGCATCTGCCGTTTACGATGGCGAAGGTTGGGATATTCCTACTGGTAAACATAAAGTAACTAGCGCATTACCTATTGGGGCAGTACTTACGCTTCCAGCTACAGGTTCTGAGTCTAACCAAGGTTCTGTTGTGAGCAAAGCTGCGACTAAACAAAAACTTCCGTTTATGTCTCCAGCGGTACAACCTAAGTTTGCAATTATGGACCCTGATGTAATGAAAACATTACCACAGCGCCAACTTGTAAATGGTTTAGTAGATGCATGGGTTCACACCTGTGAGCAGTACCTAACATTCCCTGAAACAGCATTGGTTCAAGAAGGTTACGCAGAGGCACTTTTAAGAACGCTTAAAACATTAGGCGATAACTTTGAAAACCAAGACGATGCATGGCGCGCAAACCTTATGTGGGCAGCAAACCAAGCACTTAATGGTTTAATTGGTTCTGGTGTATCGCAAGATTGGGCTACGCACATGATTGGCCACGAGCTTACAGCCGCTTACGGTGTTGACCATGCACGTTCACTTGCTATTGTTCAGCCTTCTTTACTGCGCAACCAATTTGCAGTTAAAAAAGCAAAACTAGAGCAAATGGGTAAAAACGTATTTGGTCTTGAGCAATCTGACGACTTAGCTGAGAAAACAATTGCAGCAATTGAAGCGTTTTACCACAGCCTTGACGTAGCAACTGTGCTTACTGAACATGGCGATGATAAAGCCGCTGCTATTGACAATATTATTGGTAAACTTGAAGCGCACGGCATGCTAGCTCTTGGCGAAAACCAAGCTATTACGCTTAAAGAAAGCCGCGAAATTTTAGAACAAGCTGTTGCTTAATCACTTTTAAGTAACTTAAAACTAAAAGCCGCTAACGTTTAAAGTTAGCGGCTTTTTTGTGCATAAAACACATTAAAAACACTGCATTGATAATTAACCAATAATACCGATATTAATGTTTCCAAATGATGATAGTAAACTGTGCTCAACGGTTAGGAAAAACCTAACGCTCAAATAAATTAAACGGGACTAAAACTCATGAAATTGTTAAACACATTATTAAGCTCAAAAGCAGGCGTAGCAGCATTAATTTTACGAGTACCAGTTGGCCTTATTTTAGCGGCGCATGGTGCACAAAAACTATTTGCTTGGTTTGGCGGTTATGGCCTTGAAGGCACAGGGCAATGGATGGCAAGCATTGGCTTAGAGCCTGGCTATTGGTTAGCAATGATGGCAGGTAGCGCTGAGTTTTTTGGTGGCATTGCATTAGCAATTGGTTTGTTAACTCGCCCAGCTGCTGTAGTTGCCGGCTTTACTATGCTGATTGCTATTTTTAGCGTACATATTAGTAATGGCTTATTTATGGCAAACAATGGCTATGAATACGCATTAACGTTACTTGTAGTAACTGTAGTTTTAGCAATTCAAGGAGCGGGAAGCTTTTCGCTTGATAACGTATTAGTTAAAAAGCTAGCTAAAAAATAGAGTTTATTAATTGAAGAATAGCGGCCAATTTGGCCGCTGTTTTTATAGGCTAACTACTAAATTATTTAGCTGAAAAAGTTAAAGAATAACTGTACTGCTTTTGCTCAAGTAAATACTCTTTATGAGTACTTGGGCTCCATGAATCATCGCCACCTACACCCATATGTTGATGATCAATGTGTACATGTACGCAATCATCAGCAATTAGTTCGTTAGTGTGTTTTGCTTGCGTTAGCGTACTTTGCGAATACTCGCTGGCTGCAAACAAAAACGCGCCAGTCACGGTTAAGTTATTAATACTCAGCAATTGGCAATCGCTACGCAGGCCATTATCAGTTGGGAATATATACGGTGTATGTAGCTCATTTAAGCTCAAGCTGTAATAACCTAAACGTGCTGCGGCTTTGCGATCTGGGTAGTTTTCAAAAGGCCCTAAACCTAGCCAGTTTATTTTTGTATCGCTTTGCTTGTTAAGCGTTGTACTTAGCCCTATACGCGGCATTGGTGGCAGAGTATCGTTTAAGTGCACTTCAACATTTAAGCTAATATTACCAGTATTATTGAGGGTATATAACCACTGTGTTTGAGCCTGTAGCACGCCATTAAACTCGTAATTAAATACACAAGTAATACGTATATCAACGCTTGATTGCACTGCGTGAATTGAGCTACATGTGCGCTGCCATTGCCCTATACCTGCACGCAACCAACGAGCTTCCCATGCATTAGGATCTAGGTTGTCTACTTCGCTTACACCAATGTCGTTATCAAGTGGGGCGCGATAAAAGTTATCAACCAATGGGCTATTAATAACCTGAGTATCGTTTTGTAACCACTGCTCTATAAGCCCTGATTGCTTGCTAAAAACAAGTTTAAATTTATCGTTTTCAATACTTAGTTGAGAGTCGGTTTCGCTAACACTTATAGCGTTTTGCTCAGATGATGATACAAATAACTTACTGCTTAAATTGTTACTATTTATAAGCTTAAACTGCTCTGAATCCATAACGTGATTAGCGTTTGCAAAGTGTGAGTCGTTAACTAATGCTACATCTAAATTAAGGTAATATTGCGCACCTTGCTCAAACGCTGTTTTAGTTTTAATAGTTAACGTGTGCGTACTTTGCGGAGCAATATTAAGTACATGCTCGCCTTGCTCAACACAGATGCCATTTTGCATTAACTGCCAAATAAGCTTTTCGTTATCGGTATGTCTAAATACGTAATCGCTAAATACATCAATGGTGTATTGGTTTTGATTTTGCTCACGCAGTGTAAATTGTAAATGTTGCTGGCTGTATTTAGCTTCAAACAGGCTAGGGTGCGGCGTGCGGTCTGGGAACAATAAGCCATTTATACAAAATTGACGGTCATTTAGTTCATCACCAAAGTCGCCGCCGTAAGCCCAATAATGCTTGCCGTTTTCGTCTGTTTTAGATAAACCTTGGTCTACCCAATCCCAAATAAAGCCGCCTTGTAGGCGTGGGTATTCTCTAAATGCTTGCCAGTAATCGTCAAAGCTACCTAGGCTGTTACCCATTGCATGGGCGTATTCACATAAAATAAGCGGGCGAGTTTCACCTGGTAGGCTTAGCCACTTTTTAATAGAGTATTTAGGTACCGCATCGTCTTTAATATCGGTATCTACACGGGCGTACATTGGGCAAATAATGTCGGTAGCCGTTGTGTTTGCGCCGCCGCCTTCGTATTGCACTGGGCGAGAAGGGTCAAAGCTTTTTGACCAGCCGTACATCGCATCATGATTTGCGCCGTGTCCGCATTCGTTGCCCAATGACCAAATAATAATTGAGGCGTGGTTTTTATCACGTTCAACCATTTGTGTATAACGCGACATAAATGCACCAGCCCACTGCGGGTCGCTTGCGAGCCTGCCCATAGGAAACATGCCATGGGTTTCTATATTTGCTTCATCAACTACGTATAAACCTAGCTGGTCACATAGCTCGTAAAAACGGGGATGATTAGGGTAGTGAGCAGTACGCACGGCGTTAAAGTTATTTTGCTTCATCAGCTTAATATCTTCAATCATATCGGCGGTACTTACTGTATGACCGTTTTCTGGGTGATGTTCGTGGCGGTTAACACCGCGAATAAGCAACGGTTTGCCATTTACACACAGTTGCCCGTTAAGCATTTCTACTTTTCTAAAACCAATGTTGTAGGCTTCAACATCTATAGTCTCGCCTTGCTCATCAAGTAGGCTTACTACGCAGCGGTATAAGTACGGGGTTTCAGCGGTCCATTTTTTAGGGCTTGTTATTGCTACGTTATGAAAAACAACATCAGCCCAGCTGCCTTTTTCATCAGCACGTTTATTATTAGTGCTTTGAATTTGCGGCTC
The DNA here is from genome assembly GCF_015864505.1 of Pseudoalteromonas sp. SWYJ118. Classification (NCBI taxonomy): domain Bacteria; kingdom Pseudomonadati; phylum Pseudomonadota; class Gammaproteobacteria; order Alteromonadales; family Pseudoalteromonadaceae; genus Pseudoalteromonas; species Pseudoalteromonas sp. SWYJ118. The sequence goes on along the minus strand of NZ_JADYXC010000006.1, from coordinate 62,759 downwards.
ACATAACGGTGTTTCGCCATCAAATACTTGTATGGCAACTTTATAGTTATTAGCTGTGTCATTACGATTGGGTATATCAATTGTAGTTTTAATTGCTAACGTGGCATCGCGGTAGCATGCGTCTAAATCCGGCGTTATAAATACATCGCTAATTTGACTTTGTGGTTTTGTAAGTAAGTTAACATCGCGAAAAATACCGCTTAGCCACCACATGTCCTGATCTTCTAAATAACTGCCATCGCTCCAACGAATAACCATAACGGCAATACGGTTAGTGCCTGCAACTAACAGTTCGCTTAAATCAAACTCGCTCGGTAAGCGGCTATCTTGTGAATAACCCACCCATTGTCCGTTACACCACAGGTGAAACGCCGAGTTAACGCCTTCAAAAATAATATGATTACGCTGAGTTAGCTGACTTTCGCTTATATTAAATTCAGTGCGGTAACAGCCTGTAGGGTTATCGCTTGGTACAAAAGGCGGGTTAACTGCAAATGGGTACTTAACATTACAGTAAATAGGTTTATCAAAGCCGTGTAATTGCCAGTTAGAAGGCACTGTAATACTTTGCCAGTTGCTGTTTAGTGTTTCACTTAGCAACGATTCATCAACCGCTTCGGGTTTATCAAATAATTTAAAGTCCCACTGACCGTTTAAACTTTGTTTTTGCGATTGCGTGTTAGTACGGGCATGGTCAACGCTTTTAAATCCATTGAGTGGGCTGTGCGCTTTTACTTGATTAACTTGTACTGAAATTGGGTTTTCCCAATCTCGGCGATTAATTATGTGCTGTAAAGAGGTCATGTTTATCCTATTGCATAAGCGGGCAATTATAATGCGCTAAATATAGCTAAAAATAATCGCAGGGGTTATGCTTAAAGCTCTCCTTTATTTGTCCAAAACTATCATTTTAATTATGCGCTATAACATTAAAGACATACTTGATATTGGTCCGCGTTGTATAGAACGCTTTATTGATTCACAAACGCTCGCGCAAATGCCAAACCTTGAAATAGCACTTGCGGGTTGCTCAAACCTATCGGGTCGTTATTGCGTAGCACGCTCAGCACCGCTAGAACATACACTTTTTTATACGCTTGCAGGGCAGGGTAAATTAACAACACAAAATGAGCAGTACACACTTAATGCCAATACACTTATTGTGCTACCAGCAAAGCAAAGCTTTGAAGTGAAAATTGATGCTGAACATTGGGATGTTATTTGGTTAAACCTTGCAAATACTAAACGTTGGCAGCATTTAAACTTAGCGCAAGCATTGGTATTAACCGAGCAAAAACTTGAACCGTTACACCTTGCTATGGAGCTTTTATACAGCGAGCCCAATGCTAATTTACGCGAAAGCGTAACGCCTATTTTAAGTCATTACTTAAATGCTACGCTGCAAAATAATTCACAGGGTGCGGCGCATAATCGTTTAATTAGTCTGTTTGAAGAGGTAGATAAGCGCTTGCAGTTTGATTGGACAATAGAGGTAATGTGCGAACATGTGCATTACTCATCGCCGCATTTGCATCGTTTATGCCAAGCGCAATTTGGTAAAAGTCCAATACAACAACTTATTTATTTACGCATTGAACGGGCTAAAAACTTATTGTTAAACACGGCTTGGCCAATTTCGCATGTGGCAAGTTATGTGGGGTACTCTAATATTTTTAATTTTTCCAAACGTTTTAAGAAGTCGGTAGGTGTGTCGCCAAGCGAATTTAGAAAATAACGTTAGCGGCTCTCTACATTTGAATAAATTTAAGGTATTGTGTGATTTCTTAAATTGCATTTTAGAGTTTTAGGTAGGTAATGCGCTCAAACCGTTTTTTAATAGTGATATTATTAGTGCTTGTACACAGCTTTATTAGCTGTGATGGTGCTGCGTATCATTTGCAAGAAGACGTTGATCACGTAACCAGTTCGTTATCGCAAGGCGACTCCACAGCCGATGATAACCAAAGCGATAAAACATCAACTACCGAGATTCATGCCCACCAACATTGCCATTGTGGCTACAACAGCACCTCTAGCCATTCAATAAGCCCAGAGCAAAGTAAAGCAACTTCGCCTGCGTGCTATAACGGGTTAAATTACCCGCCAGATGTACCGCCACCAAATTTTTATAGCTAGCTTTTAATTTTAAATACTTTGTAAAAACTGCCTGCGCTTGTGCGCTATTAGGCTAGTTATTTACATATTTAGGTTGCTTGATCGCGCTTGTTTTTAAAATAGGCGTAGTGATTAAGTTAACTCTGTTTGTTAAAAAACGGACACGCTATATGAATAAAAAACCAATTATGCTGGTGGCGCTAATGTGCGCGCTACCTGCTTTTAGTACTTTGGCGAATGTTAAAACATTAACCCTTAAGCAGGCACTGAGTAATACCGAACAACAAAATCTGGTATTAAAACGCTACCCTTATCATCAAAAAATATTGAGTGCGCTTAAATCTCAAGCTGCTCTTTCGCCTAATCCTGTATTGAATATTGAAGCTGAAAACTTACTGGGCACAAACAAGGCGCGTGGCATTCAAGGCGCTGAAATAACACTTGGGCTTAGCCAATTAATAGAGCTGGGCGATAAGCGCCAAAGCCGTATTAATTACGCAACCGCCAATATTAAAGCCCAAGCAATACAGTATCAAAATACCCGTTTAGCGTTATTGGCAACCACTGCTGAGCGATACTATCAAGGGCTTAAATTTCAAACATTATTAAGTTTAAATAGTGAACGTAAACAGGTAGTTACCCAGGCGCTTAAAGCGATTGAACAAAGAGCCAATGCGGGTGCTGCGTCGCAAGCTGATGTAACGCGCATGCGTTATGCACTTAGCCAAGTAGAGCTTGATAAAGCCATGCTTAATAGTGAATTTGAGCGAGCAAGTTTATCGCTTAACGAGCTGTGGAGTGAGGAGCAACCCTACGATACTTTTGCTGGCAATATTAATGTAATTACTGCGCTTAAATCAGCACAAGCACTTTTAGATGCGGTTAACCAAGCTCCTGAATTTGCATTATTACAGCAGCAATATTTACAGCAAACAGCCAACTTAACACTACAAAAAGCAAACGGACAAACCGATATTAACGTAGGGGGAGGCGTGCGCTATAACCAGCAAAATGACTCCAGCTCGTTAGTGTTTTCGTTTTCTATGCCACTGCAATTAAGCAATTCTAATAGCGGCAATATTGCAGCTGCAAATAGTCAGCTCATGCTTTTAAATGAGCAGCAAGGGCAATTGCGCATCCAGCTACGCCAGCAAGTACGTACTTTGTACGCTTATTATCAAGGTCGAGCTAATCAGGCAAAGCTATTATCTGATCAAATTATTCCTCAGGCACAAACATTGATTGAGCAAAGCTTAAAAAGTTATCAACGCGGACAAATTTCGGTGTTGCAATTGCTTGATGCTCAACAAGCACTTTTTGATTCTAAACGCACACTTATTACAACTCACGCAGAGCTGTACCAAGTGCTACTTACTCTTGAGCGTTTAACAGGCCAATCTTTAATTGAGACTCATCAATCATGAATAAAAATATAATCGCATTACTAGTATCACTTTCGTTTGCCAGCAGCTTTGTAAGCACAGGTGTATTTGCCTCTGCTGAGCATGGCGAGTCAGGTCATAAAGAAACAGAGCAACACGAGCAAAAGCAAGGTCCACACGGCGGCTTTTTATTAACTGATCCTAAATTAACCCTTGAGCTTAAATTGCAAGAATTTGCAGGTAATGTTGAGCTGCGCGTATACGGCTATAAGCAAAATCAGCCGATTAATATAAACGACTTAAACATAACAATGAGTTTAAAGCGCTTAGTTGAAGCCCCGCAAAATATACAGTTTACAGCTGAGGGCGACTATCTTGTGAGCACGCAATCAATTAACGAACCGCATTCGTTTGCACTTACCGTTACTGCTAATTACAACAGTGAGAGCATTAGCTATGAGTACGATCAACACGAAGGGCAAACCACGTTAACAGAGCGAGCTATTGAGCGCGCAGGCATTAAAACCGAGATAGCGCAAAGTGGTGAAGTAGATATTACCGATACGCTTTTTGGTGTTATTGCTCCAACACAACACGGCACGGTAGAAGTAATGGCGCCGTATGCCGGATTGATCAGTGATATTTTTGTAAGCATTGGTCAAAACGTTAAAAAAGGCGAAGTACTTGCCAATGTAACCAACCGCGAAACACTGCAAAATTACCCCATTAAAAGCCCAATTAGCGGCGTTGTAACCGAGCAATACTTAAAGCGTGGCGAGCTTGCAAGCACCAGCGCACTTATGCAGGTAGTTAACCTTGATAAAGTATGGGTTGAGTTATCGGCTTTTCCTGAAAACATTGAAAAACTCGCCATTGGTCAAAGCGCTAAAGTGTACGACTTGCATCACCATTTAAATACGCAAGGAAAAGTGTTTTTTATAGCCCCAATGATGACTGGCGGGCACATAGCGCGCGCCCGTATAGAGCTTAATAATCCAGACGGGCATTGGCGCCCAGGCATGCATATAAATAGCGATGTAAGTGTGGCTAAAATAAATGCCAGCGTGCGTGTAAAGCCACGAGCAATTCAAGAGTTTAACGGTCAACCCAGTGTGTTTGTTCGTAAAAACAATGTATTTGAAGTGCGCCCCGTTACCTTAGGTGCAAAAAATAGCGAGTGGGTAGAAGTACTTACAGGCTTAAACGCAGGTAGCGAATACGTAACAGACAATAGTTATGTCATTAAAGCCGATATTTTAAAAAGCGGCGCAAGCCACGCTCACTAGGAGGCACCATGATTAATTGGATAGTTTCTTTTGCGGTTAAACGCCGCATGCTGGTGCTTGCGCTTACATTTTTATTTGCTGGATTTGGTGTATACAACATTCAAAATTTAGCGGTAGACGCAGTACCCGATATAACTAACGTACAAGTGCAAATTAATACCAAAGCGCAGGGCTTTACGCCATTAGAGGTAGAGCAGCGCATTACCTATTTGGTAGAAACCGCCATGGCGGGCATACCTAAGCTTGACTACACCCGTTCGCTTTCGCGTTATGGGCTTTCACAAGTAACGGTTATTTTTAATGAAGGCACCGATATTTATTGGGCGCGTCAGCAAATTGGTGAGCGTATTCAAAGTATTCGCTCCGACTTACCTAATAACGTAGAGCCAAACTTGGGTCCTATTGCCAGTGGTTTAGGCGAAATATTTACTTATAGTGTGCACGCCGCGCCTAATGCGTTAAAAGAAGATGGCACTGCTTACAACGCCGAAGACTTACGTACTTTACAAGATTGGGTTATTCGTCCGCAGCTTTTAAAAGTAAAAGGCGTAACCGAAATAAACAGCCAAGGTGGTTTTGAGCGCCAATACCAAGTAGCGCCAGTGCCCGAAAAACTCATTGCCTATAAGCTTACTATTAGCGATGTAATTAGTGCACTTGAGGTTAATAACAGTAACCGAGGCGCAGGCTATATTGAGCGCTTTGACGGGCAATATTTAGTACGCTCGCCTGGGCAGCTTAAAACGCTAGAAGACATAGCCAATACCGTTATAGCTAAGCGCGACGATGCACCTGTACGCATTAAAGATGTGGCTAACGTGCTTTTAGGCAAAGAGCTTAGAACCGGCGCGGCCACTTATAACGGCGAAGAAACCGTGCTCGGCACCGCCATGATGCTAATTGGCGAAAACAGCCGCATAGTGGCAAAAGCCATGGCTGATAAGTTAGTTGATGTGCAAAAAAGCTTACCCGCTGGCGTTATTGTTGAGGCAGTTTACGACCGTACAACTCTTGTTGATAAAACCATAGCAACCGTGCAAACCAACTTATTTGAAGGTGCCGTTTTAGTGATAGTTATTTTGCTATTACTGCTGGGTAATGTAACGGGCGCGCTTATTACGGCAATGGTTATTCCGTTAAGTATGTTGTTTGCCGTTACAGGTATGGTGGGTAATCGCGTATCGGGTAACCTAATGAGCCTAGGTGCAATCGACTTTGGTTTAATTGTTGATGGCGCTGTAATTGTAGTTGAAAACTGCCTGCGCCAATTAGGTATGGCTCAGCATAAACATGGCAGGCTACTTACCTTAAACGAGCGTTTAAATGTAGTGACCGCAGCCACCAAAGAAGTATTTACACCGGCTGTATTTGGCATTGTTATTATTATGCTGGTTTACTTACCTTTATTTGCACTAAGCGGCGTTGAAGGCAAAATGTTTCAGCCAATGGCATTTACTGTAGTTGCGGCGTTAATTGGCGCGCTTATATTTGGCGTTACCTTTGTACCCGCTGCTATTGCAGTGTTTGTTCGCGGTAAGGTTGATGAAACCGAAAACGCAGTCATGCGCGGCGTTAAAAAAGTGTATAAGCCATTACTTGGTATATCGCTTAAATTACCGTGGCTGATGGTGGGTATTGCCACTGCATTAGTATTAGTGCTTGGTTTTAAAGTTAAAAACATGGGCGCAGAATTTTTACCGAAACTTGATGAGGGGGATATTGCTATGCACGCGCTGCGCATTACTGGCACCGGTATTGAGCAATCTGTGCAAATGCAAAAAGAGCTTGAGCAAGCCATATTAGATCAGCCTGAGGTTGCTAACGTATTTTCAAAAATTGGTACTGCCGATGTAGCAAGCGATCCTATGCCGCCCAATGTTGCCGATACTTTTTTAATACTTAAACCGCAAGAAGAGTGGCCTAATCCAGCACTTACTAAAGCAGAATTGGTTCAGCAAATTCGTACCCGTGTTAACGATGTCCCTGGTAATAATTACGAATTTACACAACCAATAGAAATGCGCTTTAATGAGTTAATTGCTGGCGTGCGCGCCGATGTGGCACTGCGTATTTATGGTGACGACTTAAGCGTACTTAAAGAGTTTGGCGAAAAAGCCACAGGGCTAATGCGTAATATTGCAGGTGCTACCGATGTACGTTTGGAGCAAATGGAAGGATTGCCAACACTTTCGGTAACACCAATGCGCGACCATATGGCGTTATTGGGTTTAAGCGTAAACGATATTCAACAGACACTTGCCGCCGCTGTTGGTGGTGTGCAAACCGGACTAATTTACGAAGGCGATAAACGTTTTTCGTTATTAGTACGCCTTGATAAACGTTGGTCTAGCGATGTATCAGCACTTGCTCGTTTGCCAGTTGCTTTACCTAAAGATAGTAACCCAGAACTTGCGTTTGTACCGCTTGGCGAAGTGGCAACAATTAGCATTGAAAAAGGGCCTAATCAAATAAACCGCGAAAGCGGTAAACGTAACGTAGTGGTAACTGCCAATGTGGAAGGGCGCGATTTAGCAAGCTTTGTAAGTGATGCGCAAGCAAGCATGAATGAATCACTTAACTTACCAAGTGGCTATTGGCTTGAATACGGCGGCACGTTTGAGCAGCTACAATCAGCAAGTAAGCGATTGTCGTTGGTTGTGCCGGTCACTTTACTGCTTATATTTGGCTTACTGTATAGCGCCTTTGGATCGCTTCGTGATTCATTGATTATATTTAGTGGTGTGCCACTGGCATTAACGGGTGGTGTGCTTGCGTTATTGCTGCGCGATATGCCGCTTTCAATATCAGCGGGTGTCGGCTTTATTGCCCTAAGTGGTGTCGCGGTATTAAACGGCGTAGTTATGCTGTCGTTTATAAAGCAGTTACGAAGCGATGGTTTAAGTTTGTTTGATGCAATTCACAGCGGTGCATTACAGCGCTTGCGCCCAGTACTGATGACGGCGCTGGTGGCAAGTTTAGGCTTTATACCTATGGCGCTTAATTCGGGAACGGGTTCTGAAATGCAAAAACCTCTCGCGACAGTAGTGGTTGGCGGGATTATTTCATCAACTTTACTGACACTGTTAATATTGCCTGCGCTTTATAAGTTAGTACATTCTAAATTTACTAAAAAAGCAGAAGCTGAATTAGCTTAAATACTAGCTACTGATAATGTAATAAAAAAAGCAGCTGTACTTACAGCTGCTTTTTTATTTGGGTATTATTTAGCAAAAATACTACATTAATTATATTGAAAAAGATTATCCCAACGCTCATCTAATATCGTTTTTGCGTGTTCTAAATTGATTGCGCTATACACATCACTAGTGCACGTTACCAAACGCATACGTACCAGCTTTTCAAGTGCGTCGCTAATTTCAAAATCAAGATCGCACTGGTATTTGCTTTTAAACCAATGCTCTATTTGTTCATCAAGCGTTTGGGCGGTTAAGCCGCTTTCTGATTTTAGTAAAAAGGTATACGCAAGCAGGGCTTCTTTTATGTCTTCTTCTTCGGCAGCGTCAATAAGCGTGTGAAAAACACCCGCGTTATTATCAAGGTTTTTAAAGTAGAGGTTATCGCTAAGCGCTTTCATAAATTTAATTTTACGGTTTTTAAACTTACTCCATTCTTTAAAAATAAAGCTGCCAAATACTCCCATGCCAATAGCAAAGGTAATAAAATGTTGTTGGGTCATTTCTACAGCTTCACTTCTAAAACCACCCCAAAAAGCAAACAGAGCAAGCAATAATACGATTGATGCGCCAAGTTTAGTTATAAGTACCACTGCACCGCCAACTAAAGCCGATGAGCCAATAATTGCTTTATCAATAGGGCGCATGCGTACTTCGCTATTAGGAAATAGCATTTCGAGATCGGCCTTTGGCACATTTTGAAACAGCTTTACTATGGTTGAGCTTGGCTCAAATCCCATTGGCGTTTTATTTTTAGCTTCAAAATAAGCGCTGTCTTTAAAGCGAATAAACACGGCAACACGGTCGTAATTAGTAAAGTGCAGCGGTTTTTTACGAAGGCCCCAAAAGCTGGTAATGGTTTCAGTGAGTTGCGACTCGCCACGGCGATAAAAAACCACTTCTTCAAAGTCGTCAAATTCAACTTCAAGGCGCACCTTAAATAGTGACTCTTCGTTTAATGCATCTTGTAAGTCTTCATTGGTGATCACTTCAAAATTAGCGGCATTAAGCACCTTAGCAAAATCTTTAGCAAACTCATGTTGGCACTGCGCTTTTTGATCCGCCGATACTGGCGCTAACGATCGCGTGTCACTGTTGGGATCAAAAGGGGCGTAGTTGTTTTTAAGTGACTCAAGTGTTGAGTGATAATCGTAATGAATAAGGCTTGCTAGTAAATCGCAAAATTGTTTAAACGATGTTTTTTGTGTACTGCTTTTAAGCTCTTCGCTACACATATCAACAATATCTTGCTTTCTAAAGGGAATAAAACGCGCACTTTGCATAAATTAATAACTACTGTGATAGGGAATCTAACTGCATGGGCACATAATAAAATATTCTTATAAGTATTGCGAATTTGTTAATGATAAATAGCTGACTAACAAAGTTAAGTATTTTCAGGCTGTATTAACCTGATTGTGTAATGATTAAAGCCGTTCATACTTACTTTCGCCACGATAAGGAATGCATATGGCCATTCAAAAAAAGCTAAAAGAAAAAACGCGTAATTTTATTGACTCTAAGCATATGCTTAGCGGTATTACTGTGGCATCATTTTTAGAGTCAACCATAGTTCCTATTCCACTCGAAGCTGTATTAGTACCACTAATGCAAGCTCGTCGTGAAAAGCTATGGCTTATTGCGCTAATGGCTACTTTAGGCTGCATAGTGGGCGCATTGTTTGGTTATGCGTTGGGTTATTATTTATTTGATGCGGTTGGCGATTGGATTATTAATACGTTTTCGAGCCCTGAGCAATTTGAAAACGTTAAACAGCAAATGCAAGATCAAGGTTTTTGGTTTGTTATAACACTAGGCATAGTGCCTATTCCGTTTCAAATAGCGATGCTTGCAGCTGGCGCGACTAAGTACTCTATTTGGCTGTTTTTGTTGGCCTCGGGTATTGCGCGTTCTATTCGTTACTTTGGCTTAGCTATTATTGTTTATTATGCAGGTAATGAAGCTGAGCGAATCATTAGTAAACATAAAACTAAGGCAATGGTTTTAATAACCTTACTTGTGTTAGGAGTTTGGGGATTAAGTTTGGTGATTTAAGCTCATTATTAAAGGTTATTAACCAGCTTATTCTAATAAGCCTTTTTGGTAATGTGCTATAGTTTTTTAATATAGTATCGAAAAGCTTAGGGTTAATATGATTGAAACTGTAAAACTCACTATCAGGCTTTCTAATTTTTTTAAAATGAGCTGGAAAAATAAAACTGTAAGCCTATTTTTATTAGCTTATATTGTTATTTTTTCAGCCTACTCCCTAACTAACTTTCCTCCTTTACAAGTTCAAAATAATGTTTACGGTTTTACTACCGATTTTATTAATTTAATTGTTCTTATTTTTTTATTTTGGATGGTTCAGTGCTCCAAACTTTCAAAGCTTGCATATACATTTTCGACTCTCGGATTAATGCTTTGGTCCATGGGTAATACAGCTGATTTAATCGATGAGATAGTGAGACAGCCTTACTGGGTAAGTATTTATTTTGAAGATTTATGCAGAACCAGCGGCATGCTTTTAACTTCCTATGGTTTATTTAAAACGATGCGCTTTGTACAAAGTATTAATAATCGATTAGCGCGTGAGCTAATTATTGATGATTTAACCAAGGTACATAACAGACGTTATTTTTATCAGCACGCTAAAGATGCTCAGAACTCGCCTTACGTTATTTTAATTATCGATATAGACCACTTTAAAGCTATTAATGACGAATTTGGTCACGATGTCGGTGATTTAGTACTTAAAGAATTAGCAACCAAATATGACAATGCTTTTGTACATAATAATAAATTTTCTCGCTTAGGTGGTGAGGAGTTTGGTGGCTACTTACCTATAAGCAACATATTGCAAGCTTGTGATTTTTCACAGCAATTAATTACCATTGCGCATACTATTAATATTCAAAATATTCGCCACTTAACAGTGAGTATAGGTGTTGCAATGCAAATGCCTAATGAGCCTTTAGATAAAGTAATGAAACGCGCCGACCAAGCTTTATATTTAGCTAAAAAGAATGGTCGAGATCGTTTTGAAGTTGCCCCGTAAGCGTTTTTAATTATATAAAAACACGTCCTTATTGTTTGCACATTTACTACACTTTTTAACGTTTTCGTAAGGAAATGTCAGTGAGGGTAATGCTTTGTAAATCATGAAATTAAAATAGAATGTTTGGGTCATAATGGGGATATTAATAATAAGGAATAACCTTAATGACCAACTCCCTTTTAAAAGCTGCATTACCCTTAACTCTAATTACTGTTTTGTCGGGCTGTGGCTCTGATGATAGCTCAAGCTCAACAGGCTACATTCAAATGTATAATGGCTCGTATAACAGCCCATACACACGTCTATTTGTTGAAGAAACAGAACGTTCAGGCGCTGATTTTGCCGATGTAACTACTCGCCATAACTACAGCACAGGCACTTATGATGTAAGTTTTGAGTACCTAGATGCTAACGACAGCTATATAACAATTAGCGACCAAGAAATTTCTATTAAAGGTGACAAAACACAGTTAGTAGTAATGAGCGGCAATTTTGATGAGCCTACATTTACAGAGCTTAGCGTACCTATTACAAGCGATACGGGTGAGTTTAACTTAGGGTTTTATAATATTGCAGGGGAGGATACTAACTACGATATTTACTTAGCAACTGATGATGGCGTATTTGAAAGCGCGACACTTTTTTCATCGGCTCAATATTTAAGTGAGTTAGATCTGCAAAGCGTTGATGAAGGTTATTACACTATTTACATAACCGAAGCGGGCAGCAGTGATGTTGTGTACGAGTCGTCATCTGTTTATTTATACGACGAAGCAAGCTATGTAGCAATGATCCGCCCAAGTTACGCTACAGAAGAAGGCGGTATTACGCTTGATGTAGTAACCGATAACAACTACGTTACTGAGCTTAAACATCAATCTGCCCTGGGGCAATTACGTTTTATAAATACGGTTGATGACTACTCGCCAGTGAGCTTTTCTGCTACACGCGGTACAACTGTAAACACAACAAATATAGTCGCTAGTGACTCTTATACCGATTATGTTGAACTTTCGCCTAATAGTTACAGCGTAGCGATGTACGACGAAGAAGGTACAAAACTAGCTGATAACTTTTTAATGACGCTAGAGCGTGAGCAAAGTGCGGTGGGTATTTTTTATAACGACGTTGATAACGGTTTACGTATGTTGAGCGTTGAAGAAAACCTAACACCAAGTAGTTACAGCCATACGGTATCGGTTGTAAACCTAATTGAAAGCTACGCAGGGCAATCGGTTTCAGATGTAGATGTGTACTTTACACTTAACGGCGAAACGGTAGACGACACCAGTAACGTAGTCGATGGCCTAGATAAGTATGACCAAGAAGAGCAGGTTGTAGATAACGAAATTTACACGGTTTATGTTGTATATGAAGATAATGGCCAGCAAATTGTGCTTATTCAGCAAAGCGATATGGACTTTACACAAGAGGGTAACTACATATTGATTTTAGAGCATGATGAAACAACAAGCTCAGGTTATAAAATGACCCTAGAGCGCACTATTACCGATAGTGTTGAATAAATCTAAACATATTAAGTAGCATAAAGCCTAAGCACTTTAAGTACTTAGGCTTTTTTATTGAACAAAATTTACCTACTCATTAATAATTAGGTACACTCAGGGCATAATAATTAATAAGAGTGTGCCATGGATGATTTAGTTGGGTTAGCCGTCATAGTAATACTGGTTGTAGTTGCCGGTGCTATTTGCGGCTTAATAGCGCTAGTGCAGTTAAATGGATTAAAACAAGAAGTGGCTGTTTTAAGAGCCAAAATAACACATCTACAAACACATAAATCGATATCGCAAAGAGAACCTCAAAGTGAAGCATCTACGGCTCAGGCAGCGCTTTCAAGATCAGAGCCTATTGCTCATAAAGCACAGCCAAACTTAACGTCCCAAAACTTGTCGCCACCTGTAATAAATCAGCCATCAGCGCCTCCTAAAAAAGCCAAACCAGCTGAAGCATCAGCCATAGAATTACTATTTAATAAATTACGTGCAGGGTTTGAAGAGAACTGGATGACCTGGATAGGCGCAATAGCGCTTGCGTTTGGGGGCATATTTTTAGCTAAATATAGCCTAGAAGCGGGGTTACTATCGCCTGTAATGAGGCTGAGTTTAGGCGGCTTATTTGGGCTTGGCCTAATTGCAGCCGCGGCTTATTTACACCATAAACGCATTGTATTTGAAGGCTTTAATAATTACATACCCGCAGCGCTTGCAAGCGGCGGGTTTATTACCTGTTTTGCTTTAACGCTTTTAGCTTACAGTAGCTACGATATGCTTAGCTCTACCGTGGCATTTTTTGCACTGGCAGCTATTGCAATTAGCGCAAGTGCAATGGCGCTTAGGCTCGGCCCATTATTGGCTGTACTAGGTATTATTGGCGCTTATAGTGTACCAATATGGGTTAGCACTGGCAGTGGTAACTTGTTTGCATTATTTATGTATGTTGGCTTTGTAAGTTTGTCAGCCGCGTTAGTTGCACATAAAGTACAACGTATTTGGCTATGGTATTTACTATGGGCTGGGCACATTGGCTGGTATTTAGTTGGTTTTACGCTACTTAAAGTTAATACCGTTTGGTTAATGGGAACGTTTGCTCTACTGAGTATTATTGGGTTAATTGCTATACCGCGATTGGGCTTAAAATTGAATGTTATAGAGCACCGCCCACACAGTTTAAAACGCTTAATTAAAGTGCTTCCAGATCATGCATTATTACTCGCCTTTATAGCGCCCTTATTATTTACCATGCTAATAAGTCACTTTGATATGCAGTGGCAAACAATCGGTGTGTTGAGTATTGTACTAATGTTATTTTTAGTCCTTAAAAATAGCCGCTGGGATATTTGGCAGGGCGTAGCGTTAGTTATTTCAACACTATTAGTGATAGGCGCTCAGCGCACGCATCTTTCGCCAAACCTATTTGATGACGCCCTCTTTGTATTCAAAAATGAATACGGTTTGGGTTTATTACTCGGATTGTTACTTACCGCTTTTGGGCTTTATTACGGTAAAAAACAGATTAAGCGTTTAGCGTTTCATATTACGGGAGCATTTAGTGTATTTGTAATGATAGCGACTTTATATACGCTTATTCCTAATTCCGCGTTAAGTACTGCATATCCACTTTGGGCCGTTGTATTGTTTGTAGTCGCCGCTATTTTAATAAAGCTCGCGCAACATAATACAACGCTATTTCAGCGTTTTACTTATTGGGTAGGCGCTAATGCCAATATTACGTTAGCAATTACCATGCTACTAAGTGACAGCGGCTTAACCATTGCTCTTGCTGTGCAAGTGTTACTTATAAGCGTACTTATTAAGCGCTATAACGTGCCTATGCCGCATTGGCCTATAAAAGCCTTGGTTGCTGTGTTATTACTGCGCTTAACGCTTTCACCTTGGACGCCAAGTTACGATGCACTTACGGTATTTGGTTTGCATTGGAGTATTGTGGTTTATCCGTTATGTATCGCGTTATTTTTTGCCGCAGCTAAGTGCTTTGACTCATCAAAACTTAAAATATGGCTGGAAGGTGCAGCCCTTCATTGTTTAGCGCTTTTTATTACAACCGAAACAAGTTATCAGTTAGTAGGGCATTATCCGCAATTTGATTCACTTAACTTTTACGAACAAATACTCCTTACCTGTAACTGGCTGGCATTAGGGTGTGTGTATTTACACAGAGCAAAACTTGCCGGTACTTTAGCTAAGTTATACCAAGTGGCGGGCTTTGCACTTGTAGGGTTAGCAGGGCTTTTTGCTATTAAAACACTGCTTGACGACAACCCATTATTTGAATCACTTTACATAGGTGAGCTGCCAATATTTAACTGGTTATTACTATTGTGGTTAGTACCTGCAGGATTAACGCTTTGGCTGGCCAAGCTTGTAAAACCAATAAACGCTAAAGCTACGCCATTTATATTGGCCGTTGCAGGTGGGTTTATATTATTGGCAATAAACAGCTTTATTCGCCAATACTGGCAAGGGCCTTATATTTACTTATCAAAAGGGGCGAGCAATGCAGAGCTCTATAGCTACTCTATTATTTGGTTAGTATTGGGTGCGGGTACTGTTATTTTTGGTCATTTAAAAAATCAATTATTAATACAAAAAGTAGGCTTAGGCTTACTAGCTGCAGTTATTGTTAAAGTGTTTTTAATTGATATGGCTAACTTGGAGGGCTTACTTAAAGCGCTTTCGTTTATTGGATTAGGGCTTTCGTTGGTGGGGTTAAGTTGGTTGTTCCAAAAGCTTAGAAGCCGAGTAAATCCAGTTTAACTTTATGAATACTTTATAAAGCAAAGCCCAGTGAAGATACTGGGCTTTTTGTTTTACGCTATTACTTGATAGCTTTTAACTAGAGCACTTTTTACTAGAATACTTTTAACTAGATGACTATGTACTGTGATTAAGCAGTGCCTTTAGTTTGCCCGGTTTAATTGGTTTACTTAAATAATGAATATTAGCGGCTTTGGTTTCTTGTTTAAGCTCGGTGTCGCGTACTGCGGTAATTAAAATAGCGGGTACTTGGCTTTGCCAAATTTCGCGCAGGGTTTTAATTAGCGTTATGCCATCGCAGTCATTGCCTAATTGGTAGTCCATTAAAATAACATCGGGTGCACCGTTTTCTTTAGCATGCGCCAGTACATTATTTACATTATCAAATAGCGTGTAATTAGCTTGCCACTTTTTAAGTAAGCTTGCCATTGCAGCTAGGTTTTCAGGGTCGTCGTCTACGGCAACAATATTAATTGCTGCACGGTTTTCTATTAGGCTGTTTGTCGTACTTTTTTGTTGTACAAACGGCTCGTCACCATAAGGTACCTCAATGCTAAAACGGCTACCTTTATTTGGCTCAGAATGCACATCAAGCGGCAAACTTAATAAGTCAGCCATACGTTTTACAACACCTAAGCCTAAGCCTACGCCTTTGTTATCGCCCGACTCAACACGGTAAAAGTCGTTAAATATTTTAGCTTGCTCTACTTCGCTAATACCAGGGCCTGTATCCCATACTTCTATTCGTAAATTGTGCTTTCGGTTCCTACAGGCAATTAATACACGGCCATTATCGGTGTATTTAACTGCATTAGAGACCAAGTTTTGAATAATTCGGCGCAAATAGGTTATATCGCTATGCACAATTTGCTGGTTAGAACGCACACTAAGCTTAAGGCCTTTATCACTTGATAAAATAGCGTATTCACTTTGCAATGGCGCTAAAATATCTTCAATATAAAAGTGGCGAGGAGTTGGGGTCATAGCGCCTTGTTCTAGCTTGGCTATTTCAAGTAGTGCCGACATTAAATGCACGGTTGAATCGAGACTGTCGCCTAATTTTTCAAAGCTGTTTTGGTTAGTGCTGTCGAGTTGCTTTTCGTCAATGGCAGCAAGGTATAAACGTGCTGCGTTTAACGGCTGTAAAATGTCGTGGCTCGCCAGTGCTAGAAAGCGCGTTTTACTGTCGTTGGCTTGCTCAGCTTCTCGTTTGGCTAAAGTAAGTGCTTGCTCGGTTTGTACACGGCTATCTATTTGAGCTTGTAAGTCTCTATTAATGGTTTGCACTTCTTGAGTTCGCGCTTCTATGCGGTTTTCAAGATCCATGTTTACTTCTTCAAGCGCATTTTGCGTACTTATGTGATTGGTAATATCCGAAAAGCTGGTAACAAATCCGCCATCGGGCAGCGGATTACCAATCATTTCGTATACTTGGCCATTACGACGGTGGCGAATAAAGTGATGCGAGCTGCCGTATTTTAAATGCTGCACACGTTTTTCTACTTGGCGTTCTATTTCGCCAGGGCCACATTCACCACGGTTAGCGTTGTATCTAATAATATCTTCTATGGGTTGGCCTACTTCTAAAAATCCTTCAGGATAGCCAAACATTTCGCTGTAGCGTTTATTCCAAGCTACTAGCTTTAAATCTTTATCGACAACTGAAATACCATGGCTTAAATTTTCGAGTGAGGTAAATAACAGATTTTGATTAAATTGCAACGCTTGTGTGGTTTCGTCAAAAAAGTTTACAACTTCTTCAAACGCCATACGCTTACCCGACGATACCGTATGTATTAATGCTTGTGCGGAAGATGCGCCCAGCACGCCTGTTAACGCGCGTTCGCAGTAGGCTATAAATTCAGGCTCTGGGTGTGCGTTGTTATCGCTTAAGTGATGGGCGAGTGCGTAATGCGCCAATACTTGTTGGCTGCGCTGAATACCTAAAAAGGTTTGTAGTAGTATTTTAAAGTCGTAAACAGTGGCTTTTACGTCTTTATTTAAGCGCCTTGATAAAATAGCCTGATCTTTAGGGTTAACAAAAGCAGCTGC
Organism: Pseudoalteromonas sp. SWYJ118; assembly: GCF_015864505.1. Lineage (NCBI taxonomy): Bacteria > Pseudomonadati > Pseudomonadota > Gammaproteobacteria > Alteromonadales > Pseudoalteromonadaceae > Pseudoalteromonas > Pseudoalteromonas sp. SWYJ118. The sequence goes on along the minus strand of NZ_JADYXC010000006.1, from coordinate 45,374 downwards.
CTGAATCTTATCAATTAAGCGCTCCTCAGCCCCAAGTGAAAAACTAATATAACACCCAATATTGGCAAACAAAGCTATCAAGGTTCCACGCGTTATAAGCGTTTGTTGTAGCTCGCTATCAAGCGTTGCTCCGGCATCGAGTATTGGCAGCATTAAAAATAGTACCCAGCAAATAAAGCCCGCTACTAAACCTGCATAAACCCCATAAGCATGGCCTTTTCGCCAGTATAAACCGCCCACAATAGCGGGTAATAATTGAGTAACAAGTGAAAAAGCAACTAAGCCCATACTTGCCAGCGCGCTGCTATGGCCAAACCATTGTTGATAGAAATAGGCCAAAATTAATATGCCTGCAATAGCAAAGCGCCTTACAAGTAAAATTCGAGACTTATAACTGGTAGTAATTAAGTTGCGTTTAAATTTACGACGTAGCATTAGGGGTAATACCACATCGTTTGAAATCATCGTGCTTAATGTAAGCGTTGCTACCACTATCATTGCGGTGGCGGCCGATAAACCACCTATAAATACAAAGGTAGTTAAAAAGGCGTTGTCGTTAATTAACGGTAGGGCAAGTACAAAGCTGTCGGGTGAATAGCCGCTGCCAATTTCAGGATGAATTGCCGCAGTCGCAATAGGTAAAATCATTGCGGCAGTTAATAGTAAATACAGCGGGAAAGCCCAGCGAGCGGTAAGTAAGTGGCGTTTGTTTTGATTGTCGACCACGGTTACATGGAACTGGCGTGGTAAACATATAATAGCCGCCGCAGCCATTAAAGACTGGCCAATAAAGTTAAAACTAAAAAAGTTAAAGTCGCTCCAATGAGCCCAAATCGACTCGGTTACTTTATTTGAAGTAGGCTCTGGCATATTAAATAAGGTGTAAACAGCAAGGCCTGCTACAGCAATAAGTGCAATAAGTTTAATCATCGATTCAAACGCGACAGCAAGCATTAACCCAGAGCGATACTCTGTTACATCCACTTTGCGGGTACCAAAAAATATTGCAAATAAGGCCATAATTAATGTGGCAGAAAGCGCGAGCATATCGCCTGATATTTTATTACTGTTTTGCAAAAGTAAAAAGCTGGTACTAAGCGCTTTTAATTGCAGTGCAATGTAGGGAATAGTCGCCAGTAAGGCGATTACAGTAACCATAATAGCGGTAGTTTGGCGTTTGCCGTAACGAGCTGAAATAAAGTCAGCAATAGTGGTTATGTTTTGTTTTTTGCTTACCAGTACCAGCTTACGTAAAAACCCTTGGCCGAATAAAAACAGCAGCGCAGGGCCCAATAATATTGGCAAATAACTCCAACTGCTGGTGGCGGCTGTACCCACTGAGCCGTAGTAAGTCCAAGAGGTACAGTAAATCCCAAGTGAGAGTGAATACACAAAAGGGTGATGGCTAATACGCTTCGCCAAAGGGGTTGTTTTATCGCCCCAATTGGCGAGCCAAAACAGCACACCTATATAACTTAAAGCAACAATAATGAGTACGGCAGTCATGTTGTTATTAAACCTTATTATTTTAAATAGTCCCTCAACCCTATGAGGGATTAACACAATACCAGAACTGAGGTTAAGTGTGAGGCTTGAATTTAAAATAAAACTTTCATTTTATTTCTATCTTATTGAATATTAATAACAAAAATAAAATCATCTCAAGCATTAGACTAATGTCGCATTAATAACCAACTTACCAATTTAATAGTAAAGCCAATTCAAAAAATTAAGCTAACCAATTGAAATAAAATGAAAATGTATAAAATACGTTTGAATGATAAATACAGTTTACGTAAACGTTAACAAGCTGTTACGACTATGGTCTCAATTCAATATTTAACCAGCGTTGCTAAATTGGTAAGCGAAGATAAAAAACCACTCACCGCGATATTGCGGTGCTTAAAGGGGAAAACAAAAATGGCTTTTAAAGATGAAGAACAAGCAAAAGCTTATTGGGCAGAAAACATTTCGCTGTTATTTAAACTCTTAGCAGTGTGGTTTATCGTGTCTTTTGGGTTTGGCATATTACTGGTTGATGTACTTAATGAAGTACGTTTTTTTGGGTTTAAACTTGGCTTCTGGTTCGCCCAGCAAGGCGCGATTTATACCTTTGTTGCTTTGATTTTTGTGTACGTTTTCAAAATGAATACGTTAGATAAAAAATACGGCGTAGACGAATAGGAGCTAAGCAATGGATGTTCAAACACTCACGTTTATAATTGTTGGTTTAAGCTTTGCGCTTTATATCGGCATTGCAATTTGGGCTCGAGCGGGTTCAACTAAAGAGTTTTATGTAGCGGGCGGCGGCGTACCTCCTCTTGCTAATGGTATGGCAACAGCAGCCGATTGGATGAGCGCCGCGTCGTTTATTTCAATGGCGGGTATTATTTCGTTTGCAGGTTACGATGGCAGCGTTTACTTAATGGGGTGGACAGGTGGTTATGTACTATTAGCCATGTGTTTAGCGCCTTACTTACGTAAATTTGGCAAGTTTACTGTGCCTGACTTTATTGGCGACCGTTACTATTCACGCACCGCGCGTTTAGTGGCAATTGTATGTGCCATATTCATTTGTTTTACTTACATTGCTGGGCAAATGCGTGGCGTAGGCGTGGTATTTTCACGCTTTTTAGAAGTAGAAATAGAAACCGGTGTTTACATTGGTATGGTGATTGTATTCTTTTATGCGGTACTTGGCGGCATGAAAGGCATTACTTACACTCAAGTAGCGCAGTATTGTGTACTTGTATTTGCATACCTTGTACCGGCTATTTTTATCTCGATGATGATGACGGGTCACTTCTTCCCACAAACCGGTTTTGGTGCTACGTTAATTGGCAGCGATGGCGTGTACGTACTTGATAAACTAGACGGCTTAAGCGCTGAACTTGGTTTTGCACAATACACCGAAGGCTCTAAGAGCATGATTGACGTGTTTGCTATTACTGGTGCGTTAATGGTAGGTACTGCGGGTTTACCACATGTAATTGTTCGCTTTTTTACTGTACCTCGCGTAAAAGACACGCGTATTTCTGCAGCATGGACGTTAGTGTTCATTGCCATTGTTTATACTACAGCTCCTGCGGTTGCAGCCTTTGCTCGAGTAAACATGGTTGATACCATTAATGGTAAAGACGGTAGCGGTACAGCTTACGCAGAAGCACCAGGGTGGATTAAAAACTGGGAACGCACAGGCTTAATTACATTTGATGATAAAAACGGCGATGGCAAAATGTTCTACACGGCGGGTAAAATCACCGATCCGAATAGTGCTAACGAAGTAAACGTAGACCGCGACATTATGGTATTAGCTAATCCTGAGATTGCTAACTTACCAGCATGGGTAATCGCACTGGTAGCTGCTGGTGGTATTGCCGCTGCGCTGTCTACAACAGCAGGTTTACTACTGGTTATTTCGACCTCCGTTTCGCACGATTTACTCAAGCGAACCCTTAAGCCCGATATTACCGACAAGCAAGAGTTACTTGCAGCGAGGTTGGCAGCCATGGTCGCTATAGTTATCTCCGCGTACTTTGGTATTAACCCGCCTGGGTTTGTGGCATCGGTAGTGGCATTTGCGTTCGGCTTAGCGGCAGCGAGTTTCTTCCCAGCAATTATTATGGGTATATTCTCTAAAACAATGAACCGAGAAGGCGCAATTGCAGGCATGGTAACGGGTATTGGCTTTACCGCTGCGTATATTATCTTCTTCAAGTTTGTTAGCCCTGAGCTTAACAGCCCTGAAAACTGGTTCTTAGGTATTTCGCCTGAAGGTATTGGTCTAATTGGTATGATTATTAACTTTGCAGTTGCTGCAATTGTTCTTAAGTTTACTAAACCTACACCGGTTGAAATTCAAGAAATGGTTGAAAGCATTCGTAACCCTAAAGGGTCGGCTGAAGCGCACGACCACTAGGCTACAATTTATAGGCTAGATTTAAAAATCATAAAGCACCAAAAGCCCGACTTTAGTCGGGCTTTTTATTTGTTTAATAAGTAAGTACATTAGATTGGTACATCACCATTTAAAGAGCGAATACAATGAGTGTAGAACAACAAGAAATAGCCCAGTATGTATGTTTGCAAGCGCCTTTTAGCCTCCTTAACAGCAGTGCATGCGAGTACTTTGTAAATCACCTCGATGTTATTTACCTTACACGCGAAAACCAAGCGCAGTGGTTACAAAGTGAAAACCCTAAACTGTTTTTAATTCGCTCTGGTTTGTATGACCTAGTTGATGGTAAGGGTGATGTTGTTACACGCTTAGCGCAAGGTGACTATTTTGGTTTTCCGTCGCTGTTAACCGGTGAGGCAATTCAAAATAGGTTGGAAGTACAAAAAGAGGGCATAGTGTATATGCTCTCTCAAACGCACTTTGATTTTTTACGCAGAGAATATAAATCGTTTGAGCAATACTTTGTACGCGCTCATGCTAACCGGTTGCTGTCATCGCATTATAAAAGTAAAAACGATAGTTGGTCTGAACGTAAAATATCAGAGCTGATGACCCGCACCGCCATTACGCTTTCGCCCGATGCAAGTATTAGGCAAAGCGCTAAAAAAATGAAAGAGCATGGCGTATCGTCAATAATGATAACGCAGCACGCGCACTTAGTCGGGGTGGTAACCGACCGCGATTTACGAAACCGAGTACTTGCCGACGAGGTAGATCCACAAGACGCAGTAAGCAGTATTATGACAGCCAAACCTAAGTTTATATTTGAAAATAACAGGGTGTTTTCGGCGCTGCACTTAATGCTTAAATACAATATTCATCATTTACCCGTGCTTGACGAAAATCATAACCCAATAGGGATGATAACCAGCACCGATTTACTACGCCAACAAAAAAGCGACCCCGTACAGCTTATTGGGCGCATATATAAAGCGCATACTGTTACTGATTTAAAACGCTACGCAAAAGAAATCCCCGAACTTTTGCGTGGTTTTTCGTACAACATTGACGACATATCGCTAATTGGTAAATTACTCAGTGGTTTAACCGATGCGCTTACATCGCGCCTTATTCACTTATTTCAAGAAGAGCATGGCGCAGCGCCAACCAGCTTTAGTTTTATTTGCTTTGGCTCGCAAGCACGCGAAGAACAAACCCTGCATTCAGATCAAGACAACGGCTTATTACTCCCTAACGACTTAACCACCGAGCAACACGCTTACTTTAAAAGCATGGGAGAGTTTGTATGTGAAAACTTAGTTGAGTGCGGCATTAGGCGTTGCCCAGGTAATATTATGGCAAGCAGCGATGAGTGCCGTATGAGCGTAAACGACTGGAGCGAGCGCTTTTTTAAATGGATAAAAAGCCCCACACCCAATGCAATGCTTAACTGTAAGATATTTTTTGACCTGCGATTTATTGAAGGTTCAAACGCTTTATACACGGCTTTTTGCGAGCAACTAATTCGTATATCGCGTAACGACTTATTCTATGCCGCAATGGCAACCGACATAAGCAGCAACAGCGTGCCAATTGGTTTATTTAATAAATTTAAAACCGAAAAAACAGATCAAAATAATAAATACATAGATTTAAAAAAACGCGGCGTCGTAATTATAAATGACATAGTGCGGTTATACGCTTTAAAAGCTGGTATTAGGCGCGCCAACACGCAAGAGCGGTTGGACGCACTACTAAAACATAAACTGATCAGCAAAGAAGATATATACAACCTAAAAGACTGCTGGCGGTTCTTAACGCAGCTTCGCTTGAGTACACAAATAAACGAAGAGGGCTTACCGAGTAATTGTATTAATCCTAATAAATTAAACTCACTAGAGCGCCATCAACTAAAAGAAGCGTTTTACCTTGTTAAACAAGCGCAGCAAGCCGCCGCGTTTAAGTTTGCTCGCGGCAGTTTATAACGATGGATTACTAACATGGTAAAAAAGCTGCTCACTCGGTATTTAAAGCGCCGTAAATTACTAGGTAAAAATGCCTTACAACAACGTTATTTGGTGATTGATTTAGAGCTCACTGGCCTTGATGCAAAACAGCACGAAATTGTATCGGTAGCGTGGGTGATAATAGATAACCAATGTATAAAAATGAGCGAGTCGCAGCACCTTATAAATAAGGACGTAAAAAGCCTTGAGCAAAGTCCTGTTTTTCATGGAATTAGCGATGATGCTATAACAAAAGGACAGAGCTTGTGCAGTATATTAACGCAATTGAGCTGCCATTTTAGCGACTGTATTTTAGTGTTTCATAATGCCATGCTCGATTGGGGGTTTTTAAAAATAGCGCTTAAAAATGCCAATATAACAATACGGCCTAAACTGATACTCGACACACTGCATATTGAGCAAAAGCGCTTACTCCATCATTCAACTGAAATAAAACAAGATGATTTAACCCTTAATGCATGCCGCACACGTTATGAGTTACCAAGCTATCATTGCCATCATGCACTGACTGATGCACAAGCAACCGCTGAGTTACTGCTAGCCCAGTGTCATCAAATAAGCTGTGGCAAAGAGCTAAAAGTAGCTGAGTTGACGTAGGTTAGCTGTAGGCGGGGCTTTATGCCGGGCGAGATAAACTCCCGCCTACAATAAAGAGCAGTTTACTTTTATTGTTATCCGTATGACTATAGGTACAGTTACGTAGTCATTATTTAGCTAATTACTCCAAGGAACGAATATGAAACTCATTACTGCCATTTTCTTAACCTTATTCCCACTCATCACTTTTGCTAATTCAAGCTTACCTGCTAATCGCCATATTGCAGTGCAGGGTACTGCTGAGGTATTAGCAAAGCCCGATATGGCTAAGATTTCTTTTGAAGTAATAAGCTTTAAAGACAAATCACTTGATGCAAAACGTGATGTTGATGACCGAGTAAATTTGTTACTTAAAGGATTAAGCAAGTACGGTGTTAAGGAGACGGATGTTTCTGCTACAAGCCTGTTAACTTACAATGATGACGACAAGTTTAATGTCGAGAGCGGTACAGCAATTAATGCAGGATATGTAGCAACAAGAACACTTAAAGTAACATTAAGAAATATTGAAAAGTTGAATGATTTTATCGATTTTGCATTAAGTGTAAAAATTAATGAACTGACGAATATTGAGCTTATGTCTTCAAAAGCCGCGCAGTTAGAAGCTGAAGCAACACAAGGCGCAATAGATAACGCTATAGTTAAAGGGGGTAAGCTTGCTAAAGCATTTGGCGCAGAGCTTGGAAAAATTTACAGCATTAATTCAAATTCTAACCGTTCAAGTTATGGTTATGGCGCAGATAATTTTGAGAGAATAGTTGTAACCGGTTCTAAAGTTACTAGAAATCCATTTGAGCAAGGTAGATACCTGCAAGAAACTATTACATTTAAATCATCAATAAACGTGGTGTTTGATTTAGAAGTAAATGAATAAGTTAAAATTTTCATTTCAAATACATTTTCATAATGTAAGCTGGCTTTAAGTTTTTGATTAATTTGAAGGTAGCCATATTATGAGCGATGAAAATAACACGTTAAAAGCACAAACTGAGGCAAAAATAGCCGCAGGGCGTAAAGGTAATCCTGATTTTATGAAAGGTGTTGATGAAACGATTGCACAAGCAAAAGCGTTTCAGCAAGGTGCTAATGCACTTGATTTAAACCAAAGCGCACCAAGTTTTGAGTTACCAAATCAACATGGTCAATCGGTGCAGTTAACCGAGTTACTTGCACAAGGCCCTGTGGTTATTACTTTTTATCGTGGTAATTGGTGTCCGTACTGTAATTTACAACTGAAAGCACTGCAGTCACGTTTACCTGAAATTCATGCTTTAGGTGCGCAGCTGGTGGCTATTAGCCCGCAAGTACCCGATGGCTCAATGAGCGAAAACGAAATAAGTAAAATGGATTTTGTAGTACTGTCGGATCAAAATGCGGATGTAGCAGCAAGCTACGGCGTAGCATGGCAAGTACCTACATTTTTACTAGAGCATATGCGAGTAGACCGAGGCCTAGATTTAGAGTCGCTGAATAACGGAAATGGCAGTATTTTACCTATTCCTGCCACCTTTGTTTTAGATAAACAAGGTAAAGTGACTTGGCGCTATGTTGATGTTGATTACCGTACTCGCTCTGAGCCAGAAGATATAATTAATGCATTAAAAAAACTAGTTTAAAAAGCTTAATTTACAAGGCTTAATCTAAAAGCCCAGAGCCATTAAAGAGCTTGCAACGCGTAAGCTCTTTACTCTTAATTTAAAGTTTCTAATGCTACCCTCTTATAATCATACTCAAGGTCGATTACAATACAGCCATCTAAAAGGCGTATTGCCTTTATCTGCACGCTAAAAGAGTGGATTTTATATTTCATGGCAATCAAACTTGCAATTAATGGTTTTGGTCGTATTGGTCGAAATATTGTCCGCGCGTTATACGAGTCTGGTTTGAGCGACGATATAAAAATTGTTGCGATTAACGAACTTGCTGATCCTGAAGCTATTGCTCATTTATTAAAATACGACACATCCCATGGTCGTTTTTCTTTTCCTGTAAAACTTGGTGAAGACACCATTAGTGTTGCAGGCGATACCATTGCACTTTTTTGTGAAGAAAACCCAATTGAATTACCTTGGCAAACGCTCGATGTAGACGTTGTACTTGAATGTACGGGTGTTTATCACTCGCGTGAACATGCGCAGTTACATATTACCGCAGGCGCTAAAAAGGTGTTGTTTTCGCATCCGGCCGATAACGATGTTGATGCTACGATTGTGTATGGCATTAACGACGATGAGCTTAAAAACGAACACACAATTGTGTCTAACGGCTCGTGTACAACTAACTGTGTTGTGCCGGTTATTAAAGTATTAGATGATGCATTTGGTATTGAGTCGGGCGCTATTACAACTATTCATGCGTCGATGAACGATCAACAAGTGATTGATGGTTATCATCATGATTTACGCCGTACTCGCGCTGCAAGCCAATCAATTATTCCAGTTGATACAAAGCTCGCCCGTGGTATAGACCGTATTTTACCTAAATTTAAAGGCCGTTTTGAAGCCATCGCCGTACGTGTACCGACTATAAATGTCACGGCAATGGATTTAAGTGTAACGGTTAATACCGATGTAGATTTAAACGCAGTAAATAACGCACTTAAAGCACAAGCAAAAGACCGCTTAGAAGGTATTTTAAGTTATACCGAAGAGCCGCTTGTGTCGGTTGATTTTAATCACGACCCACATTCTTGTATTATTGATGGCACACAAACACGTGTTAGTCACAAACGACTGATAAAGTTATTAGTATGGTGTGATAACGAATGGGGTTTTGCTAATCGTATGCTCGACACAGCGCGTGCTATGATGGCAGTGAATAAGTAATTTATTAATATAATAATTTTAAACGTATTTTTCAGGTTCAGTATCGTTAACTAAGGAGATGTTCATGTCGGTCATAAAAATGGCAGATTTAGATTTAAACGGCAAACGCGTATTAATTCGTGAAGATTTAAATGTACCAGTTAAAGCAGGTAAAGTGACGTCAGATGCGCGTATTCGTGCAGCACTACCTACTATTAAATTAGCGCTTGAGATGGGTGCTAAAGTAATGGTTATGTCACACATTGGCCGTCCTACGGAAGGGGAATATGATGAAGCGTTTTCGCTAGCACCTGTCGCTGATTACTTAAACGATGCCCTTGAGCAAACTGTACGTTTAGAAAAAGATTATCTAAACGGTGTTGATATTGCTGATAACGAAGTGGTTGTTTTTGAAAATGTGCGCTTTAACAAAGGCGAGAAGAAAAACGACGAAGCGTTATCTAAGCAACTTGCAGCACTGTGTGATGTATATGTAATGGATGCATTTGGTACGGCTCACCGTGCGCAAGCATCTACGCATGGCGTTGGCTTATTTGCTGATGTGGCATGTGCAGGTCCATTGTTATCAGCTGAACTAGAAGCGTTAGGCAAAGCACTTGATAACCCAGCTCGTCCATTAGTGGCGATTGTTGGTGGTTCTAAAGTTTCAACTAAGCTAACCGTTTTAGATTCACTTTCTAAAATTGTTGACCAATTAGTTACCGGTGGCGGTATTGCAAATACCTTTATTGCTGCATCAGGTAGCCCAGTTGGTAAATCGCTTTACGAACCAGATTTAATGGATGAAGCTAACCGCTTATGTGCAGCAGCGATTGCTAATAATGGTGAAATTCCGGTACCGACTGACGTAGTTGTTGGTAATGAGTTTTCTGAATCTGCTGTAGCTACGCTTAAAGATGTAAGCGAAGTAACAAGCGACGATATGATTTTTGATATTGGTCCTGATACAGCGAGCAAGCTTGCAAAAATTATTGCAAATGCGGGCACTGTTGTATGGAATGGCCCTGTTGGCGTGTTCGAGTTTGACCAATTTGGTAATGGCACACGTGCTATTGCACAAGCAATTGCTAACTCAAATGCGTTTTCAATTGCTGGTGGTGGTGATACCTTAGCCGCAATTGATAAATACGGCATTGCCGATAAAGTTTCTTATATTTCTACTGGTGGTGGTGCGTTCTTAGAGTTTTTAGAAGGCAAAAAACTTCCAGCAGTTGAAATGCTAGAGTCGCGCGCTAAGTAATTTTAGTAGCGTAAGGTGAGGGGGTAATAGCCCTTACCGACAATTAATTATTAAATACCTCTCACCCTAATTTAATAGTTAATTTAGACGGAATATTACTGCAAAGCAGTGGTTTTTCGTGGCGTTGTTATAACGCCAAACTAACACATCCGTTCAAACTAGATGGTAGGGAACTACTGTCGATAAATTGGAGAATACCCAATGGCTTTAATCAGTATGCGACAACTTTTAGATCATGCAGCAGAGCATGGTTACGGCGTACCTGCTTTTAACGTTAACAATCAAGAGCAAATGCGCGCAATAATGGAAGCGGCTGACAAAACAAACAGCCCAGTAATCGTTCAGGGATCAGCTGGCGCACGTGCTTATGCTGGTGCTCCATTTATTCGTCATATGATTTTAGCAGCCGTTGAAGAATGGCCACATATTCCCGTTGTTATGCACCAAGATCACGGCACATCGCCAGGTGTATGTCAGCGTTCAATTCAGCTTGGTTTTTCATCAGTAATGATGGATGGCTCGTTAATGAGCGACGGCAAAACTCCTTCAAGCTACGAATACAATGTAGAAGTAACGCGCGAAACTGTTGCTATGGCGCATGCTTGTGGCGTATCGGTTGAAGGCGAGTTAGGTGTACTTGGTTCACTTGAAACAGGTGAAGCTGGCGAAGAAGATGGTGTTGGCGCAGAAGGTATACTAACCACTGAGCAAATGCTAACAGACCCTGAAGAAGCGGCTGACTTTGTAAATAAAACACATGTTGATGCACTTGCAATTGCATGTGGTACTTCGCATGGAGCTTATAAATTTACTCGCCCACCAACAGATGACATTTTAGCGATTGACCGCATTAAAGCGATTCATGCACGTATTCCTAACACGCATTTAGTGATGCATGGTTCATCTTCAGTTCCTCAAGAGTGGTTAGAAATTATTAATCAGTACGGTGGCGAAATTCCAGAAACTTATGGTGTGCCAGTTGAACAGATTGTTGAAGGCATTAAGTTTGGTGTTCGTAAGGTAAATATTGATACCGATTTACGTTTAGCATCTACCGGTGCTATTCGCCGTCATATGGCGCTTAACCCATCTAACTTCGATCCACGTAAATACCTAGCTGAAGCTACAAAAGCAATGACAGAGATTTGTGTTGCGCGCTATAACTCGTTTGGTACTTCTGGTCAGGCTAGTAAAATTAAGCCAATTTCACTTGATGAAATGCACCTTAAATACTTAAGCGGCGAACTAGACCCTAAAATTAGATAATAGATCAATTTATAATTGATCATTTAAGCCAGTAACTTTGTTGCTGGCTTTTTTAATGTCAGCCCTTTTTATATTGCAGGTTACGGCTTCTATTGATCAGATCGCTGTACTATCAACGCCGTACTTTGGGATCACGCATTTACTAACACAGCCTTTTCGGATCATTACTTTACTAAGCCAAATACACTTTTTCGCTATTTTAGGCTCTGAGATAATTTGATCGTTATTTATTTGTATAAACAATCAACAACTTATGGCTTTGACTAGGTACAACTCTGATCTGAGAGTGGATCGGCTTGGTAAAAATCTGATCCTTTATTTTGGGCTTAGTAAAATTTAGATCTATTTTTAAACGTATTGATTGTTACACAGGCGGGTTTGTTAATTTTAAAATAGCTTTAAAGCTACTTTTAAACGATCGATCTGTAAAAATGTCTTGGTTAGTAAAACAATGATCCCAGCTGATTTTGTATTATTTAATGATTTAATTAGCGACAAAAAGTAGATAATTTCAAAAATTAGCTATTTTATAAATTTATCGTAAATCTCTTTTTATTACGTTAAATATTAAAAAGGTTTTAAAAATATGACGTTAATGAGGTTTTTTGTCACTAATTTGTGTTTTTTTTACCACCATTTTAATTTACACGTTACACTTTCATAAAAATGTCATACTTAGTCATAATAATGAAAACTAATTCGATAGCGTAAGAGATAAATTGGAATGTCACGTAAAGTACTAGTCGTAGATGACGAAGCTCCTATCAGGGAGATGTTGGTTTTTGTTTTAGAGCAAAATGGATTTCAAGCAATTGAAGCAGAAGATTACGACTCTGCTATTGCAGCTATGGTTGAACCTTACCCAGATATGGTTTTACTTGATTGGATGTTACCTGGTGGAAGCGGTATTCAAATTGCTAAAAAGTTTAAGCAAAACGAACACACCCGCCAAATCCCAATTATTATGCTTACAGCTCGCGGCGAAGAAGAAGACAAAGTACGCGGCCTTGAAGTAGGTGCAGATGATTACGTCACTAAGCCGTTTTCTCCTAAAGAGCTTATGGCACGTATTAAAGCGGTTATTCGCCGTGTATCGCCAACCTCATTAGAAGAAGCTATTGAAGTACATGGCCTGCGTTTAGACCCTATTTCGCATCGTGTTACCTCAGAAGGTAACGAGCTTGATATGGGGCCAACCGAATTTAGATTACTGCACTTTTTTATGACTCACCCAGAGCGTGTTTATAGCCGTGAACAACTGCTTGATCATGTATGGGGAACTAATGTTTACGTAGAAGATCGCACGGTTGATGTGCACATTCGTCGTCTGCGTAAAGCAATTGGCCCACTTGGACATGACCGTTTGGTGCAAACTGTACGTGGTGCTGGATATCGTTTTTCAAGTAAGCTGTGATCAGCTTAAAGCTTAGCTAATGTATGAAATACGCATGTATTACTACTCTAAGGTAAAGTGAGTGTATGTATCGAGTTGTTAATAAGCAGGCGTTAGTAAAGCGCCTGTTTATCTATTTTTTACCCTTACTATTAATTGGTGTGCTAGTTGGCGCGCCATTTTTGCTTTTATTTTTAGGATCTTTTTCCCTCCTTATTTGGCACTACCATCAACTTTATCGTTTGAGCGATTGGCTACTTAATCAACGTAGCTTTAATCCACCTGAGGGCGAGGGTGCATGGGAGCAAGTGTTTGAAGGTATTTATCATCTACAGCACCGTAATCGTAAAAAACGTAATGAGCTTGCTGATTTAATTCGTCGCTTTCGCGATGGGGCTGAAGCAGTACCTGATGCGGTAGTGGTACTGCAAAATGATTTAAGTATTGTGTGGTGTAATCAACTAGCGCTTAAAGTGCTTGGTTTGCAGTGGCCAACCGATCATGGTCAGCGTCTTGATAATTTAATTCGCGAACCTAAGTTTGCTAAATACATGCACAAAGGTGAATTTGACGACGCGCTTGAGCTGGATAACGGCCATAGCATTGAGCAAGTACTAGAATTTAGGGTAATGCCTTATGCAAGCACGCAACTTATGGTTGTTGTGCGTGATGTAACGCGCTTAAAACAGCTAGAACAGATGCGTAAAGACTTTGTAGCCAATGTGTCACACGAACTACGTACACCGCTTACAGTGGTTACTGGGTATCTTGAGATGATGGATGGCGACATGATGCCGCCGCCAGCAATGTGGAACAAAGCGCAAAATACTATGCTTGAACAATGCAAGCGCATGGATAGCTTAGTCAGCCAATTACTATCGCTTTCGCGTATTGAAGGTGCTCGTCGCCAAGACAATGATAAAGCCATAAACGTACCGCAATTACTTGGTTATATTCACACTGAGGCAAACTCAATTAATCAAGACAAAGGCCATGAGCTTATTTTTAATATTGATAAAACCCTCGATATTAAAGGCTCTGAGGATGAACTGCGTAGTGCGTTTTCTAATTTAGTATTTAACGCCATTCATTACACTAAACCCGGTGGCAAAGTGGAAGTATGTTGGCAGCGCAAAAACAATAAAGCGTGTTTTAGTGTTACCGATAATGGTGATGGTATTGCGCCAGAGCATATTAACCGTTTAACTGAGCGTTTTTATCGTGTTGATAAAGCCCGCAGCAGAACAACAGGTGGCTCAGGCTTAGGGCTCGCGATTACAAAACATGTACTAACGCGCCACGATAGTAAATTAAATATTAGCAGTGAAGTTAACAAAGGTTCGTGTTTTTCTTTCGAATTTTCAATAGATAAGACAGTTTCGCTAGCTAAGTAATTAGGCTGAAAAGCAAAGTCATAAAAGTGTCATTTAAGAGTAATGTAACTGTCATGTACTCACTTTAGAGTGGGCAGCAGTTAGAAAATGGGACGAACAAACCGGAGAACCCTACATGAAATTTAAAAACTTAGTTGCCGCAATGGGTGTGGCTGTTACAACTTTCGTATCTGCACAAGCAGTTGCTTTAGATCAAGATATTCCTGAGTATCAAAAAATTAGTGGTGTTTCAGGTAACTTCTCATCAGTAGGTTCTGACACTTTAGCCAACATGATGACGTTCTGGGCTGAAGAGTACAAACGTATTTACCCAAATGTAAATATTCAAATTCAAGCGGCAGGTTCTTCTACTGCGCCACCGGCACTTACCGAAGGTACAGCTAACCTAGGTCCAATGAGCCGTAAAATGAAATCTAAAGAAATCGAAGCGTTCGAAAAACGTTACGGTTATAAGCCAACAGAAGTTCGCGTAGCTATTGATGCACTTGCTGTATTTGTACATAAAGATAACCCAATTGAAGGTCTTCGTATTGACCAAGTAGATGCTATTTTTTCATCTACTCGTAAATGTGGCGCACCAGAGCAAGTTAATCGTTGGAGCGATGTCGGCCTAACAGGCGATTGGGCTGCTAAAGACGTTCAGCTTTATGGACGTAACTCAGTGTCAGGTACTTATGGCTACTTTAAAAAGAAAGCACTGTGTAAAGGTGATTTCCGTAATAACGTAAATGAGCAACCGGGTTCTGCATCGGTAGTACAGTCAATTTCATCTTCATTAAATGCAATTGGTTACTCTGGTATCGGCTATAAAACATCTGGCGTACGTACAGTACCGCTTGCTAAAAAAGGCGATAACTTTGTTGATGCAACACTTGATAACGTTGCGCAAGGTAAATACCCGCTATCGCGCTTTTTATATGTTTATGTGAATAAACACCCGAATAAGCCACTATCACCTATGGAAGAACAATTTTTAAGAATGGTACTTTCAAAAGATGGTCAGCAAATTGTAGAAAAAGATGGTTATGTACCACTTTCTGCAAAGCTAGTAAAAACAGAACTTAAAAAGCTGGGTTTGAACTAATACCAATTGCATTAAATTAGTGAGTTATTATAGCGATAAGAAAATAGCGCAATAACAAGGCTAAAATTATGATACATAGTTGTTCTATATAAATAATTTTTAACGTAGTTAGTGAGTTATTTAATACACTAGAATGGTCATGTTTTTAATAAAATTGGTATGATAAACCATAGGCAATAAAAAACCGCTCACTGAGCGGTTTTTTTATGCCTAAAACTAAAAACTTTAAGGAATTAAATATTACCTAATTTTTCGGCTTGTGCTTTACATTGATTATAGCTCTCAACACATTTACCAGAGCATACTTGCTGCTTTAAGCCCTCAGCAGTTGTTTGCTGTTCACATGTACTTTCGCATTGGTAATTTTGTTGAGCACACTGATTCATTTCAGGGTTTTCAACTTGGTTTTGGCAACCTACTAATAGTGCAAAAGTAAGGGCGACTACGCTTGTTTTTATTAAAGTGTGCATGCTTCTTATCCTTAAAATGGAGTCGCAATAATATTAAATTTCGACTTGAATATTGTCGATCAATCTAACACCACCAAAATAGGCTGCGGCTAAAATAACAAATTGAGTATCTTCGATTGTAGCAGTTTTTAATGTATCTCGTTGAGCAATCTCAAAATAATCTGGCTTTAGGCCAGCTTGCTCTAAGCTCTGTTTAGCTAAGCTTTCAAGTTTTACGAAGTCTTTTTCGCCGCTTTTAAGTTGCTCAGCGCATGTATTAAGTGCTTTAAATAATACGGTTGCAGTCGCTTTTTGCTCATCAGATAAGTAACCATTACGCGAGCTCATAGCAAGGCCAGAAACTTCTCGCATTGTAGGTACACCAATAACTTCGACCGGAATTGATAGGTCGCGCGCCATGGTTTTAATTACTTGCAGTTGCTGAAAATCCTTTTCACCAAAGCAGGCGTAATCGGGTTGTACAAGATTAAATAATTTTGTAACTACCGTGGCAACACCTCTAAAGTGACCAGGGCGTGAGCCACCACAGTAACCTAATGAAATATCAGGCACATCTACAAAGCTCTGTGCGCCAAGTCCATTTGGATAAATTGTCTCTACACTTGGGGTAAATACAATATCAGTGCCTAGTTCTGCAAGGCCTTGTTTATCTTCGTTTAGTGTACGAGGATAGTTATCTAAATCTTCGTTAGCACCAAATTGCATTGGGTTAACAAAAATACTTACAACGACTTTATCGGCTAAGTTTTTTGCTTTTTCTACTAGCGAAAAATGCCCACGATGCAAGTTGCCCATTGTTGGCACGAGTGCCACGCTAAGACCCGCTTGGCGCCACGCTTTAATTTGACTACGTAACGATCTGATTTCAGTAATTGACTGCATTATTTAAACTCGTGTTCAGCGCTTGGAAACGCGCCATTTTTAACGTCTGTACAATACTTTTGAACGGCTGCAGGCATATTGCCTGTTTCGAGCAAAAAGTTTTTAGAAAATTTAGGAATGTAACCTGCTGAAATACCAACAAGGTCATGCATTACCAGTATTTGGCCGTCAGTTAAACTGCCCGCACCAATACCAATAGTTGGGATGCTCAGGGCGTCTGTAATGCGTTTTGCCAATGCACTTGGAATACACTCAAGTACTAATAATTGCGCGCCAGCAGCTTCTAGTGCTTTTGCGTCATCAATCATTTTTTGTGCTTTGTCTTCTTCGCGACCTTGTATTTTAAAGCCACCAAATACATGTACTGACTGTGGTGTAAGGCCTAAATGCCCGCAAACTGGAATACCTTGTTGAGTAAGCGTTTTAATGCTCTCGTAAAGCCATTCTCCGCCTTCAAGCTTAATCATGTTTGCGCCAGCGCGCATAAGCTCAGCTGCATTTTTACAAGTATCACTTACGCTTGAGTAGGTCATAAAAGGTAAGTCAGCAATTACAAATAATTCGCGGCTACCAGCGCGTACACAGCGGGTATGATATGCAATATCTTGATTGGTTACGCCAAGGGTGTCATCGCCGCCTTGTAGTACCATGCCCAAAGAGTCGCCCACTAAAATAACTTCAACGCCGTTATCATGAAATAACTTTGCAAAACTAGCGTCGTAGGCTGTTAATGCAGTAATTTTGTTATTTTCTGCTTTCATTTTATTTAAAGTAGAAACGGTTATTTTAGACATAATATCCTCGCAGGCAAAAGCCTAGGTTAATTACAGAGGTAATTGTTGTAAGTCGTTGAGCGGTAAATTATTTGCAATGGTTTTTAATGCAATGCCGCTAGGTAAAATAAGTTCAGGTGCAAGCTCTAATAGTGGATAAACCACAAACTCGCGATTATTCAAACCATAATGAGGCACAGTTAAGCGCACCGTATTTATAATTTGATCATCAAATAATAGAGTATCGATATCAAGTGTGCGTGGACCCCAACGCTCAGCCTTTCTTACTCGACCATGCTCAAGTTCAATACGTTGCGTTAAATCAAGTAATTGCTCTGGCTCAAGGGTCGTTTTAATGCACGCTACTGCATTGATATAGTCTGGTTGATCTTGTGGGCCCATAGGCTTACTTGCATAGTAATGCGATACGTTTATAAATTCACAATTAGGCAGCTTTTTAAGCGCGATTACCGCGTTATCAAGCTGCTCTTTTGGTGAGTTTAGGTTGGCACCTAAACCCAAATAAACACAGTACATGTTATTACTCAGCTGGCTTTTTAGTAGGTCGACGGCGCTTTCGCGGCTTAGGACCACCTTGGTGGCCTAAGTTTTTAACCATCTCTTTTTGGCCGTTTATATCTTGGCTTAAGTATTGTGTCCACCACTGGGCAAGCTCAGTATGCTGTGTTTCGCCCGCGTCTACGCGTAAGAGTAAAAAGTCGTAGGCGGCTTTAAAGCGAGGTTGCTGCGTTAGTCTGTAAGCACGTTGGCCTGCGCGTTTATCCAAACGATGCTGAATATGCCAAATATCGCGAGCACCTAAAGTAAAGCGTTTAGGAACCGCAATGTGTTGTGAGTTATCGCTTAGTACTTTATTCATTGCTTGTGCGAAAGCATCGTATTCTGCAAGTTGCTCTTGGCTTTGAATCTTTTTAGTACGTTCAAGCAGCGGGAACCAAAGTAGTGCGGCAAAAATAAACGCTGGTGTTACTTTTTTATCGGCATTAATACGTTTGTCGGTATTTTGAAACATTTGCTGAATAAGCGTGTGTTCTAAGCCACTTGGGTTTTTATCTAAGATTTTATCAAGCTCAGGAAACAGTGAGCGGAATAAGCCGTACTTACGCAGCATTAAAAAGTTAGCTTCGGCCTTGCCATTTAAAAACAGCTTAAGAATTTCTTCAAATAAACGTGCCGGCGGAATGTTATCAAGCAAACTTGCAAGCTCGCTAATTGGCTTTTCACTTTTAGGCGCAATGCTCATATCAAGTTTAGTAGCAAAGCGAACTGCACGTAACATACGAACAGGATCTTCGCGGTAACGCGTTTCAGGGTCGCCGATTAGCTCAATTTGTTTAGCTTTAATTGCCGCTAAGCCGTTGGCGTAATCGTGAATACTAAAATCTTTGATTGAGTAATAAAGTGCATTGATTGAAAAGTCGCGGCGTTCTGCATCTTCTTCAATACTGCCAAATACGTTGTCACGTAGTAATTGGCCTTCATCGCTTGATTGGCTTATTTGATTTTTGTCTTCTTGCGCTTCGTGGTGGCCACGCATAGTCGCCACTTCAATAATTTCACGGCCAAATACAATATGTGCTAAACGAAAGCGACGACCAATAAGGCGACAGTTTCTAAATAGTTTTTTTACTTGATCTGGCGTGGCATTAGTAACTACGTCAAAATCTTTTGGCTGTTGGCCTAACAATATATCGCGAATACAACCACCAACAAGGTAGGCATCGTAGCCACCGTCTTTTAAGCGGTATAATACTTTGATTGCATTTGGGCTAAATTGTTTGCGAGAAATACCATGCTCACCACGAGTGACAACAATAGGTTCACTGCTTACAGAAGCGCTTTCGGCACTGGTATTCGGGCCGATTATTTGTCGGCAAAATTGAAAAAGCTTGGAAATAATAGTCTGTCTCCTAGAAGGTGTGATTGACTCTGCATCGCAATCAAAAGTTACAGCAAATGGGGCGGTTATAGCCCAGTACAAGCTGTTTGACGTAATTAGCATATATTTAGGCGGCTATCATATACCAGCAGGGTTTAAAAATTAAGTTGATGTGTTGAAATTAAGCCGTTTTTAGCTATTTTATTTACTTAAATGTGTAAATTGGACTTTCTGACTACGTGGATGCTGAGAAATTTGTATTTCGGATACTTGTGGTACCTGTTTTAAGCTAAAGTTTTTAATTCCCCAAGCGATTAATTGTTCAATATTTAAATCGATTAAATCAGCTATAACAGGCAATCCTAAAAATTCAAATGCACTAATTAAAGCAGGCTTTGGATTTTGTTTGCTAATGGCAGGAGCATAATTTTGTTTAGACAATTTGAAACCAGGCTTGGCAACCGCTAAAGGTAAATGAGCAAATTCAGGCACAGGGCTATCGAGTTGTTTAAATAAACTAATTTGCCGAGCGGTTGGCTCAATTAAATCAGCACCTCTTACAATTCGATTAATCTCTTGATCAATATCATCAACGACCACAACAAGTTGATATGCAAATAAGTCATCGCTGCGTTTAATTAAGTAATCTTCATGGGAAAGGGCGCTATTTACCGTTATATCACCTTGAATTAAATCATTAAATTGAGTCGTTGGATGTTGCTGAACTAAGCGAAGCGCACCGGATTGAGTATTATGATTAAGTGCTTGGCAATCCCCCTGATAAATACCGCCAATGGCTTTTATTTGTTTGCGAGTACAGGTGCAACCATAAACAAGTTTTTGTTTTAAAAGTGAGTGGGTAATATCTTGGTATAAAGGCAGACGCTGCGTTTGATATACAACAGGTTCGTCCCAGTGAAGGGCGTAGGCATGTAAGGTATTAAGAATATCGGAGTCGGCGTTTTTAACCACGCGCGTAGTGTCAATGTCTTCTATACGAACTAACCAATCTCCTTGGTTAGCTTTTGCATCTAGATAACTACCCACAGCCGCTACAAGTGAGCCAAAATGTAATGGCCCAGAAGGAGACGGTGCAAAACGACCGCGATATTTACGCATAGGCGCAGTAACGGCTGTAGGAGACATAACTAATTAATAAGTATTAATTAGCCGCGTCCAGATTGCTTTTCTTTGATTTCTGCAAGTGTTTTGCAGTCTACGCATAAATCGGCAGTAGGACGTGCTTCTAAGCGACGTATGCCAATTTCGATGCCACAAGACTCACAAAAGCCAAAATCATCTTCTTTAATCAAATTAATTGTTTTTTCAATTTTTTTGATTAATTTACGTTCGCGGTCACGAGTACGAAGTTCTAAAGAGAACTCTTCTTCTTGTGCAGCGCGGTCAACTGGGTCAGGAAAGTTAGCAGCTTCGTCTTGCATGTGTGATTTAGTACGATCAACTTCGTTACGTAAATCATTACGCCAAGTTTCTAAAATCGCTCTAAAATGAGCACGTTGTGCATCATTCATGTACTCTTCGCCTGGTTTTTCTTGGTATGGTTCTAAACCGGCTTGAGCCAATAAACCATGTTTCTTTTGGTCTGGCATAACTCTCTCCTAAATCCTTAATTTAATGCCTCAGCATTAGCCGGCGGTATAAATAACAGAATCTTATATCCTAGGCAAATTTATTTTTAATTAATCGAATTAGCTTCAACCATGCTTACTGAGTAAAAAGTGTATTAATAGTTTATTTACACTTTTAATTAATTCACATATTCGCTTTCTAAAACTTGCCTTGTTATATGGGCAAAAGCTTTAAAAACAAGTTAATTTTTATAATTCACTTTGTATAACTTTATTTAATTTGAGTACTTTGCTTATTTTGTAAATTACGCTTAGTTCAATCCCTTGGTTTAATACACTATTGTGCAAATACTATTTTTTTATGAAGTAAAACTTCATTAGCAGAAATTGTGGCCTTGTATGCTAATACTTCAACGCCGGCTATTATTGCTTGGCTTAATAGCGTGGCGTATTTTTTATCAATATGCGCAGCTGCACTTACTGTATTTATTCCTTCATGCAAAACAGCGAACAGTAATACTGCTCGGTGGCCTTGTTCGATCATTTCTATTAGTTCGCGAATATGCTTTTGTCCGCGCAGTGTTTGCGCATCAGGAAAGTAGCCTTGCCCGCTTTGTGGTGCATCCTCGCTTAATAATGTGACTGATTTAACTTCTACGTAGCAATCAGGCTTATTTTCGTCTGTGAGTAAAAAGTCGATTCTGCTGTTTTCGCTGCCGTACTTTACTTCGCTTTGCAATTGACTGTAGTCGAGTAGCTCGCTTATTACATTATTGTTTATTGCTTCTTCTACTACTTTATTAGCCACTGCTGTATTTACACAAATAAGCTGAGATAAGTTATTTTGCGTAAGCTCTAATGAATGCGGGTATTTTCGTTTTGCGTTATCGCTTGTTGAATAAAAAGCAGCAAAACCCGGCTCTGCGCATCCCGTCATTTTACCTGTATTAGCACAGTGGGCGGTAAATTCACTGCCATCACTTAATTGTAAATCAGCTAAAAAGCGTTTGTAGCGTTTTAATAAGGTGGCAGGTTGCAGAGTTGGCGTGTACTTCATGATAACTTCCAAAGCGTAAATACTGCACAGCAGTGTGGTTTATGTTATTTATCTCAAGCTGTTGGGAACTTAAGCGCTCTATAGTAAACTCGGTGGCACATTTAAGTGCAAGGGTATTCTAACATGAGTGAAAAATTTGTTGTTCAACTAAGCGAACAAGCAGCAGCGAGTCATTGGGGCGATAATGCGTCATTGTCTTTTAATGAGCGCGGTGCAACTGTTCATTTGTCTGAGCAAGAAACATTGAAAAATGTTCAAAAAGCTGGTCGTACTATTGCAATCCAAGGTATTAAAAACGTTGAATTAGCAGGCGATGCTTGGTGTACAGAAAGTCAGTGGGCTTTTTATCAAGGCTTCGTAACACCAAAATCGTTAAATGGTGTTGATTTTGTTGATAACGCACAATCAGATATTAAAGAACTTGCTCACTTAAAAACGTCAGCAATTTGGGCACGTGAAATGGTTAACGGGACTGCCGATGACATTTACCCAGAAAGCCTTGCTGAAAAAGCGGCTGAGTTTATTCAATCATTAGCGCCTGAGCATGTAAGTTACCAAATTATTAAAGGTGATGCGTTACTAGAACAACAGTGGATTGGTATTCATGCTGTTGGTCGCGGTAGTGTTCGCCCGCCAGTATTGCTTGAGCTTGATTACAACCC
This sequence comes from Pseudoalteromonas sp. SWYJ118, assembly GCF_015864505.1. NCBI lineage: Bacteria > Pseudomonadati > Pseudomonadota > Gammaproteobacteria > Alteromonadales > Pseudoalteromonadaceae > Pseudoalteromonas > Pseudoalteromonas sp. SWYJ118. Next base: position 22,317 of record NZ_JADYXC010000006.1, on the reverse strand, counting down.
AACAGGCGACGAAAATGCACCAGTAAGTGCAGCGCTTGTAGGTAAAGGTATTACGTTTGACTCAGGTGGTTACTCAATCAAATCAAGCGAAGGTATGCTTGGTATGAAGTGCGACATGGGCGGCGCTGCAACAGTAACTGCAGGTTTAGCATTGGCTATTAACCGTGGTATTGAAAAACGTATTAAACTGTTTTTATGTTGTGCTGAGAACTTAATTTCGGGTCATGCATACAAATTAGGTGATATTCTTACTTATAAAAATGGCACGACAGTTGAAATTGTAAACACCGATGCTGAAGGTCGCTTAGTACTTGCAGATGGCCTAATGGCCGCAGGTGAGACTGGCGCTCCACTTATTATTGATGCAGCAACACTAACTGGCGCAGCGCTTGTTGCTGTTGGCCAAGAGTACAATGCATTATTTGCACTTGATAAAGAACTTGTACGTGAAGTTGAGAGTTTTGCATCTCAAGAAATGGAAGCTGCTTGGCCACTTCCTCTTGAAAAATGGCATCAACAAAACTGCCCATCTCCTTATGCTGATACGGCGAATAGCCGTGCACAAAAAGGTGGCGGTTATGGCGGTGCATCGAATGCTGCAGGCTTTTTATCGCGCTTTGTGCCAAACGATGGCAAAGGCTGGGTACACATCGATTTAGCGGCTGCATTTAACATGGGCAGTACAAGTCAATGGGCAGCGGGTGCAACAACTCAAGGTATGCGTACAGTTGCTCGTACTTTACAAGAAAAAGCATAATATTTACTAAATTACGCTTTTTACGCTAAAAATAGGCACCCTTGGGTGCCTATTTTTTAATTTACAGGCAAGCAATTTTATTTCATTTACGGTAAAATCAGTCGCCAATACCTGTTTGAGTTTAATTTTTGCTTAACTCTAAGCTGCGCTCAAATCTTATATCCACCACTGGGGTTTCTAATTATGTCAGATAAGTGCTACATCACAGCTCAACAGCTGCTTGAAGATTCGTTCCGCGTAGCGGCACAAGTATACCAAGATGGCTTTCGTCCTGATTTTATTATTGGTATTTGGCGAGGTGGTGCACCGATCGGTATTGCTGTTCAAGAATATTACGATTACAAAGGCATTGAGACTGACCACATTGCAGTACGTACATCGTCTTATTACGGTATTGGTAAACAGTCGAAAGAAATTAAAGTACACGGCTTACATTACATTGTAGAGAACGCAAATGCAGGTGATTCATTATTAATTGTTGATGATGTATTTGACTCAGGTCGTAGTATTGTTGCATTAAAAGAAAAGCTTTCAGAGCTTATGCGCTTAAACTTGCCACGTGATATTCGTATTGCATGCCCGTACTACAAGCCAAAAAACTCAAAAGTGGACACTGTTCCAGATTATTATATTCATGAATCTGAAGAGTGGTTAGTGTTCCCGCATGAATTATCGGGTTTAACACCGGATGAAATTATTGCTGGTAAATCTGATCTTGCGAAAATTCATGACATTTTGCTAGAGAAGTAATTAGTAATTTGCATAAATAAAAAAAGGCCGTTAAGGCCTTTTTTTATTTTAAAGCTGAGCAAAGCTATCTACGTATTCACTTAGTTTTGGTATATCGACTGCTTGCAAGCCATCGTTACTTCTAAGTACCAAGCCTTTTTCTACGAGTTCTGTAACAACACGTCTGTAAGCTCGCTCAGTGGTAGCAAAACGTTCGGCTTCAGCATTTACAGTTGGGTAGGCTCTAAGTAGCGTAGGGTTGTTGTTCTCGGCCCTTAGTAAGCAATCTTTAGCTATGTTATAGCTAAGTGGTAGTAATAACTTATCTAAATTGATTTTTTGGTTTTCCTGAAACTTAGCCGCAATAGTTTGTGCTGTGTATAAGCTTAGTTCTGGTTTTTCAAGCAGTAGAGCACGCCAATGCCTTAATTCAATAAGGTTATAAGTTACATCGCTAAAGCACGTTACCGTATAAATACACGGATTATTATTTAGCGCTTCTATTTCACCAATAAGGGTGTTGTTACAATCCAATTGTCCTAACAGCAGGCGTCGTCCATTACCTACGTCGTAACTAAACGACACAGTGCCACTGCGTACAAGCACAAGCTTGCTTAAAGGCTGATCTTGATGGATCAGAACTTCTTTTTTTGATTGTTGATAGCTGCTACCGGCAAAGGTTAAAAGCTGATCAACAAGGTAACTAGAAAAATGGTATTGAAACATCAATGTGCTCTTCGGACATTTGTCCTATTTATTACATCTTAATGACGATAGCATTAAGACACTAAGAATTTACGCTAACTTGCTACTAATATTATTAGCTTTGCTAAGAGTATTATTTTACCTTCATTTCCCGTGTAATGATTTAAGAATTTGCTGGTATTTTCCGGCAAACTTTTTCAGGTTTTTTAAGCAGGTTAGCTTTTTTATTTTGTTGTAACTTTGCAATACTTACAAGTGCCATAAGATAGCAGTACATGTAATGCTAACCTAAAGGCTAGGAGAGAACAATTGAGTTGGGAATATTTAGGTTATATTGCATCAGCTTTATTGGTTGCATCGTTAACAATGACAGATGTAGTAAAACTGCGTTGGTACAACATGTTTGGTTGTATTGTATTTACTGCATACGGTGTTGCCATTGGCGCAGTGCCTGTTATTTTTACCAACGGCTTATTGTCGCTTGTAAATTTATATCACATTATAAAAATATATCGCCAACCTAAAGTTGAAGACGCTAAAAGCTAAAATAAGTTATCTGCACAAAGTAAGTTAATGGTTTTAATTAAAATCAAAAACTTCAGCTTTTGTGCAGTCCAGCTTGAAGCGTATATAGATAATCTCATATCACTCTACATACTTACCTCTGAACCATGCTGTATTCTCCTACTTAAAAGATGATTACCTTAGGTTTTAATACGTCGATCGTTAGCTAAATACTGTTCGCGGTTTAGATATAAATAAGTGCTTCTAAATTTCATAAAAAAATCCGATAGCAGTAAACTGCTATCGGATTTTTATCTGTTATACCAACCTACTTACATATGCTATTTAATTCATTAAATTGCTTAAATATCTATGCAGGTAGGCACTATGGTATTTACGCTTTTTTCTAAATCTTCAACGTCACCTAAACCTGCAGTTAGCTCTTCAAGTAATTGCTTTATTTCTTCAGAAGCTAAAATAAAGTCAGCATCAAGTTTTAAAGCCATATCTTCTTTAGGAATATCTGCGTTTTCTTCTTTTAGAGTTTCAGAGTAGCTTAAACGTTTGATAGAGCCATCGTTTTGCAGCATAAACTTAAGACGCTCTTGCCAATCAAGTGCAAGTTTAGTTACGCGTTTACCACTTTCTAAATGCGATTTAACTTCATCACACGATAGATCATGACCTTTAAGCTTTACTTGTGCGCCGCTGTCGTCTGCTTCTTCAAGTTCAGCGTCTGAGCCAATAGCAAAACCTTCTGGTGTACTAAAGTTAGTTAACCAATCAGTTAAAAATACATCTAGGTCGTAGTTAGCAAACGCAGGTACAACCGGAAGCGTTCCTAACGATTTACGAAGTAGTGCTAGTAGCTCTTCTGCTTTATTAAAGCTGCCACTATTTACAACAACCCAACCGTTTTCTTGGTCAATAAAGGCAAATTGTAAGCTCGACTTTTTAAATGCTTGAGGTAGAAGAGTATGAAGAATGTTTTCTTTTAATTCGTCTTTTTCTTTCTTTTTAACTGGGCGGTTTTCTTCAGCTTCTATCAGATCAATTTTCTCAGCAACTAGTTCATTAATAACAGAAGCAGGGAGTACTTTTTCTTCGCGTTTAGCGCAAACTAGAATACTTTTTTGAGAAAAATGCGATAGCGTATCGCCATGTTTTCCAAACGCTTTTGTCCAACCAAATGTTGCAAGCTCTTGACCAGTACATGGGCGAAATAAATCTTGCTCTAATGCTTTATCAAAGTCTTCTTGAGTATATGAAACGTCTTGCTTAAAGCGGTAACAAATAAGGTTACTAAACCACATAGGGGAATTGATCCATTTGAAAAATTTGTACAATCATAGCAATAAAAACAGCATCTCGAAATGACTGATTTGTTACTGTTGAATATGAACAAATTTAATGCATATACTTTTATTTATTCATATTTATCAAAAATAGGCAGTGGCTTAGCCATGTTCTTCGGAAATTGAATATAGTAACGCAGACCTTTGCCCGGTTCACTCGTTGCATCAATAGAGCCACTAAGGGTTTGCTTGACCAAATTAAGCATTATATGGGTGCCTAATCCGCTACCGCCTTCATCGCGTTTGGTAGTAAAAAATGGGTCAAATAATTTTTTTAATTGCTCGTTAGTAACACCGTTACCGTCATCTTTGTAATCAATAGTTAAGTTAGTGTCATCAGCGCTTATTTTAATATCCATTACACCGTTGCTTTTACCTTCAAAGCCATGAATAAGTGAGTTCATAATTAGGTTAGTAAAAATTTGGCTTATAGCCCCTGCAGGGAGATTTAAAACTAAATCATCAGGACATTCTAATTTTATAGTATGGGATGTCTTTTTTAGTTTTGGGTGCAGTGAGCGTATTACTTCGTTAGTGTAATCTTTAAAGTTAATGGTTCTTACTGCTTCACTGGCTTGATCGACCGCTATTTGTTTAAAGCTAGCTATAAGCTCCGAAGCTCTATCTAAGTTAGTGGTTAGTAAGCTTGTGCTTTGCTTTGCTTCGTTAATAAATTCTTCTAGTGCTTTTGGCGAAAGTGTTTTTTCGGTATAAGCATTTTCGAGTTTATTTAAGCGTTCTTGTAAAAATGATATTGCCGTTACACCTATCCCAATAGGGGTGTTTATATCGTGTGTAATACCTGCTACAAGTCCGCCTAGCGCAGCCATTTTTTCTGTGCCTAGTAAACGTTCCTGTGCAAGGCTTAACTCTTCTATATAGCGCTGAGATTCAGTTTGCTTTGTAATTAACTCTAGCTCTGTGCTGCGGCGTAAGTCTACTTCTTCGGTGAGGACAATTTTTTGCTTTTCGAGTTCGTATTTTTGCTGCTGTAAATCCATCATTGCTTGGCTTAAGTTGGATGTTTTACGGGCTACGTCTTGTTCAAGTTGTATGTTGTGTTGATCAAGCTTTTCGTTACTTATAATGAGTTCTTTTTGGGTGTGTTCAAGCTCTTTTCTATACTGAACCACTTTATCTATTAGTTTGTTAAATGACTGCTCCATCACTTTTAGTTCATTATGTTCTTCTGTTTCTATTTCTATATGTTGACCTTCTAGCTCGTCTAGTTCTAAATTTTCTAGTTGCTCAGTGAGTTCTGCTAAAGGGTCTGTAAGAAGTTTTCTAAATGCCATTAAAAATAAGATGATCAAAAAGGTGGTTTTAATCATCGCATTACCAATCAAAAAGTAGATTGATACCATAATGCGGCTAAAAACAACTTCTCGACTTGAGAATAAGGTAACGTCACCAACTTGAGTAGCACGACCTGAAAATTCAAAAATAAGTGGAAAGGTATAACCAAATAAACCCGATTTTGCGTCTTCTAAAATAACCTCTTCTTGTACTAACTGTTGGTTATATAGCTTATGTATATCAAGAGAGCGCCCTAGCTGTGAAATAATTTCGCCGCTGTCGTCTCGAACAATAATCCCTTCAATCATGGGGATGGCGAGTAAACCTTCTGCTGTTGTAATTGTTTGCTTGGTATTAAGCTCCCAAATTGCACGTGTTAAGCTGCGACTAAAGGTTTTTTGTAAGGTACTAAGTTCATCGCGAATATAGTCTTTAGTATTGACGTATTCAGCAAGCACTTGTCCACAGGTCACTACAAAGGTAAGCAAAAAATAGACGGATAAAACGCTAGTCAGTAGCTTCTTAGAAAGACTTTTTTGTAACATGAGTGACTTGTTCATCCTTTATTATTTTTGTAACGTTACGATAGTAATTTAAAAGTTAGTCAATAAACCTCTAAAAATAAATAAAAAAGTTAAAATTTAATAAGATAAATCCAAAAAGTGAGCGTGTAGTATCAAAGTATTTAAACCAAGGTATAAATTAATAAATTCGTTATCTGTTATGTATTGTAGGCTTAATTAGTATTTGCTTTGGTTAATTATATCTTAAACGGATTTATTCTATATTTATCATTGTATTAAATTATTAATGCGCTGAGTGCTTGGAGGCGTGTTAAAGTGTCTAAAATGCAATGGAAGGCATTAGTTTAATAACCTTTTAATAACTTTGATGGTTGTGTAGTAGTAAACATGATGAAATTTTCGATATTAGTCTGTGACGATTCTGCAGTTGCCCGTAAACAAGTCGTGCGGTGTTTAAATGAATGTATAGACGCTCAAATACAACAAGCTACAAATGGAGCGCACGCTCTAGAACTTTTACGAGCACAAAGCTTTGATTTATTGTGCTTAGATCTCACCATGCCCGAAGTTGATGGTATACAAGTACTCGAGACTATAAAAATAGAAAAAATAGAGTGCTTTGTTTTAGTTATTTCTGCCGATATACAAGAAAAAATGAAGCAACGAGTCGCACAACTTGGCGCAATAGACTTTATCGATAAACCTATCAATAAATCTAACTTAAACGAAATATTGCATAAATTTGGCATTCATTAGGTTTTTTCATGTTAAAAAAGGCTGTTTTATCTTTTAATTTAGGGTTGACAGCATAGCCTTTGTTAAGGCAGTCTTAACATATGAAAACAATTAATCGCGTACTGACCATTATTATTACAACCATCATTCTTACTGGATAGTGGCATAGGTCGGTGCAATAAATTTAAAGGCCTGTGTTCACTTAGAACACAGGCCTTTTTTCGTTTTATGGGATGAGGAACATAAACAATGCGAGTTTTAAAATTTGGTGGGTCTTCGCTTGCCGACTATGCATGCTTACAACAGGTAGCTCAGCTAGTTAAAGCACAATTAAAAGATGAAATGCTTTTGGTACTTTCTGCTCCAGGTGGAATGACCGATTCGCTAGTTGCACTTGCAAGTGCTGCAGAACAAGGCTCTGACTTTTCGCAGCAATGGCAAGCATTAGTTAGCCGCTGTGAAGGTTTGAAAGCTGACGTTGAAAAAAGTGGTGTAGTAGTTACAAGTTGGCCAAACTTAGGCGAGCTTAAAAATAAACTAGATGGCGTATCACTTATACAATGTTGCCCTGATCAAGTTCGCGCATTTGTAATTAGCTTCGGAGAGCGCGTTAGTGTTTCTTTAATGCAGGCTTTATTGAACTCGCACGATGCAAGATACTTAGAAGCAACAAGCTGTATCGCTTCAACTGGCGGTTATATCGACGCCGAGGCTGATTTAGTAACAAGTAAAGCGCGCTTTCAAGCTGTGCTTAAAGAAAGCCCTGCAACTATCTATATCATGCCTGGTTTTACGGCGAGTAATGATAAAGGTGAGCTTACAACGCTTGGCCGTAATGGCTCAGATTACTCAGCAGCCATTGCAGCAGCATGTTTAGAAGCTGAGATTTGCCAAATTTGGACTGACGTTGATGGTGTATACAGTGCTGATCCTCGTTATATTAAAAAAGCGACTAAAGTAGATTTTTTATCTTATAAAGAAGCGATGGAGCTTTCTTATTTTGGTGCAAAAGTACTTCACCCTAAAACAATTTTACCGTGTGCTAAAGCAGGCGTGCCGTGCGAAATTAAAAATACGCATAACCCAGACGCACAAGGCTCATTAATTGGTAACGATTATTCATCAGATGAGCCAGTAAAAGCGCTTTCGAGCCTACAAGACCTTGCAATGCTAACTGTCTCAGGGCCAGGCATGAAAGGCAAAGTAGGTATGGCGTCTAAGGTATTTAACGCGCTTGCTCACGATAACGTATCAATTGTATTGATCACGCAGTCATCATGCGAATTCAGCATTAGCTTTTGTGTACACGAAACAGACCTAGCACTTGCACTTGATGCGCTACAAACTGCATTTGAACTTGAATTACAAGCAGGGCTTATTGAGCCTGTACAAGTGCAGCGCAATTTAGCCATTGTTACTTTAGTGGGCGACAACATGCGCGCGCACCGTGGCTTAGCGGCTAAGTTTTTTGCATCGCTTGCACAAGCGCAAGTAAATATTGTGGCAATTGCACAGGATTCTACAGAAAGTGCTATTTCAGCAGTAATTGATGGCGAACTTTGTAACGACGCCGTAAAAATATGCCATGAAAACTTTTTCACGCATGTGCCGTCAATTGATGTGTTTTTACTAGGTTGTGGCTTAGTAGGGCAAGAGCTTATTAATCAGCTTGAGCGCCAACAAGCGTGGCTTGAAAAACGTAATATTAAACTCAACTTGTATGGTGTTGCTAACTCTCGCCAATTACACCTTGATAGTGAAGGTATTGCTTTTGGTGATTGGCAGCAAAAATTGGCCTCATCTGAGCAGGCGTTTGATTTAAAACTAGTAGAGCAGTTTGTTAAGCAAAATCATTTAGTAAACCCTGTGCTTGTTGACTGTACGTCGTCGGATGCACTTGCTGCGCAGTATGTAGACTTTTTAAATGCAGGTTTTCATGTGGTTGCTGCCAATAAAAAAGCAACAACAAGCTCATACACGTATTACCAAGATTTAATTGCAGCAACGCAAAAGAATAATCGTAAATTTTTATACGAAACGAACGTTGGTGCAGGCTTACCAGTAATCGACAACTTACAGTCATTATTTGGTGCCGGTGATGAGTTATTAGAGTTTAGCGGTATTTTATCAGGTTCACTTTCGTATATGTTTGGCGCACTTCAAGATGGTTTATCACTTTCTGAGGCAACTATTAAAGCCAAAGAAAGTGGCTTTACTGAGCCAGATCCTCGTGATGATTTATCAGGTACCGATGTAGCACGTAAGTTATTGATCATCGCTCGCGAAGCCGGTATGAAATTAGAGCTAAGCGATATTGAAGTTGAGTCAGTATTACCACCAGGTTTTGCACAAGGTGATAGCGTTGATGAGTTTATGGCAAAACTACCAAGCTTAGATGCTGATTTTAACGACCGTATCAAAAGCGCTGCGAGCGAGGGTAGGGTACTTCGCTATGTAGGCACAATTAAAGAAGGCCACTGTAAAGTAGGTATTGAAGCGGTAGATGCAAAGCATGCGCTTAGTGTCATTCGTGATGGTGAAAACGCACTGGCTATTTTAAGCCAATACTACCAGCCACGTCCGTTTGTAATTCGTGGTTATGGCGCCGGCTCGGAAGTAACAGCCGCGGGTGTATTTGCTGATATTTTAAAAACGTTATCGCGCTAGGAGCTCGTTATGATTGAAGTATATGCTCCGGCGTCTATTGGTAATTTTGCAGTGGGTTTTGATGCACTTGGCGCAGCGCTTGCGCCAATTGATGGCAGTTTGTTAGGTGATGTAGCCGTTGTAAGCGCAGCACCAAGCGACGAATTTATTTGCACAGGCGAGTACGCTCACAAGTTACCAAGTGATGCTAATGAAAATTTAGCGTACCAGTGCTTAGTGCATTTTAGAGCGCATGTTGCGCCTACTATGCCAAGCGTAAAGCTCGAGCTTAAAAAGAACTTACCAATTGGCTCTGGGCTTGGCTCTAGTGCATGTTCGGTCGTGGCTACTTTTGCTGCCCTTGATAAGTTTGCAAAAACTAATTTAAGTCAGGTTGAGCTTATTGAACTGATGGCTGACTTTGAAGCTGTAGTAAGTGGCGGTCGTCATTACGACAACATCACGCCATGTTATTTAGGTGGCTTGCAGTTAACAGGTGATTTAATTCCTGATAAATCGATTGCACTGCCTGTTGATGAAAACTGGTACTACGTTGCTGCGTTTCCTGGTTTTTCACTCAACACTGCAAAAGCGCGCTCTGTTTTACCAAAAGAGTTGAACATGCATGCAAGTGTTGAGTTTGCTCAGCGTTTGTCGGCATTTAGTAGCTTGCTGTTAACTAATCGTTTTGACGATGCGCTAAGCATAATGAAAGATGAAATAGCAGAACCTTACCGCGCACCGCTTATAAAAGGCTTTAGTGAAGCCAAAGCAAGCTTGCCAGCGCTGGGCGCTGAAATAGTCAGTATTTCGGGCGCAGGACCAACCTTATTTAGTGTGTGTAAAACACTTGAAGCTGCACAGCAATGCGCGCAGTGGTTAGAAACCAATTACATTAACGAGCAAGGCTTTTGCCACATTTGTAAATTAGATAACGACGGCACGCGTCAATTAACAGTTTTATAGGATAGGTAGTCATGCAATTACATAATTTAAAAGATAGCTCACAAAAAGTGTCGTTCGTTGAAGCCGTAAAAACAGGTTTGGGTCGTAATCAAGGTGTGTTTTTCCCTGAATCCCTTGCCCCACTGTCCGATGTTGATGCATTGCTTGATATGGACTTTGTTACACGCAGTGGTAAAATATTATCTCACCTAATTGGTGATGAGCTGCCAAGCGACACTGTGACACAAATGGTTAAAAATGCATTTAACTTTCCAGTTAAGCTGGTGGAAGTTGAAGAGAATACATACTGCTTAGAGTTGTTTCATGGTCCTACACTTGCGTTTAAAGACTTTGGTGGTCGCTTTATGGCAGAGTGTTTAACGCAGTTTAACAAAGACGAGAAAGTAACTATTTTAACAGCAACATCGGGCGATACCGGTGCAGCTGTAGCGCATGCTTTTTACAATAAACCAAATATCGATGTTGTTATTTTATACCCTAAAGGCAAAATTTCACTTGCTCAGCAAAAGCTATTTACTACGCTAGGTAACAATATTCATTGTTACGCAGTTGAGGGCAGCTTTGATGATTGCCAAGAGCTAGTTAAAAATGCCTTTTTAGATGAAGAAGTTAAATCAACACTTGGGCTTAACTCAGCTAATTCAATTAATATTAGCCGTTTAGTTGCTCAGGTTTGTTACTACTTTGAAGCCATCGCACAGCTACCAAAAGAAAAACGCGCAACAGCACATATATCAGTACCTAGTGGTAACTTTGGTAATGTGTGTGCCGCAATGATTGGTGCGGTTATTGGTTTACCTGTTGGCAAATTAAGTGCAACAACAAATCAAAATGATACTGTGCCGCGCTTTATGCTTGATAAAAACTGGACGCCAAACGCAACGCTTGAGTCGCTTTCAAATGCGATGGATGTAAGTAAGCCAAACAATTGGCCGCGTGTACAAACAATGTTAGATAATAACTGGTTTAGCTACGATAATTTTTATTCAACAAGCGTAAACGAGCAAGACACGCAAGCCGTGATGAAAAAAATTCAACAAACTGGCTATGTTGCGGAGCCTCATACTGCTATTGCTTACCAAGGTCTTGTTGAAAATCGGGCACCTGGTGCAGCGGGTATCTTTTTAGCGACAGCTCATCCTGCTAAGTTTAAAGAAAGCGTAGAGGGTATTCTAAATATTGAATTAGGTATGCCAAAACCACTTGCTGATGCACTAGCAAAACCATGCCTAGCAAGCGATATGAACGCCGATTACGACGAGTTACGTACCGAAATGCTCGCTAAATTAGGCTAAGTTAAATTAAAAGGAAAAGCGGCTTGAGCCGCTTTTTTTATAACTTTATACGGATGAATACACTTAGTTATATTTACTAATTAAATGTAGTGAATATAATTCATTTAAAATTATTATGGCTTTATAAAAAAATATCATCTTAAAAGAGCTGTGAAATAGTTTCAATCCCTGTTTAAATATCCTCAACTTAAGAGCGTAGGCAAAGAGTCGTTTAAAGCGTACAATAAAGCCTCTAAAAAACACCATACACGTTGCCCTAGGAGACCCCAATGTTAGAACGTAGCATGAATATTTCGGATTTTGATCCAGAGTTATTTGACGCGATAACCAAAGAAACTGCTCGCCAAGAAGAGCATATCGAACTAATCGCTTCAGAAAACTACTGTAGCCCACGCGTACTAGAAGCGCAGGGTTCACAGCTTACAAACAAATACGCAGAAGGTTACCCAGGCAAACGTTATTATGGCGGTTGTGAGCATGTAGATGTTGTTGAGCAATTAGCAATTGACCGTGCTAACGAATTATTTGGTTCTGACTATGCTAACGTACAGCCACATGCTGGTTCGCAAGCAAATGCGGCTGTTTTTCTAGCATTGTTAGATGCAGGCGATACTGTATTAGGTATGAGCTTAGCTCATGGTGGTCACTTAACTCACGGTTCTCACGTAAGCTTCTCTGGTAAGCTTTACAATGCAATTCAATACGGACTAGATGAAGCAACGGGCGAAATTGATTACGCACAAGTTGAAGCGCTAGCACTTGAGCATAAACCAAAAATGATTATTGGTGGTTTCTCAGCGTACTCAGGTATTGTTGATTGGGCTAAGTTCCGTGAAATTGCTGATAAAGTAGGTGCTTACCTGTTTGTTGATATGGCTCACGTTGCCGGCTTAATTGCGGCAGGCGTTTACCCAAGCCCAGTTCCTCATGCACACGTTGTAACAACAACTACGCATAAAACACTTGCAGGCCCTCGTGGTGGTTTAATTATTTCTGCATGTGGCGACGAAGCTATTTACAAAAAGCTTAATAGCGCTGTTTTCCCTGGTGGCCAAGGCGGTCCTTTATGTCATGTTATTGCAGCAAAAGCAGTGGCATTTAAAGAAGCACTTCAACCAGAGTTTAAAGTATACCAAACACAAGTTGTTAAAAACGCAAAAGCAATGGTTGCAGTTATGCAAGAACGTGGCTACAAAATCGTTTCTGACAAAACTGAAAACCACTTATTTTTACTTGATTTAATCGATAAAGATATCACTGGTAAAGATGCGGACGCTGCCCTAGGCAACGCTAACATCACAGTTAATAAAAACTCAGTGCCAAACGATCCACGCTCACCATTTGTAACATCTGGTTTGCGTATTGGTTCTCCTGCAATCACTCGTCGTGGTTTTACAGAAGTAGAGTCAAAAGAGCTTGCTGGCTGGATTTGTGACGTACTAGATAACATCACTGATGAATCTGTACAGGCGCAAGTTAAAGAAAAAGTAAAAGCTATTTGTGCAAAATTACCTGTATACGCTTAATTGCATAAGCAGTAGTAATTTAGATCACAACTGTTTAGTTTTTTGCTAAGATAAAAGGCCGCTATTTAGCGGTCTTTTTTGTTTTAAAACGGAAGTACCGAGTTATGCATTGTCCATTTTGTACCGCAAAAGATACTAAAGTAATTGACTCACGCCTTGTAGGCGGAGGCCATCAAGTTCGCAGACGTCGTGAATGTAATGATTGCCACGAGCGCTTTACTACATTTGAAGGCGCTGAACTGGTTATGCCTCGCGTTGTTAAGCAAGATGGCAGCCGGGAACCGTTTAACGAGGATAAGCTTTTAAATGGCTTAAATCGCGCACTCGAAAAACGCCCAGTGAGTACAGAGCAAGTAGATGAAGTTGTAAATATAATAAAATCACAACTACGCGCAACGGGTGAGCGAGAAATTTCAAGCCATTTGGTGGGCGAATGTATTATGGAAGCACTTAAAAAACTCGATAAAGTTGCGTACGTAAGATTTGCTTCTGTTTATCGCTCGTTTGAAGACATACGCGAATTTGGCGAAGAAATTGCCCGTTTAGGGGAGTAACAATGCAAAGCCAAACTATTTTTACCGAACAAGACGAAATGTATATGGCACGCGCCATAGAACTTGCCAAAAAAGGGCGGTTTACTACAACGCCTAATCCTAATGTTGGCTGTGTATTAGTTAAAAACAATCAAATAATTGGTGAGGGTTTTCATCAATTAGCAGGCCAAGGGCACGCTGAAGTAAACGCGTTAGCTATGGGGGGCAACAGTGCACAAGGCGCTACCGCTTATGTAACGCTCGAACCTTGTAGTCATTATGGGCGTACGCCACCGTGTGCTGAAGGCTTAAAAAAGGCAGGCGTAGTAAAAGTAATTGCTGCTATGGTTGATACAAATCCACAAGTTGCAGGCAAAGGCCTTAAAATACTGAGCGACGCCGGTATTGACGTTGCTTATGGATTACTTGAATCACAAGCTCGCGCACTTAACGTTGGCTTTTTTAAGCGAATGGAACAAGGCTTACCTTATGTGACCTGTAAAATGGCAGCAAGCATAGATGGTAAAACAGCGCTTAAAAATGGGCAAAGTAAGTGGATCACAAGTTCCGCAGCTCGCCAAGATGTACAGTTATACCGAGCGCAAAGCTGCGCTATTTTAACCGGTGCCGATACCGTGTTAGTAGACGATGCTAAACTTAATGTGCGACTAAGCGAGTTGCCTTGCACGTTACCTACCGATTTACCGCTTCGCCAGCCCGTGCGTGTTATAATTGACTCTCAAAATCGCTTAACACCTGACCTTGCTTTATTTAAAATCCAAAGTGATGTAATTATATTTACGACTAAGGTTGATAAATCCCTGCAATGGCCGCATTTTGTAAAGCATATTGAAGTAAGTGAAAGTAACGGTAAAGTTGATTTACAGGCTGTTTTAGAAAAGCTTGGGCAACTGCAGTTTAATAATGTTTGGCTTGAGAGCGGAGCAACACTTGCTGGTAAAATGACAGAGCTTGATTTAGTTGACGAGTTTGTTTTTTATTTGGCGCCTAAATTAATGGGCCATGATGCAAAAAGTTTAGTTAATTTTCCTGAATTGACGAGTATGCAAAACACCGTTAATTTAACATTTAATGAATGTGCGCGCATTGGTGACGATTTACGTATCACCGCGTTAAAAGCTCATTAAAACCACTTAATAAAAAAGAGTAGCGCTATGTTTACTGGAATAATAGAAGCCACAGGCAAAATTGCTTTATTACAAAAAAAACAAGGCGACTTAGCTATTCGCATTCAAAGTGCTGATCTTGATATGAAAGATGTAAAGCTAGGCGACAGCATTGCAACCAATGGTGTTTGCTTAACCGTAGTTGATAAACATATTGACGGCTTTAGTGCTGATTTATCTAACGAGACGATTGGTTTAACCGGTTTTGCTCACTATGCTTTAGGGCAAACGGTTAATCTTGAAAAAGCCATGCAACCAGTTTCGCGTTTGGGCGGTCATTTAGTATCTGGCCATGTTGATGGCATTGCGACTATCACAAGTATTGCAGCAAATGCGCGAGCAACAGAATATTGGCTTACAACCGACGAAAATTTAATGAAATACATTCCGTACAAAGGTTCGGTATGTATTGATGGTATAAGCCTGACAGTAAACGCTGTAGAGGGCAATAAATTCAAATTAACAATTGTCCCACACACGAGTGAGCAGACCACAATTGCTCATTTTAAAGTAGGTACTCAAGTTAATTTAGAAGTCGATCAAATTGCACGTTATTTAGAGCGCCTTATAAAAGGTGCAGAGCAACCAACGGGCTCTGATATTTCGATGAGCTTACTCGCAAAAGCGGGTTTTATTAAATAACGAAACTGATAACTTACACGAGCAAATTTATGAATTTACACAGCGCACAAGAAATCATCGATGATATTAAAGCCGGTAAAATGGTTATTTTAATGGATGATGAAGATAGAGAAAATGAAGGCGATTTAATAATAGCTGCTGAGCATATTAGCGCTGAAGCGATTAACTTCATGGCGACTCATGGCCGTGGTTTAATTTGTTTAACCATGACACAAGATCGTTGTGAGCAACTTGATTTACCGTTAATGGTTAAAAACAATGGTGCTGCATTTTCGACTAACTTTACAATGTCGATAGAAGCATCAAAAGGTGTTACAACCGGTATTTCTGCTGCTGATAGAGCGCGCACAGTGCAAGCGGCTATAGCAAAAGGCGCAGTGCCAACTGATATTGTTCAGCCTGGTCATATTTTTCCAATTATGGCACAACCTGGTGGCGTATTAACTCGCGCAGGACATACTGAAGCTGGCTGTGATTTAGCACGTTTAGCTGGGCTTGAAGCATCATCAGTTATTGTTGAAATACTCAATGCTGACGGCACCATGGCGCGTCGCCCTGATTTAGAAGTGTTTGCTAAAGAGCACGATATTAAAATTGGTACTATTGCTGATTTAATTGAATACCGTAACTTAAATGAAACGACAATTGAGCAAGTTGCAAAATGTAAGTTGCCTACTGTTCACGGTGAGTTTGATTTAGTGACTTACAAAGACACAATTGACGGCCAATTACATTACGTATTGCTTAATGGCGACATAAAAGAGCAAGAACCGACAAATGTACGTGTACATTTGCAAAGCACTTTTAACGATATCCTACTTTCAGACAGAAGTGCTGACCGCAGCTGGGGCCTTTCTGAAGCAATGGCCTATATTGCTAAAAATGAAGGTGCTTTAGTTATTTTAGGTAAGCAAGAAAGCACTGAAGAGTTAGAGGCAACTGTAAAAGCATTTGCAGCAGCTGATGTTGGCGAAAGCGTTACGCCACGTAAATTCAAAGGTACATCTCGTACTGTTGGCGTAGGTTCGCAAATACTTGCAGATCTGGGAATTAAACAGATGCGTTTAATGAGTCGTCCTAAAAAGTATCATGCACTTTCGGGCTTTCATTTAGAAGTTGTTGATTACATTGAGCCACAATAAGCATCACGCTTAAACTAGGCTATTATTTTATTTTTATGGTATGATGCGCAGCAATTTTTGCGCAATCGCAACCGCTTGAACTTATTTTTAGGGTTATCAAATGAAAATTATTGAAGGTAGTAAGTACGCTCCAGGCAAGAAATTTGCCATTGTCATTTCTCGTTTTAATGACTTTATTGGCAGCAGCCTCCTTGCAGGTGCTGTTGATGAGCTAAAACGCACTGGCGGCGTATCTGATGACGACATTACCGTTATTTATGTACCAGGCGCGGTAGAATTACCTTTAGCGGCTAAACGCGTTGCGGCAAAAAAAGAGTATGATGCAATCATCGCATTAGGCGTAGTGATCAGAGGTGGTACACCACACTTTGACCTAGTTGCTGGCGAATCAAACAAAGGTCTTGCGCAAGTATCACTTGAGTATGATATCCCGGTTGCATTTGGCGTATTAACCACAGAAAGCATTGAACAAGCAATTGAGCGTGCTGGCACCAAAATGGGCAATAAAGGCGGCGAAGCTGCTTTAGGCGCGCTTGAAATGGTTAATGTGTTAGATAAAATTTAAGTTTAAGGAATTTTTGTGAAACCAGCAGCAAGACGTAAAGCACGTATCTTAGCACTCCAAGCCGTTTATTCTTGGCAAATAAGTGGCAATTTAATTGCCGATATCGAACAACAAATGTTGATCGAAACAGACGTTACTAAAATTGATGTTGAATACTTTAAAGACCTAGCGACAGGTGTTGCTGTAAATTACAAGCAACTAGATGAAGCTGTATCGCCACATTTAACACGTCCGTTTAATGACTTAGATATGGTTGAGCGCGCAATTTTACGTTTAAGCAGCTATGAACTTAAGTTCCGCGACGATGTACCTTATAAAGTTGCTATCAACGAAGGTATCGAGCTGGCCAAAATATTTGGCGCTGAAGACAGCCATAAATTTGTAAACGGTGTACTTGATAAAGCTGTTAAGCATTTACGCAAGTAAGTAACCGTTAAAGAGGGGAGCCGGCATAGGCCGGCTTTTTTGTGTATGAAGGAATTTGAATTAATTAACCGCTACTTTAAAGGTCGCGGGATCACCCGTCGTGATGTAAACCTAGGTATAGGGGATGATTGCGCTTTAGTAACCGTTCCACAAAACTGCCAACTTGCCGTTACAACAGATACTCTTGTTGCTGGCGTACACTTTTTTGATGATATTTCCCCTCGTGCATTAGGCCACAGAGCGCTTGCTGTTAATTTAAGTGATTTAGCGGCCATGGGCGCTGAGCCAACGTGGGTTTCAGTTGCGTTAACCTTGCCAAGTATTGACCCAAAGTGGATTGAAGAGTTTACTGAAGGCATGCATGAAATTGCAGAATACTTTAATGTGCAAATTATAGGTGGCGATACTACTCAGGGTCCATTAACTATCACTATTTGTGCAAAAGGGACTGTACCAGAAGGGACTGCACTTCGCCGTAGTGGTGCGAAAGTGGGTGATTGGATTTATGTTACAGGTCCGCTAGGTGACGCTGGACTTGCAATTGAGTCTCGCAAACAAGGTATAAGTATTGAGCCAGAGCATTTAAAGTACTTAAATAAGCGCTTTGACTTTCCAACACCGCGTGTTGCTGCTGGGCAGGTATTGCGAGGCCTTGCATCATCGGCTATTGATGTATCGGACGGTTTAATCGCTGATTTAAGTCATATACTTGATATGTCGCAAGTAAATGCAGTTGTGAATATTGAAAGTATTCCGACTTCAGATGCAATGCAAGCAAGCCTTGATTTTAATCAGCAGCTGCCATTTATTCTAAGTTACGGTGATGATTACGAATTGATTTTTACTGTACCTGATAGCAATAAAAGTATGCTAGATATAAAACTGCGTCAATATGGTGTAGATGCAACATGCATAGGCCAAATTAAAAGTGGCGATGGTCAAATTGAACTTTTACACAACGGTGAAAAGTTTGATTTTAAGCAGCAAGGTTTTGAGCATTTTGCAAAGGAGCTGGTTTGAACAAAAACCGAAAGTTTAATCTAAAGCGCCCACATCAGTTTTTTGGTTTGGGTTTTGGTACTGGGTTAGCCCCTAAAGCACCTGGTACATTTGGCACTTTTGCTGCACTGCCATTCATTCTTATGACTATGTATTATCCGCTATGGTTGCAAATTGTGTTTGCCGTAGTGATCAGTATATTTGGTATATGGGCCTGCGGTAAAACGGCTGATGATTTAGGCGTGCACGACCATCCTGCTATTGTATGGGATGAAGTGGCAGGTTATTACATTACAATGATTGGTGCAGCACTTAGCTGGCAAACATTACTCGTTGGTTTTTTGTTATTTCGCTTTTTTGATATAGCAAAACCTGGCCCAATCCGTATGCTAGACAAACGAGTACATGGTGGTTTAGGTATTATGGCCGATGATATACTTGCGGGCGTTTTTTCGCTTATATGCTTACAGGCGCTAATAAAAGTGGGTTTACTACCCTTTTAATTTTTTATATTTGATTTGTTTAACTAGGTGGCAGCAATATGATGCGATTTTTACTGGTTTGTGTACTGATGTTGTGCGCGACACCAAGTTGGGCTTCAATTAGTGATTACGTAGTTAAGCAATGGAATATAAAAGATGGTCTACCTTCGCAATCACTTAAAAGCGTAGTACAAGACCAGCAAGGCTATATGTGGCTTGGTACTCAGTTTGGCTTAAGCCGTTTTGATGGCACAACATTTACAAACTACAACACGCAAAATAGCCCGTTCTTGCCTAGTAATGGTATTAATAAACTTTTAGTCGATTCTAGTGGCTTATTATGGGTAGGTACTAAAAGTGGCTTGGTAGTTATTAATCCTGCCACATTTGCAGCACAAGAGTTTAATATTAAAGGTCCAGTAAGAGATATTCTTGAGGACTCCAAAGGCAGCATATGGATTGCGGCTAATGGTTTATACTATGTAGATAGAGGGCAAGTTGATTTACGCACTCAAGTAAATGGCCCCCTACCTATTGTTAATGCTACCGTAATTACCCAAATTGTTGGCTC
Organism: Pseudoalteromonas sp. SWYJ118; assembly: GCF_015864505.1. Lineage (NCBI taxonomy): Bacteria > Pseudomonadati > Pseudomonadota > Gammaproteobacteria > Alteromonadales > Pseudoalteromonadaceae > Pseudoalteromonas > Pseudoalteromonas sp. SWYJ118. The sequence goes on along the minus strand of NZ_JADYXC010000006.1, from coordinate 2,732 downwards.
TGTTAGCCAAATGGCACTCTCTCCAGAAGGTATTTGGCTAGTTAATGATCGTCATTTATTACGCCTTACTAAAAACTCATCAGATTTCTCTAAACTACGTTTAGAGCTTACCGCTAAAATATCGTTACCAGAGCGCTTAGCGCAAACCATAGTGCACGATTTATCATTCTTAAACGGTAATTTGTATATAGCCTCTGAGCTAGGTGCATACTTTTTAGATTTAGATGACGAACTAAGACCTTTTCCTTTACCAAATGCAAATAACTCAGCCGTTTATAAGTTTATGAGTGATACCGATGGTGGCTTATGGGTTTCGACTTATGGACGTTTATTATTTAGAGATAAAACCGGTGAGTGGCAATGGGTAGAACCAAGCCAACTTGATCAAAGCATATGGTTTGCTGATATTTTTAGAGATGATAAAAATAACGTTTGGTTAGCAAGTTTTAGTGAAGGCTTATGGCTTGCCCATGAAGGGCGGGTAGAAAGGCATTCAGCAGTTTCAGATATGACCGAGTCTGTTATGGCTATTAGCCAAGCTCCAGATGGAAAACTGTGGGTTGCTAACAAAAGCGGCATTGGTTATTTCGATTTAGATAAAAGTTTTATTAATTTAGTTCCAAGTAGTAAATATGGATACGCGTCAGTACACGATCTACAATTCGATGGTGAGCGATTATATATAGCCACGGGGCGCGGCTTATTTGTTTTTGAAAACAAGACACTTTATACCGTCCCTGGTCGAGCGCTTCGCGATAACCCGGTATTTGCAATAAGTCGCTCTAGTAAAGGCGGTTTTTGGATTGGTACCGGACGCGGTTTATATCGATTAAATTATGCTGGTTTAACGCCTTTTGCATATAACGCTTTTTTAGGTAGTAAGTTTATTACCTACGTATTGGATAAAACAAACTTTGGTGTGATTGGTACTAGTAAAGGCGCATATTACTTTACAGACCGTGGCATTGAAAAAATTGGTGACCAAACAACACTTGAAAGTGCATACGTAACTAGCGTGCTACATATAGATGGCGTGGGTATTTTAATCGGCTCTCTTAACGATGGGCTTTTTTACAGAAGTACGCAAGGGCAGTGGCGTCAACTCGATGCAGCTAATGGTTTACCGTATGGGTCTATATTTAGCCTAGAATATGATGAAAAGTTAAAACATGTTTGGGTAAGCACCATGAAAGGTGTTTACAGAATGCCTGTAGAGCAATTTAAAACAGAGATAAAAAGCTTAAAAGTTGAAGAAGTGATTTCATCTTTTGACCGTCAACTCGATGGTAAAGCGAATCAATGTTGTAGTGGACTTGGGCATGATGCGGTAGCAGACACCGGCAATTCTATTTGGTACCCAAGCTTACAAGGTGTTGTTGAAATACCTAAAAATGTAGAGCTATTTGGTGTGCTTGCATTAAAGCCAACAATAGAAACAATAACAACACCACTTCGTCATTTAACCACCGCTGCGCTTGGTAAAAAACCATCATTAGAAACAGACGAGCGTGATATAACGCTAACTTACACAGCTATTGATTATTATGCACCAAACAGTATTGAATTTAGATATAAACTAAGTGGCTTAGATAGTGACTGGCGCTATGCTAATACGCGACGTGAAGCTATTTATACTAACTTGCCTCCAGGCTCGTTTTTGTTTCAATTAGAAGCGAAGCGCCAAGGTGAAGACTGGACTAAAGCGCAAGAAGTAGAATACGGTTTTGTAGTGCCTGAGCGCTTTGACGAAACTATTTACTTTAGGCTTTTAATTACCAGTGGCTTTATTTTGCTTTTCTACCTTATTTTTTGGGTGTTTAGAGCGCAAGAGCGTAGAAAACAAGAAGCATTAGAGGGCTTGATCACCGAGCGTACCTTAGAGCTTCGTCAAGCTAATGATAAATTAGGCCAAGTGAATTCACAGCTTAAATTAGTTAGTCACTCAGATGAGTTAACAGGGCTGCGTAGCCGTCGCTTTTTGTTTGATCAACTCCCTAAAGATATTGAACACTTTCAACGTAATTCACAATCGCTGCAGGCACAAGGCAAGTCACTGGTGCTGGTAATTATTAACTTTGATAATTTCAGCCGTATCAATGATGCCTATGGCCCAATTGCAGGTGATAGCTGCTTACAGCAAATGGCTGCATTATTAAATTCGCGTACGCAGGGCTCTGACTATGTGGCACGTTGGAGTGGTGATGAGTTTTTACTATTATTACGTGATTTTAAATGCAATAAAATAGACAGCTATGCTTCAGATCTTTGTAAAGTAATAGCGGCTAATTTATTCCAATTACCAAATGGAAAAACAACTAATATCACGGCATCAATTGGTTGGTCATTTTATCCATTACCACTTTTGGGTGGGCAGGTAATTAGCTGGGAAACATCTATTAACCTAGCTGATATTTCACTACACCAAGTTAAAAAGCGCGGTGGTGATGGTGTTGCAAATATTACGTTTGATGATCAGCTTGATGCATTTGAGTTTGAACAAAATTCTAACGTTGATCAACAATTAGGTATTTTACAAAGCAATGGCCTAGCTGATATTAAAGTGTGGATGCGCTGATCAGCAATATTTGATATTAAAAAAGGAGCCTAGGCTCCTAATGCCGATCAGTTAAGAAAATGACCGGTTGACCGATCCAAACGATCATGCAAAATCCGTAGTTAGGAAACTAACTACGGATTTTTTTGTGAATATAGAACAAGCACTGCAAGCAACA
>NZ_JADYXC010000059.1:0-1482 GCF_015864505.1 Pseudoalteromonas sp. SWYJ118 | reverse complement strand
CTTGTTGGGTGACTGCGTACCTTTTGTATAATGGGTCAGCGACTTATATTTTGTAGCGAGGTTAACCGAATAGGGTAGCCGTAGGGAAACCGAGTCTTAACTGGGCGAATAGTTGCAAGGTATAGACCCGAAACCCGGTGATCTAGCCATGGGCAGGTTGAAGGTTGAGTAACATCAACTGGAGGACCGAACCCACTAACGTTGAAAAGTTAGGGGATGACCTGTGGCTAGGAGTGAAAGGCTAATCAAACCGGGAGATAGCTGGTTCTCCCCGAAATCTATTTAGGTAGAGCCTCGGACGAATACTTACGGGGGTAGAGCACTGTTAAGGCTAGGGGGTCATCCCGACTTACCAACCCTTTGCAAACTCCGAATACCGTAAAGTAATATCCGGGAGACACACGGCGGGTGCTAACGTCCGTCGTGAAGAGGGAAACAACCCAGACCGCCAGCTAAGGTCCCAAAGTCATAGTTAAGTGGGAAACGATGTGGAAAGGCCCAGACAGCCAGGAGGTTGGCTTAGAAGCAGCCATCCTTTAAAGAAAGCGTAATAGCTCACTGGTCGAGTCGGTCTGCGCGGAAGATGTAACGGGGCTAAACTATGCACCGAAGCTGCGGATTCAGAATTTATTCTGAGTGGTAGGGGAGCGTTCTGTAAGCCGTTGAAGGTGTACCGGGAGGTATGCTGGAGGTATCAGAAGTGCGAATGCTGACATGAGTAACGATAATGGGAGTGAAAAACTCCCACGCCGGAAGACCAAGGGTTCCTATCCCATGTTAATCAGGGTAGGGTAAGTCGACCCCTAAGGCGAGGCCGAAAGGCGTAGTCGATGGGAAACAGNTTGTTTAGGTAAATCCGGACAAACATTAAACCTGAGACACGAGACGAGTCACTACGGTGATGAAGTTGCTGATGCCATACTTCCAGGAAAAGCCTCTAAGCTTCAGATTATATGGAATCGTACCCCAAACCGACACAGGTGGTCAGGTAGAGAATACTAAGGCGCTTGAGAGAACTCGGGTGAAGGAACTAGGCAAAATCGTACCGTAACTTCGGGAGAAGGTACGCTCCTATCTGTGATGAGACTTGCTCTCTAAGCGGACGGGAGCCGCAGTGACCAGGTGGCTGGGACTGTTTATTAAAAACACAGCACTGTGCAAAATCGCAAGATGACGTATACGGTGTGACACCTGCCCGGTGCCGGAAGGTTAATTGATGGGGTTATCCTTAGGGAGAAGCTCTTGATCGAAGCCCCGGTAAACGGCGGCCGTAACTATAACGGTCCTAAGGTAGCGAAATTCCTTGTCGGGTAAGTTCCGACCTGCACGAATGGTGTAACCATGGCCACGCTGTCTCCACCCGAGACTCAGTGAAATTGAAATCGCAGTGAAGATGCTGTGTACCCGCGGCTAGACGGAAAGACCCCGTGAACCTTTACTACAGCTTGGCACTGAACATTGAACCTACATGTGTAGGATAGG
>NZ_JADYXC010000058.1:0-1569 GCF_015864505.1 Pseudoalteromonas sp. SWYJ118 | reverse complement strand
TTTGTAGAAACAATAGAAAAGCGCCAAGGCTACAAAATAGCTTGCTTAGAAGAAATTGCATTCAATAATAAGTGGCTAACTAAATCTGAAGTGGAAGCGCTTGCAGCCCCAATGCTTAAAAATAGTTACGGTCAATATCTAATGGATTTAGTAAAAAGTAATGCATAATCACTTTACTTTGAAGGAGTGGGATAGCCACTTTTTTAACAAGACAATATTTTCACTTGAGCTAACAAGTGATGATATAGAAAATAAAAATTGGCCTAGTAACTCACTAGTAACAACTAAAGTTAGTTCAAATAACTATCACGATTTAGATAAAATGAATAAGTACGGCTTTAGCTTTGTTGAGGGAGAAGTTGTATTTCAAAAAAGCTTACTAGACAGCAATGACGTAGTTTCACTACCAAGTTTTAATTGTTATCTAGCGCTAGAAAGCGATATTGATGAACTTAAACGTACAGTAAGTGATTTATATGTGAATAGTCGTTTTAGAGAGCCGTGGTTTTCTCCAAGTGAAAGAGATTGCTTTTATCAAACGTGGATCGAAAATGCAGTTTTATCTAAATTCGATGACTGTTGCTTAGTCTTAAAGAACGAAGGTAATATTTCTGGTTTTATTACTATTCGGATTAGAAATAAAGAAGCCGTTATAGGGCTTATTGGAGTAGCTAATCGTTTTCAGGGGCAGGGGATAGGTAGTGAACTGCTAAAGCTAATAGAGGCCTACTGTTTAGCAAATAACGTTAGCAAGATAAAAGTTGCAACACAAACTAGCAATACCCCCGCAGCAAATTTATACAGTAAAAATGGTTTTAGCATTGCTGATATATCATATTGGTTTTATAAACAGGTTTAAAAAATGATCCCTTTTAATATCCCTCCTAAAGTAGGTACAGAATTAGCGTATATCGAGCAAGCGATTGCATCAGACAAGTTATGCGGCGATGGTTACTTCTCTAAAAAGTGCGAAAAATGGTTTGAAGACAGCTTCAACACAATAAAAGCATTACTAACTCCCTCATGTACAGCATCGTTAGAGCTAGCCGCCATTTTGATAGATATTCAGCCAGGCGATGAAGTTATAATGCCTTCCTATACATTTGTATCTACAGCGAATGCGTTTGTATTACGTGGTGCAAAAATTATATTTGTTGACGTTCGTCCGGACACAATGAATATTGATGAAACACTCATTGAAGCTGCGATTACGGCTAAAACAAAAGCAATAGTGCCAGTACATTACGCAGGTGTAGCTTGTGAAATGGATACAATACTCGCTATCGCAGAAAAACATGACTTGTGGGTAGTAGAAGATGCAGCACAAGGCGTAATGTCTACCTATAAAGGTAAAGCACTAGGAACTCTTGGTCATATAGGCTGCTATAGCTTTCATGAAACTAAAAACTACTCATCGGGTGGCGAAGGTGGGGCAATTTTAATTAATGACCCTAAGCTGGTTGAGCGAGCTGAGATTATACGTGAAAAAGGAACAAATCGTAGCCAGTTCTTACATGGTATCGTCGATAAATACACGTGGCAGGACATAGGGTCGAGCTTTTTACCAAG
>NZ_JADYXC010000057.1:0-2096 GCF_015864505.1 Pseudoalteromonas sp. SWYJ118 | reverse complement strand
GTGTTGCAACCATATCTAAATGGCATACAATATCAGCCCACTTAAAACAACAATTACCCTGCTCATCACGTGCTTCGCAACCAGGGATTGGATAAGTAAAGCCTACTAGCTGCTTTTGTCTATCAAAGTATATTTGTTTTTTGGGGATGTAACTGTCTGTTAGTGGCAGTAAATTAAGAAAAAACAGGTTCCAAGAAAAAGTAAGCATAGGTATCCACCACTGGAATGGGTCCTTGGAATAGGTAGCCACTAAGCAACAGATCAACAAGATTATACTCAAAGTAAATCCGATTATTATTGGCCCAAATAAAATAACCCTGACGGAATTATTTCCGCACATTTCTACTTTATATCGTTCTGGGCGCTTTTGTATTGCCTTCTGTTTTTTAGAAGGTAAGTCATACAAGTAACATAAGCCTTTAAACTTTTCTTTAAGGCTATTTAATCTCTCAGGGTAAAAAAAACAATTAAACCGCGTTTTTTTAGGCATGATATCAACAGCTAGGTAGTCATTATTTTGCATTAGAGCCCTTTACTTTGCTTACCTAGGGAATTTGGAAGACCTAGATTTGAAATCCTTTTCTATTTGTTAACTTACCATAAACGGTGAAGGGTTAGTAACCTCAAGGAAAACCGATAAAAAGCTGAAGCGCAAGATGCTTTGCTTTATATTTCCACGTTAATTGCTCTATGCGCTCTGGTTCTGCTTTCCAATGCAGCCAAGGTTTAATTACTTCTTCACGCTCTCTACCTTTAAGCCAATCAAATGGAAATGCTTCACTCAGAATTTCCTCTTCAATTTCTAATTGCTGCGAAAACGAAAATGAGGTCCAAAACTCATCAGGCCGATTATTCCTCTTATCAAATTCAGCTGTGATAGAGTCTAGATGTCGGTGCTTTTCATATTCTGGTACATCAGGTAAGGGTTTACTTAAATCCATAAAGCGTACATAACACTCCCACAATAAATAACAATGCACTGGATTGGCTGAAAGCTCTACAACTGAACCGGTTACTATTGTTTCAGGGTACTTATCTTGGTCTATATGGCTAATTTCTGGAAAGTAATTCATTACACCCGGCGTGCCCATTTTCGAGGTTAACCTGCAAACAATCTCCTCCCATTTAAAGCAACAATTACCTAACTCATCGCGTTGTTCACAATCTGGTATATTAAAACTGAACCCGACCGTTTGGTTTTGTCTGTCCAAGTACATCACTCTATCAGGTATGTATCTTGCTGTGATCGGTAATAAATTTAAGAAGAATAAATTCCAAGAAAAGGTAACAAGTGGTATCCACCACTGATATTTTTCACCCTCATCATAAAATGGAAGTGATAAAATACTAATTAATGTAACAAAGCTTAATACAGCCCCTATAGCCATTGGCCCAAATAAAATGGCTTTTATAGGGTTATTGCCACAAGGCGCTATTTTATATTGCTCTTTTTTATTCGCGTAAATATGCCTATCTTGATTTAGCCAACGTCGAAAAAAGCATAACCCTCTAAATTCGCTTCCCTTATTTATTATTCGGTGAGCTTCAAAAAAGCGATTAAACTTCGTTTTCTTTGGCATTATTCCAACACCGAAGTAATTATTATTTTGCATCAGGTTCCTTTGCTTTAATAAACCTAGACAGCACTTGTGCCACCTAGGTTTAAATTCCATTTTTAATTATTATCAGAATCCTAGTTGCATGCTATAAATATAATCATCTTTAAGGTATTCCCATAAACAACTGCAGTGCTAAACGCTTTGCTTTGTATTTCCAGGTTAGTTTTTCAATACGCTCAGGCTCACCTTTAAAATGCAGCCAAGGCTTAATTATTTCTTCGTTAGGTGTCGCTCTGAGCCAATTAAAATGAGCAGCCTCTTTATTAAACTTTTGCCATATTTCGACTTGTTGAGCAAGTGAAAAGTCGCTCCAAAATTTATTAGGTCTGTCATTTTTTTTATCAAATTCAGCGGTTGGTTCATCAAGGTGTCGGTAGGTTTCATACTCAGGTACATCAGGTAGTGGTTGGTTGTTGTCCATAAAGCGCACTACACGCTCCCAATATAAATAACAGTTCATTGGGTTATTTGAGTTAT
>NZ_JADYXC010000056.1:0-2217 GCF_015864505.1 Pseudoalteromonas sp. SWYJ118 | reverse complement strand
GTCAGGAAAGTCTCGAGATTGGACGATGATCAATGAAGTAAATTTAAATCCAGAGAAAAAAGAAGCAATGCGGGCGGCATAAAATTTAATTTGATGCGACAACTAACTTGAAAAACTCCGACAAAGAGGTTATGAGGCGCTGCGCTTTTAGAGCAGAAAATAAACACCGAAACTGTATTCTGATTGGCATTGTGTCTTCTCATTTACTTCTCTTTCGCTTCTCTTTGTGCAAATAGATCTTTAATTGATTTATTGGTGAATAGATTAAATAATTTAAGCTTGGCTTTCGTAACAAGCGTACCCGTTATAAGTGATTTATTCACTAAGAGTCTAAGAGGCGCTGCGCTTTTAGAGAAGGAAATAAAGCCGAAACTGTATCCTGATTGGCATTATGTTTTCTCATTTACTCCTCTTTCGCTTCTCTTTGTGCAAATAGATTTTTAGCTGATTTTTAAATAAATTAAGCGTTGCTTTCTTAACAACCTTACTCCGTAATTAGTAATTTATTCACTAAGAGGGTATGAGGCGCTGCGCTTTTAGAGAAGGGAATGAACACCGAAACTGTATTCTGATTGGCATTATGTTTTCTCATTTACTCCTCTTTCGCTTCTCTTTGTGCAAATAGGCCTTTAATTTATTTAATTATTGATTAAGAATTACTGTTCTTCTAAATCAAACTCGGTTAAATGCCCTTCACCGTGTATAAGTTGATAGCGGGCTAAATTCCCTTGCTCTAGTGTTATTAAACTAATAGCTGAGTCACTTACTAAGTATTTTTGCCCTTCACCTATAGTTTGGTGCTTATCTACTTCCATGTGCCAGCGTTTGGTAAAAAAGTTTAAGGGACTTTTTGGGCCATATAAAATTGAATCTAGTTTATCGAGTATGTTTATTAATTTACGCGGGAACTCGTTTTTAATACCGCTGGCGGTAAGTTGCCAAATTCGATTGGGATGATCGCCAAAACGCTTTTGCACTGAAAAGCAAAATGAGTAATGTACGTCGCCAGATAAAATTAGCGTTTCGTTGGGGGTATCGGTTCGCCTAAACGTATCGAGTAACTTTTTGGCCGAGCCTTCGTGCGCCATCCAGTTTTCTACGTCAACCATGAGCGGTTGACCACATATGTTAAACATGGCTTGAATGGCTTCTATTGATTTAACACCAAACACGGGAGCTGGCGATACAATAATAACTTGGTCGTGGCTTAATAGGCTTTCCTCAAGCTCAGTGAGACGTTCCCAATCAAGTAGACCTGAGGGCTCATTAAAGTTTTGCTCATTTCGCCAGCGGTGCGTACGCGTATCTAGCACCACTACTTTGGGTATTGTCGTTAACTCGTAATGCCAAAAACTAAAATCGTTTAGTGGTTTATCAAATGCTTTAAACTGCCATAAATTATTAGCAGTACGGCTTTGCTTGAAAGGTGTAAGTAGCTCGCCTGTTTTATTTAGTGCATCGTTCCCCATCCCTTGGAAAAGCCAATAACTAATTAAACCGTTATTAATGATCCGTTTACTACTTGGGTTTTCATTTATAGCTTGCTCCCACCCAGCGGTGAGGTTCCAATCATCGGTTACATCGTGATCGTCAAACATCATTAGCGTCGATACATTGGCAAACAACCGCTCTACTTCACTTAAGCCTTTTGCATAATCAATCAGTGCTGTTTTTTCAGCGTCAAAAATAGTTTTTTTTTGCTCGCTTTGACCTGAATATGTTGTGTTTTGTATATCAACGCATTGCCAAGCAGCAGCACTAAAATTTAATAAATAAAGTGCTATATATTCTTCAAAGTGGATGAGGTGGTTATACGCTTTTACACTTGAAAAGTGAGGTTCGTCTTTTTTTAGCCAGTAACCCACACCTAACTTTGAGCGTTTTTGCCAAGGCGTTTTTGGTAAAAACAAATGGCGATTATAAAGTTGCTCATTTATGTCGGCGGGTAGCTCAATGGCAAGTGGTTGCTCTTTATAAATACCTAAGGCTTTAATTAACTGATGAACAGCTAATAACATGGGCCCTGCTACGTCATCGGCATAAACCTGATCACCGCTCAGTAATAACAATTGTGCGCCTTGATTATTATTAGCGCGCCAGGGCAAGATCATGAACTTTCCATTTTGAGCCAAGTGTGATCAAATACGCTTCTAATTCATAGGAGTCTCAAATGTTATCTGCCTTTAATGAACATTTTTCACCAATCCCTGATCATCG
>NZ_JADYXC010000055.1:0-2822 GCF_015864505.1 Pseudoalteromonas sp. SWYJ118 | reverse complement strand
ACACACTCATAAATAAAATGTTCGTCTCACACGCTTTAGCAATTCGGCGGCTACTAATTAAACCATGAGCATAACCCAGTAAAATAATCTTTAGCATTACCGAGGGTGGATACGCCGCCGCGCCCGTTCTGTCGTTGTTATACCACGCGTCAAAGCCCGTCAAGTCGAGTTTATTTTCGACAATATAACAAAGGGCATACTCAAAGGTGCCAGGCAAAATTTGTTCAGCGAAATTGATAGGAATGAATTTATTTTGACAGGATAAGTCAGGCTTATAGTTAGCCATAACAGTTTACCGTGGGTGAATAATATCTATTAGATCACAGCGAATGAATGGATTCAAGGTTAAAAAGCAATCAATTGAAAATAGTAGAATACGTTCCTAGAAAGAGTAATTCTACAGCCTCAACGCCCTGTTAAGGGGCAAATTGTAGTTGGCTAAAATGTGAAGCGGAGCGGAACTAGCCAACTGTAATTTGTCCCGCTTTAACAGCTTGTTATATGCAAATTACAACTACAGTAATTAGCCTTTTATTTCTGTGAAAATAACCTCTGTAATCTGCTTATGACCACAAATTTTACATACACCTTCTAAGTGTTGCTTTTCATCTAAAATATAAATTTTAGGATCAATTATACCTAAATCAGCTTTCTCACAATAATCACACCACGAATCATTAATAAAAAAATCTTTATCCGACTCGTCAAGAACATCAAAACTCAAATATTGTTTCTTCATACTCTACTTTGCATATAACGAGCCTGTAGATTAACTCGTTTTAAAATTTGTTTTATTGATAAACAAACCATAGCTGAGTTCCTATTTTGGTTCAATTGATTACTGTATTTTTACGCAGCATATAAAGAAGTGTTTGGTGTTGTTTAAATTGGCGTTTTGGAAGCGATTACGAGTGGTTGAGTGGTTTTATTTAGGTTAAAAGGACTTCCCCTTCTTAATGCATCGCGTTTTGCAGTTTTTCTATATTATGAACAAGGCAATACAGTTGCCATTGCGTATTAACTTTCGTTTGACCCCGTAAGGTCAATTTATTCATGCCCTTGTTGACGGTAATATTGCCGAACACGGGTTCAATACAGCCTAATCGCTTGCTGTATTGTCGTCGTCCGATTGGGCTGTCTATTTTTACTTTCATTTTGTCTACATAGCTCAGCTTTTTGCGTGATTCATTATTTATAAACTGTACTTGTCGCCCCGTTTTAATGGGTAGCTTTCGCATGCATTGCTGCTGTAGCGGGCACGTTTTACAGTCTTTTAAGTAACCACAGAATCGCGTGTATTGCTGGTTATGACTTTTTACATTAACCCCACTTCGCCACATATCATTACCTGCAGGACAACGGCAGGTTTGAGTTGCCTCATCATAATGAAAATCGTCTGAGGTAAATAAGCGTGGCTTGCCTTTGCTGCGTTTTAGTCGGCGCTTTTCTTGCTCCGTTTCGTATGTTTCGCTGTCTTTAAACAGCGGGTTTCGTTTTCTAAATTGATTATCCGCAATGTACGTATCGAACCCGCTTTGCGCCATAAATTCGAGATTTGCTTCGCTGTTAAATCCACTGTCTGCGGTGAACTTAATCGTGTGATCGTATTTGCGCTTGTCAGTGTTCAATTTATCAAGCTGCTGCTTTAATTGCTTAACAGCTGGCTGTAGGGTTTGTTGCTCACCCACTGAGCCCCATGCTTGTGCTTGCAGGATGATTTGGTGTTTATCGTCATTAATCGCGATACCGTTGTAGCCTTGAATCGTCCCTTTTGAAGTCGTCATTTTTGCGCTATCTGGGTCAGTGATATTACTTTTAACAGGCTTGCCTTTACTGCCTGTTTTCTCTTCGTGAGTGGCTAAAAACTCGGTGATTTTACCTGCACTTCTATCCAGCTTTTCTTTTTGTTTTAAGTCCTGAGTTATTAACTCTTCGCCCAGTCCATCTTGTGATTGGTGGCGTTCAATAATACGTTTGCTTGCGCGTTCTAGTTTTGCTTTTTTGCGGTCTAACTCATCGAATTTGCCGCTCCACTCCTTACTTGCATTGGACTTTAATTTACACCCATCAATGGCAAACATGTTGCGGCCTATCAAGCCTTCTTCATCACATATCATCAGTACTTGCGTAAAAAGCGGCTCAATCTGTTCATGCATTTTGGCCACGAATCCCGCTATTGATGTGTAATGCGGCTGAATATCCCCTGATACACTCATAAATAAAATGTTCGTTTCACACGCTTTAGCAATTCGGCGACTACTGATCAAACCATGTGCATAACCCAGTAAAATAATCTTTAGCATTACCGAAGGCGGATACGCAGCAGCGCCTGTTTTGTCGTTGTTATACCACGCGTCAAAACCCGACAAGTCGAGTTTATTTTCGACAATATAACAAAGGGCATACTCAAAGGTGCCAGGCAAAATTTGCTCAGCGAAATTGATAGGAATGAATTTATTTTGACAGGATAAGTCAGGCTTATAGTTAGCCATAACAGTTTACCGTGGGTGAATAATATCTATTAGATCACAGCGAATGAATGGATTCAAGGTTAAAAAGCAATCAAATGAAAATAGTAGAATACGTTCCTAGAAAGAGTAATTCTACAGCCTCAACGCCGTTTTAAGCGGCAAATTGCAGTTGGCTAAAATAAGTGAGGTACGAACAAAAAGCCAACTGTAATTTGTCCGTCTTGAAAACCCTTATAGTTCGACCAAGCCACTTAATTTAAAAGTAACTGACTATTATATTAAGTGGAATATGCTTCTGTTGGTTACGAATATTGAATGACAAACATCCAATGTTTTTAACAAGACGTTCGA
>NZ_JADYXC010000054.1:0-3412 GCF_015864505.1 Pseudoalteromonas sp. SWYJ118 | reverse complement strand
TATCTTTTAGGTATTCCTCAGAAAAAAGTTTAACACGCAAAGTTAGTACTTTTATCTCATTTTTATTTTGCGGGTTTACATCTACTCTAATGCCAATTTCGCCCTCGTTAAAATAGGGCGGGGCCTCTTTATCGCACGAAAAACGTGAGCCAAAAATAGTGGGCATATACGCCTCACCAAAGTAATGGGGATTTTTTGGATTAAATGCATACAATTGATTATTTACTTTACTTATATCCCAGTTGCCTTTAATTACAGCCCCATTAACCCAAAGCGTTTGAGTAAATGGCGTTTTAGAGCGGGATTCGTTGGCCTCTCTCTTAATTTTTTTCATTTCTTCACCGTAAGTAACTCTAATATCATCTTCACTAAAGGCTATGGTTTCATTAAACTCGAACTGAAGTTCATCTGCTCTGTGTTTGCCAGTGCTAGAAAAAAGGCCGAGACCTATTTCATCCCAAAAGTAAACGTCGTTTGCTAAGTGAGTGACTCTGTCGTATGGGCCGAGTATTTTAACCCATTCATCAATGCTGGTATTAAAGACAAGTGATTGGTCTTTATAGGTTAAATTGCAGCCATTAACTTGAAAGTCACTTCCTTCAGGAGAGGCCGCTTGTATTTTTTCAGCGGGCGCTAATAATGCAGTAACGGTGCTCACTGTCACTTTATCGCACCCAGCTAGCGTTAAAGCGAGTGATATAAATATAAGTTGCTTAGTTAAAGTAGTCATAAACATCTCTAAAAAGGGTGGTGAAGTTTGATTGTGATTGATCTTATTTATTTATGTATTTCAACAGCAGCGATTGCTTCTTCATCATTATCGCGCTCAAAGTTTAAGTTAAATTGACCTTTACGCGTAATGGTAAAAATAGCACGTTGCCAATCTTCCGCTTCGTTTTTAATAGCGTGGTCAAATAACGTTTTAAATAATTCAGTTATATTTTCAGATACAGCAATTGCATGCTCTGTTTCGTCATCTGCTTTTATAAAGTGGGCTTTACACTCAACCACAGCATTATTCTCGCAATCTAAAATAAGCTGAGCTTCAAGCCATGGCGCATCTATTTGCTGGTAAAGGTACTGACCAAGTTGTTGCGGGATGTTTTTAATGTCAGGCTGCATTGGCTGTCCTTAACGCTCAGGTTTATTACGTATTAAATCATTGGCTAGCATTGGATGTGGCGTAAGTTGTGATTTGGTTATACCAAGTAAGTTTGCCACTAACGCATGCTCTAAACACCAGTAGCCAATGTAATAATCAGTATATTCAAATTCACAATCACATTCATGGTTGCCGTGCCAGTCTGCATCATCAAGTTGGGCATACCACTGAGATATAAATTGGTTTAACTTCTGTGCTTGCGTATTTTTATCAAGACTAAAGGCGTCAAACAAACACTGGTAAACATCAGGGTAATAGAGGGTCTTTGCCATAGGGCGCTGTGAATCACCGAGCTTTACGGCTATAGCATCAAATAATGCATCTTTACCTTGTTCACCAATGACATCAAGCGTTTTATTAATATGCTCAGTGGGCGCGTCGCAGGCAACTAGCAACGACAGCCACCAAAGCGTATAAATATAGCGATTTATATTCGCAGAGCCACACGCCTCGCCGGCGCCGCCAAGTTGCTCAAAATCAACACGGTAAAACTGATGGGGTTGTGGAATGTTATCAGCTACCGACGTGAGCTGTTCACGATAAGGTAAAATAGCGAGTACAAAAGGGCGTAATTCATCAATAGAGGCACCATAAGAATAATGCGCTACAGCACGCATAATCGCTAGTTGAAACAGTCTCTGAGCCACATCAACGCGCTGAGTAGGGGAGGTAAATACAGCGTCGTCGAGTGCGGCTTGTGTTTCAGTTAGCGCTTCATCAAGGTCACTAATAAGTTCGTGAAAATAGTCAGCGTCCTTACGGTTATCACGTAGCATTCATGTCATCCTTTAAAGTGAGCTAAATCTTTAGGGTAATACGGGTGGTCAATAAAACTGCTGTCGTCAATATTATAAAGTTTAACGACTAAAGCCGAACCCCAGCACCAGTAGCCAATGTAAGCATCCGTATCCATTAAATGATAATCAGGGCTTCCTTCGGCTTTATACCATGCATCGAGATATGCTTTCACTAATTCAGGTCGCTGCTCGGGTGACCCTTCAATAACGTTATATAATTTACCAAAACGTTTTTTGAATAACGGTATTGTTGCAGCTTGGCGTTCACTATCTCCCATCGCGATAGCAAGGTTATCGAGTAAAGCATCTTGTCCTTGATTAGCGATAAGCTCTAATGTTTTTAGGTAATAGTCTTCACCCATGGCCAAGCAGTAGGCAAAGGTAAGCCAAATAATTGTGCGTCTTAAATCATCTTCGTGTAACTCCTCCCAATCGATACGATTTTTTTGTTCATTTGCAGGTAAGGCGTCAGCATAGTCTTTTTGCCATTGACGGTATTTAAGTGCTTCAAGTAAGTGAGGTTTGAGCTCAGTTAAATTGTCTCCGCGGGAGTAGCGTTCGTGAAGTAAACGAACTACATAATCAACCAACCCAAAAGATAATTTCATTTTAACTTCTGTAGAAAACTCTTTATTATGCTTAACATCATTTAAGTAATCATCGATAGTTTCTGTACTAAATTCTACTTGTTCATCAAAGTAGGCTTTACTTTTTAATTTATCTCTTAACATTTCTACTCCTAAAACCCTTGGGGTGTCCCAATGATATTACCTAGTTTATTTAGCTCTTTAACTAATAAATTACCGTCAGGTGTATTGCGAATTAGTATCTTTTCAACTGAGCCGTCATTTGTACGTATTGCTTTCAAAATTTTTGCTCGTTCTTTCCTACTTAGCCCTGCTTTTTGTAAGCGTTTATCAGTAACCCAATCATCACTCATTTGCTTGCCGTCTATGGCAAGCTGTGGCAGCAGTAGGTCGTATTGCCAACTTGTTGATATTTCATGAATAGTAAACTGACTATTTAATAGCACTTTTACTCTTTAAGCGCAGCGTCTCTTAACCTCTTTGTGAATAATTCATTTAAAATATTTTTTGCACAAAGAGAAAAGAATGAGAAGTAAATGAGGGCGTTAACCATAAAAAACAGTCATTATGTGAAAGGTTAGGCGCTAATTTTTAGCGCCTAACTCCACAACATCCATGTTGTTAAAGAGTGGGTTAAATTAATATTTAATGTGTTTGAACAGCGGATATTAATTCTTCGTCATTATTATCGCGCTCAAAGTTTAAGTTAAACTGGCCTTGTCGAGTGATAGTAAAAATAGCGCGTTGCCAATCCTCAACTTCATTTTTAATGGCGTGGTCAAATAACGTTTTGAATAATGCTGTCATATTTTCAGATACAGCAATTGCATGCTGTGTTTCGTCATCTGGTTTAATAAAGTGAGCCT
>NZ_JADYXC010000053.1:0-3767 GCF_015864505.1 Pseudoalteromonas sp. SWYJ118 | reverse complement strand
CATCACATTGAGATAATGCTTTTTCAACAGCTTGAACTTTAAATTCTTGTGTAAATCGACGTCTCATTTTATCTGCCTCTATTAAAAGTTAGAGGCGACAACTATCCTGACACAGGGGGTTTACTTCTCATTCTTTTCTCTTTGTGCAAAAAATCTTTAAGTGGTTTACTCAAAAAAGTTAAAAGCGCTACGCTTTAGGGGAAGTGAAAAAACATGGATTACAATCAGCTCACTATTTCAAGCGAAAAACTCTCTTAGCTCTCAGTGGTATAACTTAGTAGCCTTTAAAGCATGATCTAAATCAACTTAGCTTCACCCCTATATCTGCTTATGTAAATAACTTGATCTCGATCACGTTGCGACCTGCAAACACCGCCTATGATTAATCCATCAACAACGAGGGGAACAAATCATGAGCGTATTCTTTAGAGATTTTTTTACAGATCCAGTTTTATTTATGTCTTTTGGATTTTTAACTATCGTTGTTTCTTTATGTATCTTTTTTGCTTTTTTCTTTCTGAAAAAAATACATGATGCAGAAATTCCTGACCAAAATTAAGCACGACGCACTAAAGCGCCTTATTAGTTTACTAGTTAGACGCTTTTTATTTTCTGAAGCGAAAAATTTGGTACACTAGCTTTTCGTTTAATACAAAGTGCGTAGTACAAACATGATCTCTCAGTTCAAACCAGCATGGTGGATGACCAATCGTCACGTTCAGACCATAATGCCGCGTTTTTTCCGCCCATTTCACCACACTCGCTACGAACTTGAGCAACTTGATACACCTGATGGTGACTTTATTGAGCTCGCATGGTCACTTCCACATAACGAAACCGCTCCACTTGCCGTTGTTTTACATGGCCTTGAAGGCAATATAAATAGCTTTTATGCCAAAGGCATGATGAAGGCGTTAAAAAAGCAAGGTTATGCAGTTGTGCTTATGCACTTTAGAAATTGCTCAACTGAAGTAAATCGCCTGCCACGTGCTTATCACAGCGGTGACACCGCCGATTTAGCCTTTTTTATAAATCACTTAAAGCTGCAATTTCCTGAGCGCACTATGGTCGCTGTAGGTTTTTCGTTAGGCGGTAACGTACTGGCCAAATACTTAGGTGAACAATCACAAGCATGCCCACTAAGTGCTGCAGCGGTGGTATCTGCTCCTTATGATTTGTCGTCATCAAGCGATGTTATTCGTAAAAGCTTAGGTAAAATTTACCAAAAATATCTGCTCGATCGCATGAAAAAATCAATGCAGCGAAAGCTGCCACAAATTAAGCAGCAAATTCCTATAACTACCGATCAATTAATGAATATTGATGATTTATTAGAGTTTGATAACCAACTTACAGCACCGTTACACGGCTTTGAAAATGCCCACGATTACTATCGTAAAGCCAGTGCCATGCCGTACTTAAAAGATATTGCTATACCCACACTTATTATTCATGCCAAAGACGACCCAATGCTCTCAATTAAGGCCGTACCGAGTAGGCAAGATGTGAGTGAGCATGTTACGCTGCGCATCTCTGACAAAGGCGGACACGTTGGTTTTATTAGCGGTAAAAATCCGTTTAAGCCTATATTTTGGTTAGAGAAAGCCGTGCCATGCTATTTTGGGCAACATGTTTTAGGCAACGCAAACAAAGAGCAATTATGATTATCCCTTTTGAACAACTCGATAAAGATACACTGTACAACCTAATAGAAAGCTATGTACTGCGCGAAGGCACCGATTATGGCGAAGTAGAAGCAAGCATCGAATCTAAAGTTAACCAAGTTAAGCTACAGCTTAAAAATGGCGAAGCAATGGTGTTTTTCTCAGAATTACATGAGTCAGTTACTATTATTTCTAAGGGCGAATTTAAAGCGCTGCAAAGTGAAGAGCATCAAGCAGAGGCGTTTGATTAAGGTGTAGTACTTGTAACTTTTGAATTGAACGTACACAATGGCTTTTTACCCAAAGAGCCAAAACATGATAAAACTCAGCACTCTAGTGGTAGCCGTATCACTAGCATTAACTAGTCAAGTCCATGCAGAACAAACAATAACAGCATCCGACAAAGCAATTAAACTCGCTAAAGACACCATTTTAATTGATACCCATATCGACGTACCTTATCGAATTCACGAAAGCTGGGTTGATGTAACTAAAGCGACAACTGATGGCGATTTTGACTACCCTCGCGCTGTAAAAGGCGGTTTAAACGCACCGTTTATGTCGATTTATATTCCTGCGCATTTGGAATTTGAAGGTAAAGGAAAAAGCTACCAACTAGCCAATCAAATGATTGATAGTATGGAAGCTATAGCCCAGCGCGCACCCGATAAGTTTGCTATTGCCAGCTCAAGCACTGATATAGAAGAGCAGTTTAAGCAAGGTAAGCTGTCTATTGCAATGGGTATGGAAAATGGATCTCCTATCGAAGGAGATATGAAAAACCTTCAGCACTTTTACGACCGCGGTATTCGCTACATCACGCTAGCGCACTCGCAAAGCAACCATATTTCAGATTCGTCTTATGATATTCGCCGCAAATGGAAAGGTTTAAGCCCATTTGGTAAAAAGCTAATTACTGAAATGAATAATATTGGTATGTTAATCGACGTTTCTCATATTTCTGATGATGCGTTTTATCAGGTTATGGATCTCTCTAAAACACCCGTAATTGCCTCTCATTCATCACTTCGTAAATATACTCCTGGCTTTGAGCGTAATATGAATGACGATATGTTATTAGCACTTAAAGAAAATGGCGGTGTTATTCAAATCAACTTTGGCTCAAGTTTTGTTACCGCTAAAGCAGGCAGTTGGGGCAAGCAGTTAAAAAGCACAAAAGAGTCGGTTAAAAAAGACGGGACTAAATTAAGCAAAGATTTTGATGCTGCCTACCGTGCTAAAAACCCTTACCCATTTGCAAGCCTTGAGCAAGTACTTGATCATATTGATCACGTAGTTGAGCTAATTGGTATTGATTATGTAGGTATTGGCTCTGATTATGATGGAGTAGGCGATTCATTACCTATCGGTTTAAAAGATGTATCTAGCTACCCTAACCTTGTTCAAGGTTTAATGGATAGAGATTACAGCGATGCTGATATTAAAAAAATTCTTAGCGGTAATTTATTAAGAGTTTTAAAGCAAGCTGAAGAATATGCGAAGAAAAATTAAAGCTTTTTAGCGTATATTAGTTATTGGCTAAAATACCAAAAGCTAATTCAATATAAGCGCGGCCTAGCCGTGCTTTTTATTGGTACCAATTTTATTAAAAGCATGATCATTTTAACGTATTAAATAGTCCATTAACTGCGTAGTTATTTTCAGCAATCTTTTTCCTCGGGTTTCGTAAAACTCAATCCAAGCTACGGCAATAAAGTTATAACGAAAAGCCAATCACTTTTCTTCAAGCATTAAAAAAGGCCACCTGAGTGACCTTTTTCTAACAATTAACTTTAAAGTTAATTATTACGCTACGATAGTTGCTACAAAGCACCTACGCCTAAGGTAAGAGCGCCACCTTCATATGACACTTTTCTTCAGGCATTAAAAAAGGCCACCTGAGTGACCTTTTTCTAACAATTAACTTTAAAGTTAATTATTACGCTACGATAGTTGCTACAACACCAGCACCTACAGTACGGCCACCTTCACGGATAGCAAAACGAAGACCTTCATCCATCGCGATTGGTGCGATTAGAGTTACTGTCATCTTGATGTTATCACCAGGCATTACCATTTCTACGCCATCTGGTAACTGTACGT
>NZ_JADYXC010000052.1:0-3774 GCF_015864505.1 Pseudoalteromonas sp. SWYJ118 | reverse complement strand
AATTTTATTGCTGCAGAATACGTTGCGCGTTTTAATTTCGTCATTTTTTCACCCAAATTTGTATGCTTATTAGCATAACATTTCTTTCTTAATGGGTGGCCAAAATCACTGTACCACTACAACTGCCTTCTTCTAGAAAGTAAATCACTCATCAAGCGCATCTGCTCTGGCTTTAAAGAAGAGAGTGGTGGCTTTATTGCTTCACCAAAATGAGCGATGAGTTGCGCATCAAGTTTATCTGTTTTTGCTTTTTGGCCAATAGCGCCTGCGAAACGTTTAATATTAACGGGATTAGCAACAACGAAAGGGATATTCGCTTGAGCACACGCCATAATAAAGGGGTGTTCAAGGCGCCCAGTTGCTTCAATAGTAACACGCGTTATTGGGTGCTTTTTTAGTGTTTTTATAGCGTGTTTAATGCCGCCGTCATTGTTTTCTACGGTGAAATATATATCTAAAGGTCGGATGTAAATATCGAGTTGAGTTTTACCTGTATCGACACCGACGTTAATTTCATTTTGATTATTGAGTGTATTCATAATAAGCTGACTCTGCCTTGCGATTCGGGCTCGAGGCCCCGTTGACTATCCGAGTTTAATGCTTGGAGTTTATACAGCGTTCTTTCTTGTTATCGGTCTCTCAATAGAGGAGCCTTCAATCAATCGAACTACTGTATAAAAGGCTTTGGTTGCAGCCAAAGCTTGGGCCTCACATTACCCGAACTTGGTTAAAGTATTAATTAATTTATGGGTTTATTATCCATACAAGTCAATTTAAACGGAACTAAAACAGTGTGCCATGTTTCGTTCCTCAACAAGTTTGGCACACAATTTTAGTCCGCTTAATGTGGGCGTTTGAGGCTGTAGAATTACTCATTTTTAAGAAAAACAGCCTGTTTTATGGGTTCCAAATGCATTACCTAATGCTTTAAAAACGCTTAGAGTTAACTACAGGAGCTCGCTTTTTTAATTGAATTTGGCTGTTGGAGTTATTCTACAGTCTCGTTATGTGCCTATGCTTTGGCTCTTCTATATATGGGAATATTTATGAATATTAAAATTAAATTTTCGGTACTATCGTTATTTACTATGTTAAGTTTTTCGTCATCAGCTAGTTCTAGTGATTATGCTGGGACTGCTCATGTAATTAAAGGTGAGGCTGAAGTCAACGTTTCAACGTTATTTACCTGTAAAAACGGACGTTCACGTCCGTCTCCAGTCGGCATTAAAAAATATGATAATATTGAATATCTTGTTCCTGCAAAGGTTCAATATGAACAAAAGAATTTTGCCACAGACCTTTATAATGAATGCTCGAAGGTAACCCCAAAATCTTTATCTGAGGTTAACTTGTCGTCCGTACCTATCATAGAAGTAGATAAAGATGGGGAAGTTATTACAGGGTACATATTTGCAGATAATTACTTTGAATTATTTATAAACGGTAAGTTAATAGCCGTGGATCCTATACCTTTTACTCCTTTTAATTCCAATATCGTGAAATTTAAAGTTAAAAAGCCATATGATATAGCAATCAAAGTTGTTGATTGGGAAGAAAATTCAGGCTTGGGTAGTGAAGATAACCGTGGTAAACGTTTTCACCCTGGAGACGGTGGCTTTATTGCAAGCTTCTCAGATGGTACGAAAACCAATTCTAAATGGTCAGCTCAAACTTTTTATACCTCTCCTGTTTATGATCTGAAGTGTGCTAAAGAAATAGGAGATCAGCGTTTAACAACAAAATGCAGTACCAATGGTGCGGATAAGTATATTGAGACCTATTCGTTACATTGGGATATCCCAGTAAATTGGAAATTAAACGAAAGTTACTTATCTTGGCCAAATTCAGTGGAATTTACGGAAGATGAAATTGGTGTTAATAATAAGAAAGCTTATATGAATTTCCAAGAACAGTTCTCAGGTTCTGGTGCTTCATTTATTTGGTCAAGCAATCTTGTTTTAGATAACCTTGTATTATTCAGGTATCGAGTTAAATAAGGCACATAACAAGTGACTATGGTGTCAATTCCTAATTTCAAGCCATTTTAGGATCCCACATGACACCATCTCTCACCATAGAATTTATGATTACTATAAGCTTTCTTATACAGGCAATAATAGCCACTTTTTTAGGTTTCCCTGCCGCGACTAGCCGATGATAAATAGCTTTAAATTTAGGGTTACATTGGATAGCTGACATCATTGCCATATACATTGCGGTTCTAATTTTCGGTCGTCCACCTCGTATCATCCGTTTACCCTGATAAGCACCACTTTCTCGATTAAATGGTGCTACACCAACTAGTGATGCAGCCTCTTTATTGTTTACACACCCAAGCTCAGGCATGTCACTAAAAAGAATATAAACAAGACACCCACTCTAAATTTTGCGCTTTTCGAAGTTAAAGACTAGCCTTTGTTTAGTGCAAAAAACAAGCAGAGTGTCTTATGGCAATCGCAAGAAAGCGTCAAGTAAGTTTGGTTGATACAAAGTACTACCACTGTATTTCACGTTGTGTACGCCGTGCATTTTTATGTGGCGAAGACCGTTTTACAGGCAAGTCTTACGAGCATCGTAGAGGTTGGGTTGAAGACAAACTGCTTGAGTTAGCTAAAGTGTTTTGTATTGATGTATGTGCTTATGCCGTAATGAGTAATCATACCCATTTAGTACTGTATGTTGATGATAAGAAAGCGAATAGGCTGAATGATAAAGCGATTGTTATTCGCTGGCATAAACTCTGTAAAGGCACAGTGTTAACGCAAAAATATGTACAGGGTGAAAAGCTAAGTAAAGTTGAACTCATCTTTTTTAATCAAACAGTAAAGGAATATCGAGAGCGCCTATCAAGTATTAGCTGGTTTATGCGGTTGTTAAATGAAGATATTGCTCGCAGAGCAAATAAGGAAGATAACTGTACTGGCAGGTTTTGGGAGGGTCGATTTAGCTCACAAGCACTGCTTGATGAAGCCGCACTTGCCGCCTGTATGGCGTATGTAGATTTAAACCCCATTAGAGCCAAGATGGCTAAAACGCCAGAAGAGTCAGACCATACCAGCGCTCAAGTACGCTTAATATGCGCAAAAGAAGGCAAGCAGCCAAAACAACTCCTTCGTTTTGCAGGGATGCCACGTCAAATAATGCCAAAAGGGCTGCCGTTTGAGCTTAAATCGTACCTTGAACTTGTTGAATTAACAGGACGTTGCATACGAGAAGACAAGCGAGGGTATATTGAAAGTACACATTTGTCTTTACTGGAAAGGGTGAATATATCTCCAGAAAACTGGTTAAAGCTTACAACCCAATTTACGCGCGTATTTCGTGGTGCAGTGGGCAGGCCAGCCTCACAAGAAGCTTATTGTGAAAACTTAAAGCGAAAGCGGCGAGCGAATATCAGTAACTGCGAAAAGCTACTGGCATAAAACGTAAACTACTCAGTAAAACTATTCAATAATAAATTACAACTGCACCATGCAGTCATTTTCATGCGTGCAATTTAGATTAAGAGCGCTAATGACTTATTTGATGGATGAAATGAAAATAACCTGTCGATAAAAGATATATTATTAACCTACAAATTAAATTTAATGGCAACATTTTGTTTGTTCAATTAAAGTGGCTGTCTAGTTTATCTGGTTATTTAAAAGACTGTGAAACGTGCCCGCTACAGCAGCAATGCATGCGAAAGCCACCCATTAAAACGGGGCGACAAGTACAGTTTATAAATAATGAATCACGCAAAAAGCTGAGCTATGTAGACAAAATGAAAGTAAA
>NZ_JADYXC010000051.1:0-3869 GCF_015864505.1 Pseudoalteromonas sp. SWYJ118 | reverse complement strand
TAATGTGCCCTCAAACAAGATTTGAAGATCTGATCATGACATTGAGATTTAGTTCAAAAAAATCCCCGCTAATTTCTTAGCAGGGATTTGTGTATAAGAGACAGCTAATTAGCGCCTTTTTACATTGTGGCTAAATACAAATTTAATGCTGGTTAATCATGTGCGTTGCTAGTTGAGAGAATGATTGCTTTAAGCCTTCACGTAACAACGGGTTGTCTATTTCTATATCCAGCGTTTTATTCATGCAGTACATCCACTGATCGCGCAATGCTTTATCTACAGTAAAAGGCATATGGCGTTTACGTAGCATTGGCTGGCCATGTTTTTCTGTAAATAGGTTTGGCCCGCCTAACCAACCAGATAAAAATTCAAAAAATACTTGGCGAATTCGATCTAATGGCAGAGGATGCATATCATATAACGGTTTAGCGTATTCATCTGACTCCATTATGTCGTAGAATCGATTGGCAATAGCGCGCGCTCCTTTTTCTCCACCTATTATTTCGTACGGTGTTTTTTCAGGAGTAGGAGCTTGTTGCTCGGGAGCTGGCTTAGATTTAGAAAAAAGTCGTTTAATCATATTACTTATCATCGTTAATAGGCAGTGTATAGCTGCAAAGAGGTTGCTTTAAAATGGACAAATATGCGGTTTTTGGAAATCCAATTAAACATTCAAAATCCCCCGCGATACATAAACAATTTGCTGTATCACTGGGTGAGCAAATCGACTATCGCGCAATATTAGCACCTATCGATAACTTTGAAAAAACAGTATTGTCTTTTTTTGAGCAAGGTGGTGTTGGTGCTAACGTTACAATGCCATTTAAAGAGCAAGCCTATGCAATGGCTGATGAGCTTACGGCATTAGCTAAAATTGTAGGGGCTGTTAATACATTAAAAAAACGAGATGATGGCACATTACTCGGTGATAACACCGATGGTGTGGGCTTTGTAAATGATTTACTCGCTAATGAAGTAGCCATAACTAATAAACGCATTTTAATCATAGGTGCGGGCGGTGCTGCTCGAGGGGTTATTTTACCTTTGTTAGAGCATAACCCTCAGGAAATAATAATAGTTAATCGCACAGCACAAAAAGCCAAAGAACTCGCAGAGCTGTTTACTCAATATGGACCAGTATCTGGCTTTGGCTTTGATGATTTACCAGTAAGCGATTACTCACTAATTATAAACTCTACCTCTAGCAGTATGAATAACGAACTTCCAGCACTTGATAAAAAACACATAACTAACTGTGAAGTCGCTTATGACATGTTTTATTCACTGCAAAATACCATTTTTATGAATTGGGTTGCACAGCATAATATTAACGCTAAGCTTTTAGATGGCAGTGGAATGTTAGTTGGTCAAGCTGCTCAAGCATATTATGTATGGCGTAACAAAATGCCAAAAATACTTCCCGTTGTTGATGCGCTTAAACAAGGAATGCTTAAATGAATCAGGCAATACAGTTTATAGATAGGCTAGAGTTTAGAGAGCCCGATCATCAGTTAGTTTTTTTTGCACAAGTGAGTGGCATGCTGGTGGAATGTATAATAGAAGTAAATACACTTAAATTAACAGACGAAAGTCACGCAACAGAATATTTTGAAAAGTATCGTTTTGATTACGAAGAACGTGCCGAGGAGCTTATTGAAGATGAAAGTTATAACTCGGCAGGCCAAATTGAAGTAAGCTTATTAACTTAAGTTAGCGATTTCAGCTAAGTATTCATCTTTAAGTGATACATAGTTATCGGCAGATATTTTTAAGAAGGCAAGTTCTTGCTCTGTAAGAGGGCGGGCTTGCTTAGCCGGACTCCCTACATATAAGTAACCAGACTCTAAACGTTTGTTTGGTGGTACTAAAGATCCTCCACCTATAATTACATCATCTTCAACAACCACGTTATCCATAATAATAGCGCCCATACCTACAAGTATACGGTTTCCTAATACACATCCGTGCAGCATTACCTTATGACCAACTGTTACATCGTCACCTATAATAAGTGGGTAACCATCAGGATTGCTTTTAGTTGCGCGAGATAAATGCAATACACTGCCATCTTGTATATTTGTACGCTCACCAATACGTATATAGTTAACATCACCACGTGCAGCTACTAACGGCCACACACTACTATTATCACCTAAAGTAATGTTACCAACCAAAACCGATGACTCATCAATATAAACAGACGAATTAAATGAAGGAGTAACACCTTTATAAGAACGAATTGCCATAGTTAGTACCTTTTAGATCATGATTATTAGTATTTGAGTGTATCAGCAAGGTGATTTTTGTACCATACAGTGCACTGTTTGGTTACAAAACTATCAGTTTTAGGGGGTTTAGTTCAGATACTAACCGAACAGTATCTTTTTTTACTTTTTCTTTAAAAAAGTGCTTGCGTAAAAATATGATCTCCCTATAATGCGACCCCACTGAGACGGGAAACGCCAACGCATAGCGAGGCAGGAACAACTCAGAGAGTTAAATAAAACTTCGGTTTTAAATCTTCCAAAAGAAAGTTTAAAACTAAGTGTTGACTCGAAAAATAAAGGGTGTATTATTCGCATCCCTTGAGACGCTAAAGCGACTCAAAACGTTCTTTAACAATATAAAGCAATCATCTGTGTGGGCACTCGTACAGATTGAGTTCTAACAGCTAAACTACTTAGGTAGCGAGGCAAATAAATTTAGAGTCTCAATTGAAAACTGAGTGACCAACAGAATAGTTATTTAGGTAATTATTCGGCACAGTCAATTCAATATCGAAAGATATTAAAATAAATTCAGAATTCATTGAGCTGTCGAAAGACATAAAACTTTTTAATTGAAGAGTTTGATCATGGCTCAGATGGAACGCTGGCGGCAGGCCTAACACATGCAAGTCGAGCGGGAACAGAGAGTAGCTTGCTACTTTGCTGACGAGCGGCGGACGGGTGAGTAATGCTTGGGAACATGCCTTGAGGTGGGGGACAACAGTTGGAAACGACTGCTAATACCGCATAATGTCTACGGACCAAAGGGGGCTTCGGCTCTCGCCTTTAGATTGGCCCAAGTGGGATTAGCTAGTTGGTGAGGTAATGGCTCACCAAGGCGACGATCCCTAGCTGGTTTGAGAGGATGATCAGCCACACTGGGACTGAGACACGGCCCAGACTCCTACGGGAGGCAGCAGTGGGGAATATTGCACAATGGGCGCAAGCCTGATGCAGCCATGCCGCGTGTGTGAAGAAGGCCTTCGGGTTGTAAAGCACTTTCAGTCAGGAGGAAAGGTTAACGGTTAATACCCGTTAGCTGTGACGTTACTGACAGAAGAAGCACCGGCTAACTCCGTGCCAGCAGCCGCGGTAATACGGAGGGTGCGAGCGTTAATCGGAATTACTGGGCGTAAAGCGTACGCAGGCGGTTTGTTAAGCGAGATGTGAAAGCCCCGGGCTCAACCTGGGAACTGCATTTCGAACTGGCAAACTAGAGTGTGATAGAGGGTGGTAGAATTTCAGGTGTAGCGGTGAAATGCGTAGAGATCTGAAGGAATACCGATGGCGAAGGCAGCCACCTGGGTCAACACTGACGCTCATGTACGAAAGCGTGGGGAGCAAACGGGATTAGATACCCCGGTAGTCCACGCCGTAAACGATGTCTACTAGAAGCTCGGAGCCTCGGTTCTGTTTTTCAAAGCTAACGCATTAAGTAGACCGCCTGGGGAGTACGGCCGCAAGGTTAAAACTCAAATGAATTGACGGGGGCCCGCACAAGCGGTGGAGCATGTGGTTTAATTCGATGCAACGCGAAGAACCTTACCTACACTTGACATACAGAGAACTTACCAGAGATGGTTTGGTGCCTTCGGGAACTCT
>NZ_JADYXC010000050.1:0-4203 GCF_015864505.1 Pseudoalteromonas sp. SWYJ118 | reverse complement strand
CACTCAGTTTTCAATTGAGACTCTAAATTTGTTTGCCTCGCTACCTAAGTAGTTTAGCTGTTAGAACTCAATCTGTACGAGTGCCCACACAGATGATTGCTTTATATTGTTAAAGAACGTTGCGATTATAAAGTTAAACTTTATCTCGCTAGGGCTGCGCATATTACGCTTTCCTATTTTTTTGTCAACACTTAAATTTAAACTTTCTAAAAGATTCTATCTAAGTTTTACTTAACACCCTGAGTTGTTCGTGCCTCGCTATGCGTTGGCGTTTCCCGTCTCAGTGGGGTCGCATTATAGGGAGATCCGAAAACAGATCAACCCTTTTTTGAAGAAAACTTGAAATAATGTGCTGTTCGCTGAGTATTTGAGCTAAACACGTTAAAAACACAACATAACTAGCAAATTATTAACAACTAAAGGTGTTTAAACTTCACTAATATTAAAAGTGAGCTTAAACGATCTTCATATAAAGACTTACACCCCATATGATCAACACGATCGTTAATGAAAGTGTTACGGCTGCAGATCCCATATCTTTGGCTCTACCTGACAATACATGCAATTCTGTACTTACTCGATCTGTTAATGCTTCAATGGCAGAGTTTAGCAATTCAACTATTAGAATAATAAGCAGTGAGCTAATTAGTATTGCCCAGTGTAATAATGATGAAGCCAGCCAAAATGAAGTGGGGAATAATATAAGGCTTAGTAATAGCTCTTGTCTAAATGCAGCTTCTTCTTTAAATGCTGCTTTAAAGCCAAGATAGGAGCAATAGGTTGCTTTGAAAACGCGTTTGAGGCCTAAGCCATTTGGTTTTAATACATCTTTCATTAATAAACTCTATGAATGAAGGTCAAAATAAAGCCCCGCACTGCGAGGCTTTTTATTTATGCTACGCCGTATTGATCACGGTAAGCTTTAACTGAGGCTAAATGCTCGCCCATCGTTCCTTGGTTTTCAAGGTAACTAATAAGGTCTGCTAATTTTACAATAGAAATTACTTTGGTATTAAAGTCGCGTTCAACTTCTTGAATCGCTGATAACTCGGCTTTACCTTTTTCTTGGCGATCTAATGCAATTAAAACACCACTAAGGTCTGCACCATTTTGTGCAATAATTTCCATGGACTCACGAATAGCGGTACCTGCGGTAATTACATCATCAACTAGCATTATTTTGCCATTGAGTTCTGAGCCTACTAATGTACCTCCTTCACCGTGTGCTTTTTTCTCTTTACGGTTAAAACAGTACGGTACATCTTTATCATGGTGATCTGCTAATGCAACTGCCGTCGTTGTTGCTATTGGGATACCCTTATACGCGGGACCAAATAGTACATCGTACTCTATCGCTGAATCTTCTAATGCTGATGCATAAAAACGACCTAAACGTGCTAAGTCACGACCTGTATTAAACAAACCGGCATTAAAAAAGTAAGGACTTATGCGCCCTGACTTTAAAGTAAACTCACCAAATTTTAATACCTGCTTCTCTAGAGCAAATTCTATAAACTCTTTTTGATAATCTTTCATATCTAGTGGCCTACCTATTTATGCTAATGCTTGCTTTTGTACGTCAATGATCTCACGAATAGAATGTTTAGCTAAAGTAAGTAACTCATCTAGCTCATCAAACGAGAAAGGTTCGCCTTCGGCTGTGCCTTGAATTTCTATAATTTTACCTGTTTCGGTTAAAATTACATTCATATCAGTTTCTGCTGCTGAATCTTCAATATATTCTAAATCGCTAATTGCTTGGCCTTTGTATATACCTACTGAAATAGCTGCAATCATATGCTTAAGTGGGTTTGAATTAATCATACCCTTTGCACGCATGTGCGTTAGCGCATCAACAAGTGCAACACATGCACCACTTATAGAAGCAGTACGTGTACCGCCATCTGCTTGGATTACATCACAGTCAATGGTGATTGTGTTTTCGCCAAGTGCTTTTAAATCAACAGCAGCACGCAGTGCACGTGCAATTAAACGTTGAATTTCCATAGTACGACCGCCCTGCTTACCACGTGCAGCTTCTCGAGCATTACGCGTATGCGTTGCTCGCGGTAACATACCGTATTCAGCATTGATCCAACCTTTACCCTGACCTTTCATGAAACGAGGAACGCCCGATTCGACAGTAGCTGTACAAAGTACTTTGGTGTTACCAAACTCAACAAGTACTGAGCCTTCAGCATGCAAAGTATAATTACGTGTAAATGTAACAGGTCTAATTTGATTAGGTGTTCTTTCGCTTGGACGCATTGACGATCCCCTTAATTCAGAATTTGCGACATTATAAGTGTATGTGGGTATAGATACCATGCTGATTTAAATAAATAGCTGTATGCAAAATATTCAGTGTATTAAATTTTCCCTAGAGCTTAAGCGGTGTTACGGTATAATCATCGTAATATTGTATTTATAAATTTAGGAAAATATCCATGATCCACAGTATGACAGCTTATGCGCGTCGCGAAATAAAAGGCGATTGGGGAACTGGCACTTGGGAAGTTCGTTCAGTGAACCAGCGTTACCTTGAAACATTTATTCGCGCACCAGAGCAATTTCGTGGCATGGAGCCAGTTATTCGTGAGCGTTTACGCAAACACTTACAACGCGGTAAAGTTGAGGTTTTTTTAAAGTTTGTAGCAAATCCTGCCCATGTTGGTGAGCTATCAATTAACCAAGCCCTTGCTGAGCAACTTATAAATAGCGCTAAATGGGTTCAACAGCAAAGTAATGGCGACATTAATCCTGTTGATATATTACGTTGGCCTGGTGTTATGGAAGCTGAAGAACTTGATATGGATAGCGTTAATACAGCACTAATTGCTGGTCTTGATCAAGTAATCGAAGATTTTAAATCAGCTCGTGGCGATGAAGGTGCAAACCTTGAAGAAATGATAGCAATCCGCCTTGATGCGATTTTAGAGCAAGTAGAAATTGTAGAAACGCATATGCCTGAGATTGCTAAGTGGCAGCGTGAAAAACTGGCTCAAAAGCTAGAAGACTTAACAGCAAACATTGACGAGTCACGCCTTGAACAAGAACTTATTTATCTTGCTCAAAAACAAGATGTAGCTGAAGAATTAGATCGTTTAAAGTCTCACGTTAAAGAAACTAAAAAAATCCTTAAAAAAGGTGGCGCATGTGGCCGCCGCCTAGATTTTATGATGCAAGAATTTAATCGTGAAGCTAACACGCTAGCATCTAAGTCTATCAATAGTGACATCACTACTGCCGCCGTAGAGTTAAAAGTATTGATTGAACAAATGAGAGAACAGATCCAAAATATTGAATAGTTTTCAGCCAATTATGGCATATTCATAACTTATCAAAACCCGGGCTAGGCTCGGGTTTTTTATTAATACCAATAATGATATTTTGAATGTTGTTACCAAGCATCTTCGTCTAATGTGAAATCCTCACCTTCAAATCACTCTTTATTTTAGACATTAAAAAGCCCGAGACTAAGCTCAGGCTTTTTGGTAACAATTAGCTAGGCTAATAATTACGCTCTGAACGTTACTACAACGCACCTACGCCTAAAGTAAGAGCGCCACCTTCATATGACATTTTATTCTAGACATTAATAAGCCCGAGGCTAAGCTCGGGCTTTTTGGTAACAATTAGCTAGGCTAATAATTACGCTTTGAACGTTACTACAACGCACCTACGCCTAAAGTAAGAGCGCCACCTTCATATGACACTTTATTCTAGACATTAAAAAGCCCGAGACTAAGCTCGGGCTTTTTGATAACAATTAGCTAGGCTAATAATTACGCTTTGGACGTTACTACAACGCACCTACGCCTAAAGTAAGAGCGCCACCTTCATATGACACTTTATTATAGACATTAAAAAGCCCGAGACTAAGCTCGGGCTTTTTGGTAACAATTAGCTAGGCTAATAATTACGCTTTGAACGTTACTACAAAGCACCTACCGCCACCTTCATATAACACTTTATTCTAGACATTAAAAAGCCCGAGACTAAGCTCGGGCTTTTTGGTAACAATTAGCTAGGCTAATAATTACGCTACGATAGTTGCTACAACACCAGCACCTACAGTACGACCACCTTCACGGATAGCAAAACGAAGACCTTCATCCATCGCGATTGGTGCGATTAGAGTTACTGTCATCTTGATGTTATCACCAGGCATTACCATTTCTACGCCATCTGGTAACTGTACGT
>NZ_JADYXC010000005.1:0-231614 GCF_015864505.1 Pseudoalteromonas sp. SWYJ118 | reverse complement strand
CGTATCAAGTAACCAATGACTAAGCATAAAAATACCCTCATAATCAAAAGATGATAAGGGTATTGTGAAGCAACCAAAAGATCGGTCAACCGATCAAAAATACCTTAACTGATCGGTGTTAACTGAAAAGTGGCTTTTTTTTGCTTTAAAGCATGCTAAATTAGCTGAAATTTATAAATGGAGAAACCAGTTGGAATTTTTATACGAATACGGTTTGTTTTTTGCTAAAACAGTTACTTTTGTTATCGCTATCGCAGTTGTTTTAATGCTAATAGTTGGCGCTGCAGTTAAGCCAAAGGCCAAAAAAGGTGAAATACAAATTGATGATATATCAGAGCAGCTAGTTGAACTTAAAGAAAGTTTTTTACAAAATACGTTGGGTAAAAAAGAGCTTAAAGCGCATCAAAAACAACTTAAATCAAAGAGTAAAAAAGCAGATAAAGATGAGCCTAAACCTCGTTTATATGTAATTGACTTTGTGGGTAGTATGGACGCTCACGAAGTAGAAAGCTTACGAGAAGAAATAACGGCTATTATCTCTATTGCCGATCCAAGTAAAGACAAAGTACTTATTCGTTTAGAAAGTGGTGGCGGTGTTGTACATGGCTACGGACTTGCTGCATCTCAGTTACAGCGTATTAAAAGTGCGGGTATTCCTCTAAGTGTTGCAATTGATAAAGTGGCAGCAAGTGGTGGTTACATGATGGCGTGTGTCGCGGACGAGATACTTGCAGCGCCTTTTGCAATAGTTGGATCTATTGGTGTGATAGCTCAAATACCTAACTTTAATAAAATATTAAAGAAAAATGATGTTGAATTTGAGCAAATAACAGCAGGTGAATTTAAACGCACACTTACTTTATTTGGTGAAAACACAGATAAGGCCCGTGAAAAATTTCGTGAAGAAATTGAACAAACACATGGTTTATTTAAAACGTTTGTAAGCACTCAACGTCCAAGCTTAGATATAAACTTAGTTGCGACAGGTGAGCATTGGTTTGCAACTCAAGCAATTGATAAAGGCTTGGTAGATGTTATAAAAACAAGTGATGATGCATTGCTAGAGCAGCAACATGAGCGCCAAATTTATAAGATTAAATACAAAGTTAAAAAAGGGTTGAGCGATAAGCTAGCTCTTGGCTTGAGTAGTGGTGTAAATAAAGTGGGAATAAACTTACTTTCTAAGTTTAAGTTGTTAAATCCTTAGATTAGAATCTTTTTCAGGATTCAGTTAAATTATTTTTACTCGAAAAAAACCTTGATGGATTGCATCAAGGTTTTTTTATAGCTGTATAAATGTAGCTTATGAGTCAATAGATTTATGATAATCTTCTAAGTCTTTAGCTGCATTAGGGTCGTTAAAAATGCTCTCATCTAGCTCACCTTCAGACTTGGCAACAACACAGGTAACCATACAATCGCCGGTTACATTAACTGCTGTACGTGTCATATCAAGTAATCTATCTACACCGATAATAATTGCAATCCCTTCTACAGGTAAGCCAACTTGGTTAAGTACCATTGCCAGCATTATTAAACCAACACCAGGTACGCCTGCTGTACCTACAGAGGCAAGTGTTGCTGTTAATATAACCATTAAATAATCAGATATTGTCAAATCGACACTAAACACTTGTGCAATGAACACGGTAGCCACACCTTGCATGATGGCAGTGCCATCCATGTTAATGGTAGCACCCAGTGGGATAGTAAATGAGGCAACCGAGTTATTAGCACCTAACTTTTTAGTAGCAGTTTCAAGTGTAATAGGCATAGTTGCGCTTGAGCTCGAGGTACTAAATGCAAATAAGCATGTGTGCTTCATTTTTGCTAAGAAAATAAGCGGGTTTAAGCCCGTTAATATTTTTAAAAGCAATGTGTAGTTTACAAAAGCATGTAATAACAGTGCAAGCACTACAACGCCAAAGTACTTCGCTAAGCTCACAATTAAGTTAAGCTCAATTGTTGTAAACAGTTTTGCCATTAAAAAGAACACGCCATAAGGGGCAATATTCATTAAAAGCGTAACTAGTTTTAAAATCACAGTGTTTAAATCTTCAAATACGGTAGCAACACGTTTTCCTGCTTTACCACTTAATGCCATTGCTACACCAAATAAAAGTGCAAACACAATAACTTGAAGCATATTGCCTTTGGCCATTGCTTCAAAAGGATTTGTAGGAAACATATCTATAATTACACGTGCAAGGGTAGGTGCTTCTTTAGCATCGTAGGTTGCATTAGATGGCAAGCTTATACCTTCACCCGGGCTAAATAATAAGGCAAGTGTAATCGCCACTGTTATAGCAATAGCTGTAGTTAATAAATATAAACCAATAGATTTACCACCTAGGCGGCCTAGTTTTTTAGGGTCACTTAAGCTACAGGTACCACAAACAAGCGATACAAAAACAAGAGGCACAACTAACATTTTCAAGCTGGCAATGAATATTTGACCACCAACATGGAAAATACCATCAACAAAAAAGGCTTTAATTGGCAAAGAGAATAACCCAAGTGGTATTAGATAATCGTCTTCACCAGCTAATATAGCCTGAAATATAAAACCTACTGTAACCCCAAGCGCCATACCAATCATGATGCGAGTGGTTAAACTCATTGAACGGATTTTTGACATATTTCCTGATCTACATTTTATAAATTTGCCATAGACTACCAGCAAGGAAATATTTACTACAGAAAAAGTTAGTATTTATTTAAAAATATTTTGCACAAAAAAGTAATAAAAAACTGTGATTTTAGACTAAGTTATAGGTTAATATTAAGTGTAAATTAATTTTAATTATAATAACAACGCTAGGGAGAGGTTCATGCCTTTAATGCGACTGCTCGGCATTTCATTGCTAAGTTTTTTACTCACAGCCTGTGGTGGCGGTGGGTCACTTGAAAAAGACGGTTCTATAAGTGATGGTGATTCCACTACAGAGGCTGCTACATACTCGGTTTCATTAAAGGGGTATTCTCAAACAGACGCAATAGAGTCAAATTCTGTTACCGCTACCTCCTCTTTAGATTTACGCGCAATTCTTACTCAAGACGGTGTAATTGTTGCGGGTAAGCGCATTACGTTTACATTAGAAGATGAGATTGGTGAACTGTCTCCATCAAGTGCATTAACTCAAAACGATGGTATTGCAACGGTTGAACTTACAGCCGGTGCTCAAGCCGGTGCTGGAGAAGTAACCGCTACCTATTCAGTCGATGGTGAATCTTATACAAGTACTTTTGCTTTTCAATCAAGCGGTGGGCAGGGTGATGATACTGGTGTTAGTGGGTCAACAACTCTAACAGTAAATATTGTCGATGAAAATGGTGCTAAGTATTCGGATACAAACCCGGTTACAACTGACAACTTAGGCACGGTTACAGCGACTTTAAAAAATGATGGAGTTGCACTTAGCGAGCAGCTTGTTACTTTTACTACAAACTTCACAGGTAAAATAACGCCAGACTTAGGAACTGCAATTACAAACTCAGCGGGTGAAGCAAAAGTAACTCTCTCTAGTGGTAGTTTTAAAGGCGCAGGTCAAGTTGTTGCAACTTATAATCCTACTAACTCAACAGAAGTGAGTAATACAGCTGTATTTTATTCATCAGGTGATTCTGCACCAGTTGATCTGGCACAATTCTCTATATCAGTAAAGCTCTTAACAGGCTGTAACGCAGGCTGGGACGATAATCGTTCTAGCGTAAAACTTGACCCTACACAAGCAGCATCGGGTTGTACGGTAGCTAATACTATCTCTTCATCAGAACTAGGTGAATTATTTGTTGAAGTCATTGATGAGCAAAGTGGTGAAGGTAGTAAAAATTCGCTAGTTAATATTTCAACAAATTTAGGTTCTGTTCTCCCTTCATCTGGGACAGCCCTTACTGATAACTTTGGTATTGCTTTACTAAAATTGCAACCTGGTAATACTGGTGGCGCAGGTACTGTTACTGTAACGTCTGTAGGTGAAAGTAATTCAACTAATTTTGCTGTAGGTATTGCTGATTTAACCCTAGAGGTTGATAACGGGCTAAATAAAGATTCTTCAGGAAATGTTATTCCTTTAAAAGCAGGTGGTAGTACAGTTATTGAAGTAACACTTTTAGATGAAGATGGTAATTTATACTTAACTCCAACAGATGTTGAGTTCAGCTCAACGTGTGTAATTAGCGGCGACTCAGTAATTGATGCATCAGTAAAATCATCAAGTGGTATCGCAACATCAACATACCGAGCTACAGGTTGTAGTATTGACGATGATATTAATATCACGGTTGAGACAGGCGGTAAAAACTTTACTGCTACTACGATTATTCCTGTGGAAACATCAGCGGTACAATCAATACAGTTTGTTGATGTCAGTGAAACATTTATTGCATTACCTCCAGGTGAAGGCGGCGCCCCGACTCAATCGATCGTTAGATTTAAGCTAATAGATGCGGATGGTCTTGCATCTACGCAGCAACGTATTGATTTCAAGTTAACAGATTCAGTGGGGGCAGCTAAACTGTCACTTAGAACAAGTGATACAAATAATGAAGGCTTTGTTCAGACAACGGTTGAATCTGGCATAGTGCCTGGTCCATTAGTGGTAAAAGCGTGTTTTATTTCTAAAGAAGATGTTAATAATTTACCTGAAGGTGATGATTTAACGTGTTGGGTTGATGATGTAGAACTGTGTACATCAGAACCAAGCAATGAAATTTGTCCAGACGGAACACTTACTTTAGTACCATTGAGCGAGCAGATAAGTTCTGTATCGGCTCAATTAACGCTCGCTTCAGGCGTAACAGACCAAAACAGTTTTGATGCAAGCCCAAATACGTTCAATACTAACTCACTTAATTATAACGGTGTTTTAAATGATATTACGGTATATTTTGGTGACCAATTTAATAATTATAACGGTGACGGTGTAGAGGCAACTATTTTAGCTGAAGCTGGTGTCATTGGCTCATCTAGCAATGAAGTTACTTGTAAAACTGACGATGCTACTTGTATTGTAACCTGGCGCTCTCAAGGAGACCGTCCATTTTATGATTACAAATGGGGTAACCGAATTGGCGATATTGACGGGGACGCAACAACTACAGAAGGTATTAATCCAAAAACAGGTATTATAAATTGTGACCCATATTTTGGTATTGCAGCTCCTTGTATAAATGGTATTACACGCGCTAAAAATAATGCTGATGGCGTTGTTATGGGAGGACGTGTAAGTGTTCTCGCTGTCACTAAAGGACAAGAGAACTTTGTAGATGAGCAAACCACTGATGATGTTAAACGCACCAATGGCTTGTTTGATATTGGTGAGTATTATACTAGTTACGATTTACCTGAAGCATTTATAGATCACAATGAAAATGCAGCCTTCGATAAAGCAAACTGTAGTGATGCAGATGCTTCAAATTATGACCCGTCTACGGATGAATGTTCTGAGTTAATTTCACGAGGTGGTCATAATGAAACATGGCGAGACCTAGATAATGACGGTATTTATGACTTTGCTGATGGTAAATATAATGGCTTATTATGTAGCGAAGCCGCTGAAAATGCAGGTGAGTGTTCTCGAGAGCTAATTGAAGTGCGTAAACAAATTGAATTGGTTATGTCTGGAGATAATCCATATGTTCGTTTTTCTGTGTTGAAAACAACGGATATTCTTGATGCACCGTATCCTGTTTATGTACCAGCAGATTGCTCTGTTTCAGTTACAGCAGTACTTGAGCCATCCGATGTATCTGAGCGTTGTGATATATCAGCAGTTGATTTATCAAATGTTTTTGCAGATAACCCTGAATATGATGAAACGGATCCAGATGAAACTGATCCTCAACTATTGGAAGTTGGCTTATCTGGTATTACAGTTCGTATTCACTACACAGATGAGTTTGGTAATCCACTACCAGCGGGTACAACTGTATCTATAGCCTCTACAAATGGCGACTTATCTATTATCGAAAATAACGCTATTATTCCAAGTACGAATACGGATAAACCAATGTATTCAGATGTTCGTATTTCTCGTGAAGCGGATGGTAATGATAAATTTGACGGTGTACTTTCAATAACATTTGAGTTTACTACTCAGGCTGGTGGCACTAAAACAGTCTCCAAAGGAATCGAAATTTACGATAGTAAATAAGGCTTTATTTTAAAAATGCCAACCTTTAGGTTGGCATTTTTGTTTCTGTTCTATATATTCCACATCAATTAATCTAAAAACACTAGTTTGTTTAATTTAACGACAAAAATTGTTCGTTTATTCAGTAAATACTGAAAAGTTTGTATTAAAAGCTTGTAACAACTAGTGTTTGTAGATATACCTATAAATATTCGCGCCGCTTATGTCGGCAAAACACATTTTCAATATTTGGTTAGAAATAGGCAACTATGGGCAAATCGCTAGTAATTGTAGAGTCTCCTGCTAAGGCTAAAACAATTAATAAATATTTAGGTAATGACTTCATCGTAAAGTCCAGTATTGGGCATGTACGAGATTTACCTACTTCAGGTTCGAGCAAAGCTAAAGTGCCGGCAACTAAAACGCCAGCAGAAGTTCGTAAAATGGAACCTGAAGAGAAAGCAGCGTATAAAAAGCAACGAGATTATACAAACTTAGTCGCGCGTATGGGTATAGACCCAAACCAAGGCTGGGATCCGCATTACGAAATACTGCCTGGTAAAGAAAAAGTTGTTCAAGAATTACAAAAGCTGGCTGAAAATGCAGACCAAATATATCTCGCAACGGATTTGGATAGAGAAGGGGAAGCAATTGCTTGGCACCTTCAAGAAATCATTGGTGGTGATCCTGCTAAATATAAGCGCGTAGTTTTTAACGAAATTACTAAAAACGCAATACAGCAAGCGTTTGAAACACCTGGCGAGCTTAATACTGATATGGTTTACGCTCAGCAAACACGTCGCTTTTTAGACCGTGTTGTTGGCTTTATGGTATCACCTTTATTGTGGGCTAAAGTGGCCCGCGGACTTTCTGCAGGACGAGTTCAGTCTGTTGCTGTACGTTTATTAGTAGAGCGTGAACGTGAAATTAAAGCATTTATTCCAGAAGAATTTTGGGATATTCACGCTGACGTTAAAAATACTGAGTCTGAGTTAC
The DNA here is from genome assembly GCF_015864505.1 of Pseudoalteromonas sp. SWYJ118. NCBI lineage: Bacteria > Pseudomonadati > Pseudomonadota > Gammaproteobacteria > Alteromonadales > Pseudoalteromonadaceae > Pseudoalteromonas > Pseudoalteromonas sp. SWYJ118. The sequence continues at coordinate 224,484 of NZ_JADYXC010000005.1, read as the reverse complement.
GCTTAGAAGTAGCCAAACAAGCAGGAAAGCCATTTAAGCCTGTAAATGAAGCTCAGGCTAGCGCAGCGGTTAAAAGCCTTGAGAATGCAGAATATAAAGTAATTAGCGTTGAAGAAAAACCAAGTAAAAGTCGCCCAAGTGCGCCATTAATTACTTCAACCATGCAGCAAGCGGCAAGTACACGTTTAGGTTATGGCGTTAAAAAGACCATGATGCTTGCTCAGCGTTTGTATGAAGGCGGTTATATTACGTATATGCGTACCGATTCAACTAATCTTTCAAAAGACGCGGTTGAAATGTGTCGTGAGTATGTAACAAACGAGTTTGGTGCTAAATATTTACCAAAAGATCCAATTAGCTACAGCTCTAAAGGTAATGCACAAGAAGCGCATGAAGCAATACGTCCTTCAAGCGTTACCGTGTTATCTGGGCATGTTGAAGGTGTAGATGCTGATGCTAAAAAACTGTACGAGCTAATTTGGCGTCAGTTTGTAGCGTGCCAAATGGTACCTGCTGAATACGATTTAACAACACTAACTGTTGCAGCTAACGACTTCCAGCTTAAAGCGAAAGGCCGTGTGCTCCGCTTTGATGGTTGGACAAAAGTACAACCTGCGATACGTAAGAAAAACGAAGAAGATCAATCACTACCGGCTGTTAAAGAAGGTGAAGTCCTTACTTTAATCGAACTTGATCCTAAGCAACATTTTACTAAACCGCCAGCGCGCTTTAGTGAAGCAAGTTTAGTAAAAGAGCTTGAAAAACGCGGTATTGGTCGTCCATCTACTTATGCGTCAATTATATCAACGATTCAAGATCGTGGTTATGTACGTGTAGAAAATCGCCGTTTCTTTGCTGAAAAAATGGGTGAAATAGTTACCGATCGTTTGGTTGAAAACTTCACTGATTTAATGAATTTTGATTTTACAGCAAAAATGGAAGGCCGTTTAGATGACATCGCTGAAGGCGAGCGAGTATGGACTGAAGTTCTTGATAAATTTTATGCTGATTTTTCAACGCAATTAACTGTCGCTAAAGATGAGCCAGAAAATGGCGGTATGCGTCTCAACGAGATGGTTGAAACGGATATTGAATGTCCTACGTGTAGCCGAAAAATGGGTATACGCACAGCATCAACTGGTGTTTTCTTAGGGTGTACTGGCTATAGCTTACCACCTAAAGAGCGTTGTACAACGACAATGAACTTAGTGTCGGGCGATGAAGCGGTTGCAGCCGATGTCGAAGACGAAGAAACTGAAAAGCTAATGCAGATGAAACGTTGCCCGATTTGTGAAACGGCAATGGATTCATACCTAATTGACGAAACCCGTAAATTACATGTGTGTGGTAATAATCCAGCATGTAAAGGGCATATAGTTGAAGAAGGTACCTTTAAAATTAAAGGCTATGACGGACCAATTATCGAATGTGATAAATGTGGCTCTGACATGGAGCTTAAATCTGGTCGCTTTGGTAAGTACTTTGGCTGTAATAATGACGAGTGTAAAAATACACGTAAACTACTTAAAAGTGGCGAAGCTGCTCCACCAAAAGAAGATCCTGTTCACATTACTGAGTTAGAGTGTGAAAAGTCAGATGCGTATTTTGTATTACGTGATGGCGCCGCGGGTATATTTTTAGCTGCAAATACTTTTCCTAAGTCTCGTGAAACACGTGCACCTAAAGTAGAAGAGTTAAAACGCTTTAGAGACCGTATTTCGCCTAAGTTTTATTACTTAGCAGATGCACCTGCTAAAGATCCTGATGGTAATCTTGCTGTTGTACGCTATAGCCGTAAAAATAAAGCTCAGTATGTTATGACTGAAGTTGACGGTAAAGCTACTGGCTGGACTGCTCATTATGAAGCAGGTAAATGGACAGAAGAAGCGAAGAAAAAGGCAGCACCTAAAAAGAAAGCTGCTGCAAAAAAGGCACCAGCTAAAGCAAAGCCTAAAGCGAAAGCTAAAAAAGAAGATGAATAAGCACGTTATCGCTTATTCATAACTTTTTATAGGTTTTAAAAAACCATAAAAAAACCGGAACGCACAGCTTGTGTCTATTCCGGTTTTTTTGTGCTTAGTTGAATGTTTTCGCAACGGCTTTATTAGCAGTACATTCAACTAAGCGTATTGGAGATACCAATTTTATTAAAAAATGGTCATTATATTGCACTAAATAACCCACTCACTGCGTTAAAAAACATTCATATAAAACAACTATATGTCATGCTATTTCACTTGCTATTGAGCTATTTTCTTAGCGGTATAATAGAACATTAATTTAATGCAATTGGTATGATTAAATCTTAACAGAAGATACTTTTTTATAGCCTTCAGATTCAAGCTCATCATTTACGCATTTTAATACGTAGGCATTTAGCTCTTCATTGCTTACGTCATCATCTTTAGCCCAGTTAACACACATTTCTGTGTATTCTTTTACCATTTCGGCTGAAGCTGTTGGCGCATCGTCTGCTACCGCGTAAGTCGCAGATACTGCAAATAGTGGAGCTACGATTAATGCTAGCAATGCTTTTTTCATTCGTTTATTCCTAAAAAAATGGTGTGATGACTGATTTACCCAGTTTAAGATTAGGTTTAAACCAGTAGTGCCCAATCCAGAACAACTCTGTTGGTATACTGATTTTTAAACGAAAACGAAATAAAAGATAACGAAATTTTTTTATCGTGAGGATGAGTAATTTACTTGTCAGGATTTCGCAGCATTGTGTTGCAGTGGTTTATAAGCTAAGGTCGCTTTTTTAATTAAAAGACAAATCAATGTCATCACACACCCCTAATAAAAAACCACGCCAAGCTAATAAAGTAGAGCATGCATTAGAATCTTTTATTTTTAAAGGGCGTTGGCTACTAGCCCCATTTTTTGTGGGTTTACTATTTGCAGTTGTACTGTTGTTAATAAAGTTTTTTAAGCAGCTTTATTTAATGGGTATTGCGACATTTACAGCAACCAATCAAGAGTTACTTGTCGGTATTCTAACTTTAGTTGATACAGCATTATTAGCGGGGTTATTGCTGATCATTACATTTAGTGGTTACGAGAACTTTGTTTCTAAGCTTAATATTGATAATCACGAAGACAGACCATCTTGGATGGGAAAGGTTGGTTTTTCAGGTCTAAAGATGAAATTAATAAGTGCGATAGTCGCTATTTCTGCTGTTGAGTTATTAAAAGTATTTATAAACTCAGGCGCATATCCAAGTGATGAGCTACTTTGGAAAGTGACTATTCATGTCACGTTTGTAATGTCAGGCGTTTTATTTGCTTTAACTGACTACTTAAACAGTAAAACCCAAAGTCATTAGAAAAATTAAATGCACAAAAAAGCCCAAGTAATTTACTTGGGCTTTTTATGTTTAGAACTTAGCTGTAATATTAAGTGTAATTCTTGATGTCATTAACACTTTGCATAAAAGCAAGCGAAAGGCTCAAGCGTAAGTGTGTCTTGGCTTAATTTTGCGCTGTGGTGGCTAAGCTCATTGTATTCTTTAACGATTGATGTTGGCATATCAATACTTGTTTGTTGAGAGTTTAGATTAAATATGCACAGCATTTTTTGCGGTCCAAGCGTTCTATAAAAAGCAAGCACAGGCTCAGGCGTTTCAATAAACTCAATATCACCCTCAAGTAAAACAGTTTGGCTCTTGCGCCACGCCATAAACTCACGGTAGGCGTTTAAAATTGAGTTGCTATCATTAGTTTGCACAGCGACTGATTGCTGTTTGTGTGCATCATCAACAGGTAGCCAAGGTTTTACGTCACTAAAACCCGCATGAGGTGAATCAGCTTGCTCCCAAGGCATTGGCGTTCTACAGCCATCACGCCCTTTAAAATTAGGCCAAAATGTTATGCCATATGGGTCTTGTAAGTCTTCAAAGGCAACACTTGCCTCACCTAAACCTAATTCTTCACCTTGGTACATACATACACTGCCACGAAGGGAAGCAAGTAGGGCGGTTAGCATTTTACATTGCTGAGGGTTTATTTCGCCATTTTCACTCCAGCGACTTGCTACGCGCTCTACATCATGGTTGCTAAATGCCCAACACGGCCAACCCTCAGTCATACGTTGTTCAAGAGTTTGAACCGTAGTTCTAATATATTCACTTGAATAATCATTTGTTAAGAGCTCAAAGCTATATCCCATGTGCAGCTTATCGCCACCTTGGGTGTACTGCGCCATTGTCGCCAATGAATCCTCTGATGAGATTTCGCCAAGCGATACAGTACCTGGGTATTTATTAAGTAATGTGCGAATGTCTTGCATAAACTCAATATTTTCTGGCTGAGTGTTGTTGTAGTAATGATACTGAAATGCGTATGGGTTATCTTCACTAAAACCACGACCCTGGCGCTTATCTTTTGGTTTAGCTGGGTTATCGCGAAGTTGTGCATCGTGATAACAAAAGTTAATAGCATCTAATCTAAAGCCATCAACGCCTTTTTTAAGCCAAAACTCTACGTTATCAAGTACAGCTTGTCTTACGTCAGGATTATGAAAGTTTAAATCGGGTTGTTCGGTTAAAAAGTTATGCAAATAATATTGCCCACGGCGAGGTTCCCACTGCCACGCGCCACCACCAAAAATAGACAGCCAATTATTAGGTGCTGTGCCGTCATCTTTAGCTTCAGCCCAAACATACCAATCCGCTTTATCGTTATTTTGATTTTCGCGGCTATCTGTAAACCATTGGTGTTGATCTGATGTATGGCTTAGTACTTGGTCAATTATAATTTTAATGTTGCGATCGTGGGCTTGGCTAATAAGTTCATCAAAATCGTTTAAATCACCAAAAAGCGGGTCAATGTCACGGTAGTCACTAATATCGTAGCCAAAGTCTTTCATCGGCGATTTGAAAAAAGGTGAAATCCAAATTGCATCAACGCCTAAGCTTTTAATGTAATCAATACGATTAATAATCCCTTTTAAGTCACCAATACCATCGTTGTTGCTATCTTGAAAGCTACGCGGATAAACTTGATAAATAACCGCACCTTTATACCACTGCTTTTGGGTCATGCTTTTCTCCGTCATTCCACACAGTATTTAGACTATTCTTTATTGTGATTACGATTAATCACGTTATTTTCAAAAAGCATACGTGAAGCCTGTAATTCTGTAAAAAGTCTGCATACGTATGCACTAAAAATAATGCAATAAAATTATTTAAAATAAGCGCTTAGCGCCTCTTTGGCGGTGTTCGTTTTGTGTGTTTAATGTTTACCAATTATGTTATTCATTCATTTTTTAGTTAAATTTAACCTAACAGTTTGTACTATAAAGGAAATATACCCTTGGTTTTACTAGAAATGGTCTGACCAATTTAACACTTAGTAAATGTGCAATTATTTAAACGTTATATAACAGTGCCAATTAATTTCATCTTGTTTACATTCAAGTAGAAAGGCTATTAGTTTTCTACAAAATAGATTTAATCTGTCATGCTCTTTCAGTGTTTTTTGTTTTGTTTATTTTTAATAAAATCATATGGTTAAAGTTATGTGTGTGTAATGTATGTTAATGTTAGGCTACATTGAAATTGTTGAATACGTATGCATAAAGTTGTTAATAAAATAAATCTGGCGTTAATATTCATCCTGACAACAAAATTAGCTCGCCTTGTTTAACTATCACTTAAACATTGAACGCGGGTATCACAATATGGGTAACGGGAAAACATTATGTCTATGTTCAAACCAAGTATATTAACTTTGGCATTAACAGCTGCAGGCTTATCAAGCTTTGCTACACAGGCTGCTCAAGAAGATACAATAAAAAAAGATGATGTAGAAGTTATCGAAGTTAAAGGCTTTCGTGGCAGTGTGGTTGAGTCTATTAACACAAAACGCTTCTCTACACAGGTTGTAGAATCTATATCGGCTGAAGACATTGGCAAATTACCAGACTCTTCAATTGCTGAATCGATTGCGCGTTTACCTGGCTTAACAGCGCAGCGCTTAGACGGCCGAGCAAGTCGTGTCTCTATTCGTGGTTTTGGTGAAAACGAAAGTGGTACTACATTTAATGGTCGTGAACAGGTATCTATTGGTGATAACCGCGGCGTAGAATTTGACCTTTACCCATCAGAAATTATGAGCGGTGTAACTGTTTATAAAACGCCAAATGCAAGTATAGATGCTGAAGGCATTGCCGGTGTTATTAATATGCAAACCGTGCGCCCTTTAAGTAAAGGCGAACGTGTTGTACAAGTAAATGGACAGTATGAGCAAACCAGCTTTGATAAATTAAACCCAGATGGTAACGACGACGGTTACCGAGGTACAATTTCATACATTGACCAGTTTGCAGACGATACCATTGGTGTTGCATTTGCTTTAAATACGATGAGTTCACCAAATCAAGAAAAACGTTGGAACTCGTGGGGTTACCCAGAGTTCAATGAAAATGGTAACGATTATTCAATTTTAGGTGGTGCTAAACCTTACGTGCGTTCATCAACGCTTGAGCGTGACTCGGCAATGCTTGTTTTAGAAGCAGCACCTACAGACAATCTAAGTATGACGTTTGATGCGTTATATGTAGATTTTACAGATGAAAAAATCTTACGCGGTATTGAAGTTCCATTCGCGTGGGGACAAGGTAGTATCGACTCAAACAGTGTAGTAGTTGATGAAGCATCAGGCTTTATAACAAGCGCTGTAACCCAAGGTCAGCGTGTTGTAGTTCGTAATGACTATGAAGAACGCGAAGCCGAACTTACAGCTTTTGGTTTTAATACTAAATACGATATTGACGATTCTTGGTCAGTAGAGTTTGATGCAAGTTATTCACAAGTAGAGCGTAAAATCTGGAGTGTTGAAAGCTATTCAGGCACTGGCCGTGGCGATGCTCGCGGTGTGGCAGATAACTTGGGTTACACATTTAATGGTGGTAACACTGGGGCTACTTTTTCACATGATTTAGATTATAGTGATTATGGTTTAATTCAGTTAGGTGGCCCGCTTTCGTGGGGTGCAAGCTCTGCACTTAACGATAAATACGGTTTAACTGGTACTGAATATGAAAACCAAGCGCAAGACGGTTTTATAAATGCACCTACTATTGAAGATGAATTATCAACATTAAAAATAGCCGCTTCAAAGGTATTAGAAAACGAGTACATAAGCTCTATTGAATTTGGTATGTCTTACAAAGAACGTGAGAAAACAAAAGATTCAGAAGGTTACTTCATGACGTTATCTAGTTTCTCATTAGATAACCCAGGCATGCTTAGCGTGCCAGAACAGTACCGCAACGGAAGTGTTGATTTAGGCTTTATTGGCATGGGCGACATGATTGCTTATGACGTAAATGGCTTAGTTAATGATGGTTATTACGACTTACTTGCAGAGAGCTTAACAAATACAAGTCATGCGACTAAATCGTGGACTGTAAAAGAAGAAATCACTTCTGCATTTGTTCAAGCTAATATTAATGCTGAAGTAAGCGGCCTTGCATTAACGGGTAACGTGGGCGTGCGTTATGTACAAACTGATCAATCATCACAAGGTAATGCATTTAGTACTGTTGATGGTGTGGTTGTTACATCACCTACAAACATAAGTCATGATTACTCGCACGTATTACCTAGCTTAAACTTGTCACTTGCGATTGATGAGCAACAAACGATACGTTTTGGTGCTGCTAAAACAATTTCTCGTGCACGCTTAGATGAAATGAATTCATCAGTTAATGCTTCATATAATCAAACACCTGATGAAAATGGCAACTATTGGTCTGTATCGGGTGGTAACCCAAATTTAGAACCTAAAGAAGCAACCGGCTACGATTTTACTTACGAGAATTACTTTAGCGATGAAGGTTACTTCTCTGCTGCGTTTTTCTATAAAGATTTAACTCAGTGGATTTTTGACGGCACGTATGCAATTGATATGTCAGGCGTAGCTGACCCTTCAACAGGTGAAGCTCCTGCAACATCATCAGGTACAGGCAGCGGTAAAATAAATGGCGGCGGTGGCGATTTATATGGTTACGAGCTTTCACTGGCGTTACCATTTAAAATATTCCATCCATCTCTTGAAGGTTTTGGTTTAATTGCCAGCCATACTGGTATTGAGTCTGATATTGAAGATCAAAACGGTAACGATTACGAGCTACCAGGTCTTTCGGATAAAATTCAAAGCTTAACAGTTTACTACGAAATGCATGGTATGCAATTACGTACCAGTATGCGCAAACGCAGTGCCTTTAAAGGTGATGTATATGGTTTAGGTTTTAACACTGAACAAGTTGATATTTTAGGTGAAACTATTTGGGATGTTCAAGCGGGTTACGACTTTAGTGAAGCGGGTATTGAAAGCCTTGAAGGTTTATCAATTCAGTTCCAAGTACAAAACTTGACAGAAGAACCGTTTACGTCGCTTTCAGGCGACAATGCACTTCAAGTACGTGATTACCAAGATTACGGTCGTACTTACTTGTTAGGCTTTAGCTACAAGCTATAATAAAAACTGTGTGTAGAAGCCCTTGTAATTTGTGTTACAGGGGCTTTTTTATAGCTAGTTTACCTAACTTTTTAACCGTACTTAAATTTAATAAAACGTGGATAATAATATGAAATCAATAAAACACGTGGTAATTGCAGGCGGTGGTACCGCAGGATGGATAACAGCAGCACTGCTTAATAAAGTGTTAGGTAAGGTAATTAATATCACACTAATAGAATCATCGTCTATTGGGTCGGTGGGGGTTGGCGAAGCAACAATTCCGCCTATTATTCAACTTAATAACGCGCTGGGTATAAACGAGCAAGATTTTATTAATGCCACTAATGCTTCAATAAAATTAGGTATTGAGTTTGAAAACTGGAAAATGCCAAAGCATAGTTATATGCATGCGTTTGGCTCGTTTGGTAAAGACTTTCCTTTTTGTGATTTTTATAACTTTTGGTTAAAAGGCCAAGTTACGGGTTGCGAAGACGAGCTATGGGATTTTTCACTCAATTACCAAGCTGCTAAACAGCATAAATTTGCGCCACTCAATACAATTCCTAATACCCAACTACCTGGGCTGAGTTACGCGTACCATTTTGATGCCACACTTTACGCCGAATATTTAAAAAAGTTGGCTATATCGCGCGGTGTTAAACATATAGATGCAAAAATAGACCATGTTGAACAATGCTATACAGGCAATATTAAAAGCCTAGCACTTGATAACGATAGTCAAATTAGTGGTGATTTATTTATAGATTGCACAGGGCTGCGTGCCTTGTTAATTGAGCAAACACTTAATACAGGGTTTATTGATTGGTCTCATTACTTACCCTGTGATAGTGCTGTGGCCGTTCAAACACAAAGTACCAATGAGCTAAAGCCTTATACGCGCTCCATTGCACATAGTGCAGGCTGGCAATGGCAAATACCGCTGCAAAACCGTATTGGTAATGGCCTTGTTTATTGTAGCCGATATTTATCAGACGATGATGCTAAACAGCTGCTTCTTCAAAAATTACCCGCTGAGCCAATTACAGAGCCACGCGTTATAAAATTCAAAACAGGTCGACGCTTAAAGCAGTGGCATAAAAACGTGGTTGCGGTTGGTTTATCAAGTGGGTTTTTAGAACCGCTTGAGTCAACCAGTATTCATTTAATTCAAACTGCGGTTACACGCTTAATTAAGCTATTTCCTCACAATGGCATTAGCGATGCGATAGTAACTGAGTTTAATAAACAAAGCGTAATTGAAATAGAGCACATACGTGATTTTATTATTTTACATTACAAACTCACCGAGCGAGAAGACTCCCCGTTTTGGCGTCAATGTAGGCAAATGGATATACCAAATTCCCTTACCCATAAACTGAATTTATTTAAACACACAGGCAAAGTAATACGTGAAGATGATGAACTATTCGCCGAAGTTGCTTGGCAGCAAGTCATGATAGGGCAAGGGCTTATCCCTGGTGACTATAACAGTATTGTTGATTCACTAAGTGATGATCAACTGAGCGATTTATTCTCTACTTTAAAAACGTTGATCAGCTCAACTGTAACGCAGTTACCAACTCACCAGAATTTTTTAGCCAGCATTAAAAAGGTATAACAATGCGATTTTTAAACACACTTTTACTAGTAAGCGCATGTAGCTTACCAAGCTTTAGTTATGCACTTAATGTAGAGCCTGCCAATTGGTGGGTAGGCATGAATAAAAATAACATTACAGTACTCGTGCATGAGCAAAATATAGCTAACGAAGAATTTAAATTAGATAAGTATAAAGGGGTTGAACTTAATAACGTAACACGTACCGACAACCCTAATTATGCTTTCCTTCATTTAAATATTAGCGATAACGCCAAAGCAGGAACGCTCAAGTTTAACAGCACTAATACAGCGCATAGCTTTGAGTTTCCTTTATTTACTCGAGATAAAAATAGCGCGCAACGCCAAGGTTTCACAAGTGCAGATGCTTTATATTTAATTAACCCAGATCGCTTTGTAAATGGCGACTCCACAAATGACACCGTTAAAAGCATGCTAGAAGCTGCAAATCCAGGCTTTAAAGGCGGGCGACATGGAGGGGATATTCAAGGTGTTATTAACGCATTACCGTATTTAAATAATTTAGGTGTAACACAACTTTGGCTTACTCCAGTGCTTGAAAACAACATGCCAGATTACTCTTATCATGGTTACGCGATTACAGACTTTTACAACGTTGATCCGCGAATGGGATCGAATAACCTATACAAAACGTTATCAATAAAGGCTAAAGAGCAGGGCATTGGGCTTGTTATGGATATGGTGCTTAATCACTTTGGTGCTGAGCACCCGTGGATGAAGGATAAACCAACTCAAGATTGGATTAACTTTAATGGGCAGTTTGAAAATGGCAAAAATGCCACAAGCCATGCGCGCCAAACAATTCAAGATCCACACGCAAGTAACTACGATAAACGCCAGTTTAGCGATGGTTGGTTTGTCGCTAGCATGCCAGATTTAAATCAGCGCCAACCATTATTAAATGAGTATTTAATTCAAAACGCTATTTGGTGGATTGAATACGCCGATTTAAGCGGTATTCGTGTAGATACCTATTCTTATTCAGATAAAGCGTTTTTAAGTGATTGGACAAAAGCCATTATGGATGAATACCCACACTTTAATATTGTTGGTGAGGAGTGGACTTCAAACCCTGCAATAGCGTCGTATTGGCAACGCGGCAAAGTAAATAAAGATGGGTACACATCAAGCTTACCCAGTGTAATGGACTTTTCACTACAAGAAGCGGTAATTCAAGCTTTAAATGAAGATGAAAGCTGGAGTACAGGCTGGGTTAAAGTATATCAATCATTAGCTAACGATTTTTTATACCCAGATACCAATAACATTATGGTGTTTGCTGATAATCACGATATGAGCCGAGTATATACAGAGCTTGGGCAAGACTTAGCTAAAACTAAAATGGCGATGACGTTATTTTTAACAACGCGCGGCATTGCTCAAATGTATTACGGAACGGAAGTAATATTAGATAACACGCCGAGTAAAGATCATGGTGATATACGAATTGATTTTCCTGGTGGGTTCAAAAGTCAAAAAACTAATGCGTTTACAGGTGCTGGTTTAAGCGAAGAGCAGCGCGATATGCACAAGACCATTAGCACGCTACTTAACTTTAGAAAGCATAGCCCTGCGCTTGCAAAGGGTAAGCTCGTTCATTTTAGTCCGCAAAATGGTGTTTATAGTTATGCTCGCGTTAGTGATACGCAAACTGTATTAGTTTTTATGAATAAAAACAAAGTAACACAAAAGCATAATCTTGATTACATGCAAGAAGTTATACCAAAAAATGCCAATGCGCAGGCATTATTCACACAACACACTTTTAAACTAACTAACAGTATTGACTTAAAGCCAATGGCTGCCACGGTATTAGTGATTAATACGCCGTGAATGTTTAAGTGAATACGTATGCAGCAACTGTATGCTTGCTGCAGTTATCTTTAGTATAAAGCTATAACACTACTGACAAAAAGACACACAATGAAAAAATCAGTTTATGTACCCGCATTACTGTGTAGCGCACTTATAACAAGTGCCTGCTCAGATAATAATAAAACCGAACCGCAGCAAATGCCTAAACAGGCGCAAAATGAGTTAACAAAGCCTGTTGTATACCAAGTGTTTACACGTTTATTTGGTAACACACAAACCGCAAATGTACCTTGGGGTACAAAAGAGCAAAATGGTGTAGGCAAATTTGCTGACTTTAACGATGCTGCATTAGCTGGCATTAAAGAGCTAGGGACGACCCATGTTTGGTATACCGGTGTTTTGCACCATGCGTTAGTGGGCGACTATACACAGTACGGCATTAGCCAAGACGATCCGGATGTAGTAAAAGGCCGTGCAGGTTCACCTTATGCAATCAAAGATTACTACGACGTTAACCCCGATTTAGCCATAAATGTGACTAATAGGTTGGGTGAGTTTAGTGATCTGATTGAGCGCACTCATCAACATGGTATGAAAGTGGTTATTGATATTGTCCCTAACCATGTTGCGCGTGATTATAAATCAGTAGCAAAACCCAAAGGAGTAAAAGACTTTGGTGAGCAGGATGATAAAAGTAAAGAGTACGATAAAAATAACAACTTTTATTATGTACCAGGGCAGTCTTTTCAGGTTCCAACATCACAAAGCTATACAGTTTTAGGGGGTAATACTCACCCTTTAGCTGACGGTTTTTTTGATGAAACGCCAGCGAAATGGACGGGGAATGGTGCGCGTGCACCCAAGCCAGATATTAACGATTGGTACGAAACCGTAAGAGTGAATTATGGCGTTAAGCCTGATGGCAGCTATGATTTTCCTACATTACCTAAAGAGCTAGAAAACCAAGATTATCGCGCTCATTATGCGTTTTGGCAAAATAAGGAGCTGCTTAATAGCTGGTATAAATTTAGAGATATCACTCTTTACTGGCTTGATAAAGGCGTTGATGGTTTTAGGTACGATATGGCCGAAATGGTGCCGGTTGAATTTTGGAGTTTTTTAAATTCATCAATAAAAATGCAAAAGCCCGATGCGTTTTTATTGGCTGAAGTTTACAACCCACAAATGTACAGAGCGTATATTCAGCAAGGAAAAATGGATTACTTGTATGACAAAATCGGCTTTTACGACACATTAAAAGCCATTATGCAGGGTAAGCAAGCTGCTAATACTATTTTTGCAGCTCAAAGCCAAGTGGCTGATATTGAAGCGCACATGCTGCACTTTTTAGAAAATCACGACGAACAACGCATTGCTAGCCCTGATTTTGCAGGTGATGCACGCTGGGGGAAACCAGCAATGGTCGTTTCTAGCTTAATGAGTCGCGCACCTACTTTATTATATTTTGCCCAAGATGTGGGGGAGGACGGATCTGAAAACGCAGGTTTTGGCACATCTACTCGCACCAGCATTTTTGACTATATTGGTGTACCAGCGCATCAAGCATGGATGAACAACGGAAAATTCGACGGCGCTAACTTATCGAGCGAGCAAGCATCACTTCGTGATTATTATAAATCAATAATGGCTCTTAATCGTTTACCCGCTGTTGTAGGTGGAACCATGTCAGAGCTTTTACTTAGCAATAGCGAACGCGTTGTTGGTTTTGTACGCTCGCTGGGACAGCAATCTGTTTATGTTTTTAGTAATTTTAGTGAGGAGCCACAAACGGTATTAATTAATTTAACACCAGAGCAAGCAAATACCTTTGAGCGAAATAAACCGCTACACGACTTACTTGAACAAAACACGGTAAAGATTATCACTGACAAAGAAGTTACAAAGCTTATGCTTTCGCTAGATGCATTTAGCAGCGCAGTTTTAACTAATAAGGCTAATCATGAATAATCAAAATAATAATTATGACAGCAACAAACCAAATCTAAGTTTTTGGCAAATATGGAATATGTGCTTTGGCTTTTTAGGTATTCAATTTGGTTTTGCACTACAAAACGGCAATGTGAGCCGTATTTTTCAAACCCTAGGCGCACAAGTTGATGATATTCCTATTTTATGGGTTGCAGCACCTTTAACGGGTTTAATAGTGCAACCAATAATTGGTTATTGGAGTGATAAAACATGGGGACGTTTTGGTCGTCGTCGTCCATTTTTTTTCATAGGGGCGGTACTTACTACTATCTCACTCTTTATCATGCCGCATTCACCAACCCTTTGGATTGCTGCAGGTATGTTGTGGATTATGGATGCGTCAATCAACGTTACTATGGAACCTTTCAGAGCACTTGTAGGCGATAACTTGCCAGAAAAGCAACGTGCTACAGGCTACGGCTTACAAAGCTTTTTTATTGGTATTGGTGCGGTATTAGCCTCAGCGCTACCATGGATGATGACTAATTGGTTTGATGTTAGTAATACCGCTGCTGCAGGAGAAATACCTGAGTCTGTTAAATATTCATTTTATTGGGGTGGGGTCGTATTGCTAGTCGCAGTTCTTTGGACAGTTATGCGAACCAAAGAATATAGCCCTGAGCAATTAGCTGCTTTTGAAAACCACACTGCCAAACCGACTAACACCGCATTAGTAGATATCAACTTTAATAAAGGTGCCATTATTTTTGTGGTGCTAGGTTTAGCAACCCTTGCATTAGTAATGGGTTTATCGCTTGAAAAAGAGTTATACCTACTTGCTGGTGGCTTACTAGCGTTTGGTATTGTGCAGTGGATAGCAAGCGCATTAAAGGCTGCTAACAAAATACAAGGCGGTTTTTACCAAGTAGTACAAGATGTATTTACCATGCCAGAGGCAATGAAGCAGCTTGCTTGGGTGCAGTTTTTTAGCTGGTTTACGTTATTTGCTATGTGGATATACACCACAGCCGCAGTAACAAGCTTTCATTACGGCAGCAGTGATGCAACAAGTAAAGCCTTTAACGATGGGGCTGATTGGGTCGGCATTTTATTTGCAGCTTACAATGGCTTTGCGGCTATTGCCGCTATGTGTATTCCATTCTTAGTTAAAAAGATGGGCTTAAAAGGCGCACATTGCTTTAACTTACTACTAGGTGCATTGGGCCTTGCGAGCTTTATGTTTATAACAGACCCAAAAATGCTTCTTATTCCAATGATAGGCGTTGGTTTTGCATGGGCTTCTATTTTATCACTTCCTTATGCAATGTTAAGTAATGCACTACCGAGTAATAAAATGGGCGTGTATATGGGGATTTTTAACTTCTTTATTGTTATACCGCAATTGCTTGCCGCTAGTATTTTAGGGCTTATTTTACGCCACGTATTTTCTAACCAGCCTATTTACGCATTATTAATTGGTGCTGCATCATTCGTTGTTGCTGCGATTGCTGTAATGCGCGTTAAAAATTCAAACTAAGGGTCACACAATGAAAAAATATAACCTTATTACTACCGCTCTTTTAACTTTGGGCTTAACAGCCTGTGGTGCACAAAATACGAATAACGAAAATATTGACGCTACAGTTTCAGCAGCTCCTGGCGCACCAGGTGCACCAGGAGCACCAGGTGCTGAACCATATTGGGCTTACGCGGGTAAAACCGGAATTGGTACTTCTTTTGAGCAATACCAAAACGGCCAATATAATAACAATGCTGCGACAGGTGAAGTATCAAAAGTATGGTTTTCAATTGCCAAAGGTATGATCACCGAAACTATGTTTGGACTCATTCACCAAGCTCAAATTAAAGATATGCAGTTTGTAGTAACCGGTAAAGATTTTACAGTCACTGAAGCTGACGACTTAGACGTTACAATTGATTACTTACATAAAGACGATAAAGGCAGACCACTATCGCTTGCTTACAAAGTAACAAGTACAGATAAGAAAGGGCGTTTTACCCTCGAAAAACACATATTCACCGACCCTGACGGACAAACATTGTTTGTACGCAGTATTTTTAATACATCACTTAAAGGCGTGAAAGCGTATGTTGCTGTTAACCCTTATATAAACAACAACGGCTTAGGTGATTTTGCAAAAACCACTGAGCAAGGCTTAGTAGCATGGGAAGATGATAATTTTTTAACGTTGCAATCATCTACGCCATTCAAAATGCAAAGTGTAGGCTTTACAGGTGTGAGCGATGGCATCACCTCACTTAAAAAACAAAACACACTAAGCAAACAATATTCAAACACTGGCGATAAGGCCGGTAACGTCACTCTGCTGGCAGAGCTTGGTAATATCGATAGTAATACCACATTTGATTTAGCACTAAGCTTTGGTAAAACGCAGCAGCAAAGCCAGCAACAAGGTGCACAGAGCTTATCTAAAGGTTATCAAAATGTGCTTGATGCCTACAACGGTAAAGGTGAAGCGCTAGGCTGGGAAGATTATTTACAAAGCCTTGAGCCATTAAATACAATGGTTAAGCAAACAGCCGATGACGGTAAGCTACTTTATACCAGTGCAATGGTACTAAAAGCGCAAGAAGACAAAACTAATGCGGGTGCGCTCATTGCCTCACTTTCTAATCCTTGGGGTGAAACTGTTTCAGCCAAAGAGGGTTCGACTGGTTACAAAGCGGTATGGGTACGTGATTTTTATCAAGTAGCTATGGCATTTATGGCCTTAGGCGATACAGCGACTGCAAAAACGGCCTTCGAATACCTTGAAAAAGTACAAGTTACTAGCAAAACCCCCGGTAACAATGGTGATACAGGATGGTTTTTACAAAAAACACATGTTGACGGTGAACTTGAATGGGTAGGGGTACAGCTAGATCAAACGGCTATGCCGATTATGCTTGCGTGGAAGTTACATCAAGCAAACGTACTAAGTGATAACGAACTTAAAGATTGGTACGCACGCATGCTAAAACCGGCAGCTGACTTTTTAGTTGATGGCGGAAGAGCTAAAATTTTATGGAACGACATGCAAATCACTCCACCTGCTACACAGCAAGAGCGCTGGGAAGAGCAAAGTGGTTATTCTCCCTCTACAACGGCTGCCGTTGTTGCTGGCCTTATAACAGCCAGTGACATAGCAACACTCAGCGGTGATACTCAAAATGCAGATCGTTATTTAGCAACGGCTAAAAAGTACAACAATGATATAGAATCGCAAATGTTTACCACCGAAGGTAATTTAAAAGGTGATAGCACCGATGGCGAGTATTTTATTCGTATAGGTCAAGACACCGACGCTAACTCTAATACTAAAATTAACGCCAACAATGGCCGTGAAGGTTTTAACAAAAAGCAGATTTTAGATGGTGGTTTTTTAGAATTAGTCCGCTATGGAGTAAGAAGTGCCAACGATTCAAGTATAGTTAAAACCCTACCTGAGTATGACGACGAAACGCTTGAAGATAACTTACAAGTTAAATACAGCTTTAACTTTACCGATGGTAGCGGCACATTTGCAGGCTATCGCCGTTATGGCAACGACGGTTACGGCGAAGATGAAACCACAGGTACTAATTACGCCGAAAGCAGGAGCAACACGCCAGGCCAACGTGGTCGTGTATGGCCATTTTTTACAGGTGAACGCGGACACTATGAAATAGCGGCCGCAAACGCAAATAATACGCTAGATGATGCAAAACAAGCGGACATTAAAAATAGTTACGTAAAAGGGCTAGAGCAATTTGCTAATAGCGGCATGATGCTACCTGAGCAAGTATGGGATGGCGTTGGCGTAAATAAAGCAGGTTATGAATTAGGCGAGGGCACAAACTCAGCAACACCTCTAGCTTGGACACACGCAGAATACATCAAGCTTGTACGCTCACTCAGTGATAAACAAGTTTGGGATTATTACCCTGTGGTTGCCGAATCGCTTAAAGACTAATATATAATACCAATTCGCTTAATTAAGTGAGCTATTTTGAGGCAGGAAAAACGTGTTGTTAGCTAGGCAAAAAATTCGCTATTTAGTTGTTCTCGGCAATTGCTCCTGCATTGCTCTACCTTCTGCATCCATGCAGTCGTAAATGAGATTTTTTTAACGCAGTTAGCGACACGTTTAGCCCCGCAAAATGATTAAGTATTATTGCGGATTGGTATAAAATGCTGTAGTTATTAAAAAAGGCTTCTAAATAAATTTAGAAGCCTTTTTGTTATGTACTCACTTAATATTAAAACAAAAGAATGCTCTTCAAATAAAATGAGTGTCACTTTTTAGTTACATTATTTGAGACCACACTTATTATCAAACCATGATAACAACTCGGTATAAAATTCTTTTTTATGATCGTAGAAAAGCGTATCAGAAAAGTGATCAGCATCTTCAAGCTCAATATATTTAAAGTCTTTTTTGTACTTCTCAAGCTCAGATACGAAGTCTCTACTGTGTTTTACTGGAACACGACTGTCGATATCACCATGCACAACTAGTATAGGAATATTTACTTTATCTACTTGCTCTACAGGAGAGACACCTGTAATCGTAGGGCGTTGTAAAATACTTAAAAAGCGATTTTCGTTAAGAGTTGCATTAATACGGCTTAAATCACTTACCCCTGCACCGGCAACAACACATTTATATATGTTGTTTTCACGCATAGATGCAGCAAATGCAGCATAACCGCCATAACTCCAACCAAATAAAGCAAGCTTATCTTTTGTTGCTAAGCCTTTATCTATTAAATATTGTGCCGCGTCGTCTAAATCATCTTGTTTTTTCAAGCCCCAGTTATTATCACCGGCTATCCAATGCTCCAGACCGTACCCCGTAGATCCACGATAGTTTGGTTGAATAACTACGTAACCATGATAGGCAAGTAACTGCGCCCAGTCATCAAATACAACAGAGTCACGCACCCAAGGACCACCGTGAGGAAGTACTATCGCAGGGTAAGGACCTTTAGTCGCAGGGATGGTTACATACGCTTTTATTTTGCGTCCATCTCTTGCTTTATAAGAGATATATTTAACGGATCCTAATTTACTTTTATCAATAAACGGAAGTCGGTCACCAATTTTAGTCAGCTTCTGCTTATTAGTAACAATGTAATAGCTGCCTGGGTTATCGTCAGCAGATACTCTCACCACTAATACGTTATCGTTATCAGAGCTACTAATGATTTGTACAAACTTATCTTTAAATAAAGAAGCAACAGATTCGTTAAGTGCTTGAAGGTTTGGGTCTGTGAAATAAAACTTAGGCTGCTTGGTTGTATAGCGAAAGCCTTGTAAAGTGCCGTCGGTATCAAGTATAACACCGTCTGTATCTACAGATTTAAGACCAAATTGACGTTCAGAATACTGACCTGTTTTAATATTGTAAATATAAATGCCAGTCGTATTTTCGCCTAAGTTGGCGTTAACATAAACTTCGTTAGGATTACCTTTTGCAAATCCTAATATCTCAAAGTTTTCACGCTTTTTAGGACTAACTTGCTTAATTACTTTCCAATCATCATTGCCTTTATCTCGGGCATAATAATCGATTGCGTTATCAGATTTATTCCAACCTTGGGCTATTCTTATTTCACCATCGTAGTCAGAAACAAACGAGCCTGATACTTTTTCATTTCCGCGCATTACAGTAACGCTTCGTCCAGTGTTAATATTAAATCTCACTACATCTGGAATGTAGTTATTATTAATATCAACTTCTACAAGTACTTCATCTTTTTTGTCTGGAAGTATATTTATTATATTAAATTGAACATTTCGCTTTTTCTTAAATGGTAATAACCAGTCGCCTTTACCATCTGCATCAGTTATTGCAAACTTATTAACCCAGTATTTGCGACTTCCATCTTCTAGTATTTGTCTAAACATAACGCCTATTTTTTCATCGTTTAACCATACGATGGAAGATATCAGCATTTTATCAGCGCCCAACCTTACGGGGTCTGCTTCTAGGTTATTTGGATCTCTTATCTCAATTATATAGTCACCATTTTTGGTAGTCGCTCTTAAAATAGCAAGCTTCTTACCATCAGGTGATGCTACAACACTACGAATAGCAGATGACATTGAGAAAGCATCGATACTGCTCACTTGTGTCGCATCTTCAGTTTCGCTATTAGCGAAAGAAGATAGGCTTAGTAAGGTAAATCCTACTAACATTCTTTTTTTAAGTTTCATTTTTTATTCCCTCAAAAAAAATGGCCTAAAATTTTAGGCCATCTGGATTGAATATATACTCAGCCAATTCTAATTAAAAAGAAGCTGTAAAACTGATGTATGGGCTACGTCCTGAAGTATCATAACCAACACCTAGAGGGATGTTAGTATTTGAGAAAGAACCATTTGGGTCTACTTTTGGTGGAGCTTCATTAAATACGTTACGTACACCAAAGTTCACTTTATAAGCATCGTTAGACCAAGTCATACCGATGTTATGTACAAAGTAGTCATCAGTGAAACCAACAGGGCGACATTTAAGTGGAGCACCATTTGCGTCAGTTAAACCACGACAACCTGCAGTACCTTCTTCGAATTCACCTAAATCATCTTCATCTTCACGACCTTTACCGATGAAACGTGTTTCCCAGTTAAACCTAAAATCAGAATATTTAAGTTGTAAGCGTGCTGTACCGCGCCATTCTGGTGAATCTGGCTCACCCATATTGTCATCAATAGTACCAAGTACATCAAAAACTTGCTCTGTCATGCGCGTGGCTTGAAGGTCTAGTGTAATACC
Source organism: Pseudoalteromonas sp. SWYJ118 (assembly GCF_015864505.1). Lineage (NCBI taxonomy): Bacteria > Pseudomonadati > Pseudomonadota > Gammaproteobacteria > Alteromonadales > Pseudoalteromonadaceae > Pseudoalteromonas > Pseudoalteromonas sp. SWYJ118. Next base: position 203,854 of record NZ_JADYXC010000005.1, on the reverse strand, counting down.
TAAGTTTTCTTCTGCAATTACCGTATCTGTTTCAAAGTAGATATTGTAATCAAAACCTTTAGAAGAGATTAAACCAATATTGATAAAGCTAGCATCAACTAAATCAATTTGACCATTTTCGTCACGGCCGATACGGCTACAAAAAGCATCATTACCATCAGCAGAATAACACTGACCAATACTGTAGAAAGCACTTGGCTCTGCAATACTATTTGTTACTTCAATATCAAAACGAGTTAATGACATTGTTAAATCAAATGCATCAGTGAACGGTTGTTCAAAGATAAAACCGTATGTTTTAGCCACTGATGTTTCAGCACTAAGCTCAGTTGTACCGCCAGTTTCAATCTCAGCGCTATAAGTTCCAGTATATGAATCAGTCCCACCTTGACCTAAACCAAGAGTAGTTGGATCAATACCTGATGCTTGACAAGCGTTTAATACCGCTGTATCGCGTGTTTCTTCAGCTGCATTATATGTAGCTGCTGAACCTGGGTTCAATGGGTCAATATTACGAGCATCTTCCGGAACAACACATGGATCGGCAACTGTATTAAAACCAGACGTACCGTTTAAGAAACGTTCACGTAAGTTTGGCGCTCTATAAGAAGTACCTTTTGTAGCACGAAGAGTAAACCAATCAACAGGACGGTAGATAGTTTTAAGACTATAAGTTGATTCAGCATCGTAGAAAGATTCCTCAGAAACACGGCCAGAAGCTGTAAATGTAAGTTCTTCAGCACCTTTAACTCCTTTAAGTAAAGGGAAGTCAACTTCTGTAAATATTTCTTTTAGATTACGAGAACCATCAGCGCCTTGGTCAGCAAAGTAGCCCCATAGTAAGCCTTGTGATGCTGCTGCATTAGGATTTGATTCAATCTCATCACGACGATATTCAATACCAACGATACCTGCAACAGTTTCGTTATTCCATGGTAGTGCGAAGAAGTCACCACCCATGAATGCATTAAAAACAAACTGGTTTACTTTAGTTTCGATGTCGCGGTCAATAAATAAATAGGCCGCTTCTTCAGGTGAAAGCGTACCGCCACCTTCTTGGTAAATACTGTCTGCAAATAAATTAACAGGAACACATCCATCAGAACCGGTACCACAGGTAACAGTACCATCATCATTAAGAACAGCGGTTTCTAATGAGTTAATTAAGCGTTCTTCATCAATACCAACACGGTGGTCAGTACCTTTAGATGCGCTGTACGATACAGACGCGTCGTAGTACCAATTGTCTAAACCAATGTTTTCGAACATACCTAGATTACCAGTAACACCGGTAACTAAACGATATTGTGATACTTCAACCTCAGTTTGATCACGGTCACCACGGATATTGATGATTGGCTGAACGGCCTCAGGTCCACCAGGGCCCACACCTAACACGCCAAAACAGTCAATACCGTTTGTACCACAAGGGTTATATGGGTTTGATGCCGCTACTTGTTGAAATATTTGTGCACCAGGGCTAAAAATTGGAGATTTACGACTCGCATATAAACCTTCGTAGTAGAAAGTTGTATCGTTATCATCTTGGAAGTTATATTCACCATTAAGCATTAGTGAAATACGTTCATTTTTACTTCTGTAATCACCACTTTTGTAGTAATCAGATTGTTGGAAAGCGTATAGAGGGTCTTGGAAATCAACGTCACGGAAACCATCTCCGTTACCATCAACAAAGACACCATCATTAATACCATCGCCATCGAAATCGCCAGCTACCCATGAAGGTAAAAATCCTTCAAGACTTGATGGTACAGTTGATTCGCTGAAGTTTGGAATACCAGTGTTTGTAAAGTTAGGAGTGTAATAAACACTACCAAAGAAAGAAGGTACGCTAATACGATTTGTTAGAGGGAAAATATCACATGAATCTTCACCACTCGCCACAGGACCATAGCCACTGTTTCTCGTTACGATACTGCCATCTTCAGCTTCCCAAATACGCTCTTCACACCCTTTAACAAAAGGGTTACCAGATAAAGATTGAGATTTTTGTTCTGAATATTCAACGCCTACAGTGATAAAACCATTATCCATGGTTTTGCCCCACATACCCGAAAGTACAGTTTCTTCACCGCCTTCACCTTTAGGTTGACGATAAGATGCATCAAAAATAAAACCTTCAACATCTTTTTTCAATATTACGTTAGCTACACCCGCTACCGCATCAGAACCATAAACGGTTGATGCGCCATCAAATAAATTCTCTACACGCTCAATCATTACGCCAGGTATTAAATTCAAATCAGGGGATGTTGGTGCACCACCAACGCCAGCAGGAGCCATTCTTCGGCCATTAATAAGTACAAGAGTTCGTTCAGCACCTAAACCACGAAATCCGATTGTTGCAGCGCCCGGACCGTTATCTAGTACAAAACCACCAAATGTATTATCTATTTGAGCACCAGCCGCTTGGCTGGTCGATTGAAGCATTGAGCCTGCATCAAATAAACCCATTTCACGAGATAAGTCGCCATTGATAATTTGAATTGGTGATGCATTTGAAAATTCAGCTTTTCTTATACGTGAGCCTGTTACAACTATTCGTTCAGGTGCTTCTTCTTCTAATTCTACGTCTGAATTCAAGTCATTTTCTTGAGCTAGCGCGTTAGGCGCTAAGGCTACAGAGCCTAGCAATAAAGAGTACCTTATTGCATTTGATAGAGCTTTAGTTTTAAACATATGTAAATCCCTGAGATATTGTTGTTATTTAGGCTATAAAGTTACAGATCAAGATCATAGCGGTACAATAAATTTACATTATAGAAACAAAATAGTAAATGCAGTTAACAATTTACTGTTGCTAAGGAATGTGTAATTGATGTTTTTTTGATGAAAAAGTATAGTTTTTTGGGTGGTGTTTTTTTTAATTTATTGTTTATTATATGATTTTATTGTTTGTAAATGAATGTGAACAGATGTAATCAGTATTTGCTTAATTAAGAAGGCTCAGCTTGACCTTCTAGAAGTGAGAATAGGATTTACTAGGGCACTTTGTACTTATTCACCACATATCAATTTTAATAAGTTCTCTACTACATTTGCCCAGCAACAGTGGTGTTTCGATCTATTGTAGTTAGTTGTGAGTTTACGTAATTTGCAATGACTGTAATAACAAAGCCGATGCAACAAATTTTGGTACGTTAATATTAGCTTCTTTAAGTGCACGTATAGCGCCAATAGCAATTAAGTCGCTTGCAGCAAATAAGGCGTTAAATTTAATATTATTAGCGATAAGTGAACGGCGTGATACTTCAATTATTCAGTGGGTATAGTATTAGCCATTTTTCGCTCTCTTATTTTAACGTTATTAGCAAGTAATGCGCTAAATGATGTAAAACAAGCTGATATTAAAAATAGTTATGTAAAAGAGTTAGGGTAATTTGCTAATAGCGGCATTTTTTTACCAAAATAAGCGTGGGATGTATAGGTGTAAATAAAGCAGGTTATAAGTTGGGTGAGGACACAAACTCAGCTACACCTAAAGTTTGGATACATGCAAAATATATTAAGCAGGTACGTTTACTCCGTGGTAAACGAGTTTGGGATCATTATTTGGTGGTTTTCGAGTCATTTAAGTAATGATTTAGAAATTATATGACATAAAAAAAGATTTTAATTAGGCGTTTTTTTTTCTAAATTAAATTCCGTTTTTTGCAACGGTATAGGGTTTGTGAAGTGTAGTGTGAATATTTATGCTAATTAAGTGGGATAGTATTTTGATAGGGGTTTTAAGTCAATTGTATAAGAGTTGTTCTTTAATGGTGTTTATGGCGCTGTTTTTATAAATAATGGAGCCTGCTTTTTATTCATTTTGTTGGTTTTGCAAACAACTAACAATGTAAATTATATGTTTGTTTTTTTTGTTTTTATTTTGTTTTTTGGTTTTATCCTTGGTTTTTTGTTAATTTATTGTTTTTTATGGTAATTTTCCTGTTAATTGCTGTCGCATTTTGTTGGCAAGTTTGTTTTTATTGTGTTATTAATTTGTTTCTCCTTACACGTTAAGGGGGTTAAATACTTTAAATTAGTAGGCGTTATATAAAGTATTTAACGTAAGACATAAAAAATAATAATCTAATTATCTAGGGATAAATCAAAAATGAACCATAATTTTTCTAAGACATTTAAACGCTCATTCACTGCTGCAGCAGTTGCAATGACGTTAAGTGCGGCAATGCCAGCAATGGCAGATAACGTTAATGGCGCTATCAAAGGTAGCTTAACGGCTCAGTCAGGTGTTTCATTAGCGGGTGCATCAATAACAATAACAGATGAAAGCAAAGGTTATTCTAAAACACTAACTGCTGATGCAAATGGTGAGTTTGATCTTAAGCAAGTGCCAGTAGGTAAGTATGATATTACAGTATCCCAATCTGGTTTTGACCAAGCTCAAGTTAAAGATGTTGTTATAGGGGTAGGTAAAACAGCTCTCATTCAAATTCCACTAACTACAGGTAATATCGAAAGAATTGCTGTTGTAGGTGGCTCTATTCGTGCAATAGATGTTTCTGCATCAGAGTCTTCATTAAATATTAGCTCTGAAGAATTATCGCTACTACCTATATCTCGCTCAGTAACTTCAGTAGCATTGCTTGCGCCTGGCGCAACTGAAGGGGACAGTCGTTTTGGCGACCAAGCTTCATTTGGTGGTGCTTCTGTAGCTGAAAATGCTTATTACGTGAATGGTCTAAATATGACTAACTTCCGTAATGGCCTTGGTGGTGCAACAATCCCATTCACCGCGTACGACAGCTTCCAAGTTAAAACGGGTGGTTATTCTGCAGAGTTCGGGCGTACTACTGGTGGATTAATCTCATCAGTTACTAAATCTGGTTCTAATGATTTTCACTTTGGTGTTGAAACGATTTATTCATCTGACTCGTTAAGTGAGCAAGCTCCTAACTCACTTTACAAACAAAATGATCGTTGTGACGATGCAGACGGGCATTGTATTGGTGATTTATATGTTAATAACCAAGACGACTACGATAACTCATTTGAAACAAGTATTTATGCTTCAGGTGCGATAGTTGAAGATACATTATTCTTCTATGGTATTTACACAGCAAGAGATAATGACTACGAATACGGTAATGCATCTCAAACAGATTTAACAGTTGAAAAAGATGATGACCCATATTACCTAGCGCGATTTGACTGGAATATTAACGAAGATCATCAACTAATGCTTTGGGGCTTTAGTGACAAACGCACTTATTCAGAAAAAACAATTTCAGATCCTGAAGGAAATGGTAATTATACCGAAGATGGTGGCACAGCTTATCACAAGCGAGGCGGAGAAAGTTTTGCATTGCGTTATACTGGTAATCTAACAGATGATCTAAGTATGTCAGCAATGTATGGGCAAGTTAAATTTTCAGAAACTGATTACTCAGACTTTGATGATTGTCCTACAGGTTATGATGGCGATTTAGGTCAGGATACTACATGTTATGTAAACTTTACCGTTGGTGAAAATGAAGATAAACGTGAGCAATTGCGCGTTGACTTTGATTACTACCTAAACGATGAGCATACGTTAAAATTTGGCTATGATTCTGAAACTAATACAGCTGATTCAACAACACAAAACTCTGGTGGCGTTTACTACTATTATCGTACATACGAAGAAGGCGCTAGACTGGCTAATGGTTACGTTTTACCAGAAGAAATGAAGACAACACGTGTACGCGATTATAAAAATGGCGGTTCGTTTGAAGTAGAAAACTGGGCTATTTATATTGAAGATCAATGGTCAGTTACTGAAGATTTAACATTAACATTAGGTCTTCGTAATGATAGTTTTACTAACTACAATGCAGATGGCGAAGAGTTTGTTGCTATTGATAACCAAATTGCTCCTCGTATAGGTGGTTCTTGGGATATTAATGGCGATGGCGACAGTAAGTTGTTTTTTACCGCAGGTCGTTATTACCTACCAGTAGCTGCTAATACAAATATCCGTTTAGCCGGTGCAGAAACATATATCCAAACTTGGTATGAGTATGAAGGTTTAAATGCTGACGGTACCCCTGTAGGTTTAGGTACTCAGCTAGGTGACCCTGCTATTTCTAATGGTGGTGACGGCACTGCAAAACCATCAAATACCTTATCTGATAAAGATCTTGAACCAATGTATAACGATGAGTATATGATTGGTTATCAAGCAGCAATTAATGATGATTGGTCATGGGGTATCAAGGCAACTTACCGTGTTTTAGGTAATCAAATTGATGATGGTTCTTATATCTTTAATGATGAAAATGGTGAATATTTAGGTGAGAACTGGTTCTTATTTAATCCTGGTAATGGCGCTACTTTCAATTTCGATCTTGATGGTGACGGCACCACTGAAGAATATAGCTTTACTGCACAAGAGTTAGGTTACCCGGAAGCTAAGCGTAAATATGCATCAGTTGATTTAACATTAGAGAAAACATGGGATCAGGTTTGGTCTTTAAAAGCGCTATACACATGGTCTCACAACTACGGTAACACCGAAGGTTTTGTTAAATCTGATAATGGTCAAGATGATGCTGGTCTTACGCAAGATTGGGATTACCCTTATTTAATGGATGGTGCTAATGGTAATCTACCTGCAGATCGTCGTCATAACATTAAAGTTTATGGTGCTTTTGCTGTTACAGAAGACTTCTTAATTGGTGCTAATGTTAATATCGCATCTGGGCGTCCTTGGACTGCTTTAGGTCAAGGTTATACTCCAGACCCTGATCAATACCAATACGGTGATACTTACTACGTGGGTGACAAACGTTTCCCTCGTGGCAGCATGGGTAATACACCATGGACAGCACGTTTAGATCTTAACTTTACTTATAACCTTCGCTTTAACGATCAGAAAGTTCGTTTAGCTATGGATGTATTTAACGTATTTGATGCTGCTACTGAAACTCGTTACGATGAAGCTGCAGAAGTAGCTGCTGGCGATGGAAGTGCTACATTTGGTTTAGCTGAGTCTTACCAATCACCACGTAGAATTCAATTATCAGCATCTTACGATTTTTAATAACTTGTTATACCAATTCGCTTAATTAAGTGATTTATTTTTAGGATGGAAAAACGTGCTGATAGCTAGGCAAAAAATTTGCTATTTAGTTGTTCTAAATAAGAATTTTTTAACACAGATAGCGACATGTTTAGCCCCCGAAAAATGATTAAGTATTATTGCGGATTGGTATTAGTCTGAGTTAAAAAAGAATTTAGCAAAAAGCCTCATTAGAGGCTTTTTTTATATTTAAATTTTGAATTTTGTGATTCAGGAATACATCAGAACGAAAAGTGAAATGAATAGATAAAAGTATAGAGAATAAAATTTAAGTAGCTGTAACTGCCAATTAGAATGGTTTGTTAATTTTGCTTTATTTTATCAGGCAGGCTCAGCTCGACTTTCTAGGAATCAAAATAGGAGGTAATAGGGTGCTTTGAACTTCTTCACCACGTATTAGTTTTAATAAGTTCTCTACGAGCATTTGCCCAGCAACAGTGGTGTTTTGCTCTATCGTCGTCAGCGGTGGATTTACATAACTAGCAATGGCTATGTTATCAAAGCCGACTACCGCAACATCTTTTGGCACGTTAATATTTGCTTCTTTAAGTGCACGTATAGCCCCAATAGCAATTAAGTCGCTTGCAGCAAATAAGGCGTTAAATTTAATATTATTAGCAATGAGTGAGCGAGTGGCGTGATACCCAGATTCTTCGGTGGATATAGCATTAGCCATTTTACGTTCGTTTATTTTAACATTGTTAGCCAATAGCTCATCTTTGAAGCCCTGAAAGCGACTAAAAAATTCGGGGCTGTGATCAGATGCATCTCCAATAAAAGCGCAATCAGTTCTGCTATGAGCAATAAAGTGCTCAGCGGCAAGCTTACCGCCACCGTAGTTGTCACAACAAACAGTTAAATCGGGACGGTTATCAACGGTTGCACCCCAACAAACAAACTTCGTATTTTGTTCAAGTAAGGTGCTAAATTTTGGTTGGTAATCAATGTAATCGCCATAACCGAGTAAAATAATACCATCAGCTCTGTGGCTATCTTCGTAGTCTGCTTGCCAATCTGCACTAGCCGATTGAAATGAAACTAATAAATCGTAACCTTCTTTAGCGCAAGCACGGGTAATGCTGCCAAGCATGGCTAAAAAGAAAGGGTTAATTTGTGATTCGTCAGAAGTGGGATCTTCAAATAAAAGCAATGCAAGCGTACTACTTTGCTGAGTACGTAAGTTACTGGCATTTTTATCAACTTTATAATTAAGTTTTTTAGCTATATCGAAAACACGCTTACGTGTTTCTTCATTAACAAGATGGCTGTTACGTAAAGCGCGAGATACAGTTGATTGAGATACCCCTGCATAGTGGGCAATATCAAATGAGGTGGCTTTACCTTTCATTGTTACAACTTAATTAATTTGATAAATAATTGTGCCATTTTCGGTTATTAATGAATAATTTCAAGCTTTTTGTGAATTAACGTATATTTTTATTGATAAACGGCTGACACCGGTGTCATAATATAAATGTTTTATCATTTTGTTGTCAAAACGTATTCGCTGTTTATATATTTTATAGGCAGCATTTTTTACTGTGATAGCTACTTTGAGGTGATAGCTCAAAGTATAAATAACAATGGTATACCATTGTAAAATAATAAGCACGAGTCGCTTAACAAAAGAGATAATACTATGAGCCCAAACGCTTCTGCCCAATTTGATCCCATCCTAGTTGCTGATGTTGGCGGCACCAATGCCCGCTTTGCTTTAATAACTGCTTTTAATGAACATACTAACCAATTTGTAATAGAGCACATTAATATTTTTCCTAGTGCTAATTTTGGTTCACTTGAAAGTGCGCTTGAGCAATATTTACAAACAGTCTCGCATATTACACCTAAACGCGCATGTTTAGCCGTTGCAGGTCCAATAAAAGCTGGGCAGGTACATTTAACCAATTTAGGTTGGCATTTTAGTGTTAGTGAATTTAAAACTCATTTTGATTTACAGCAACTAGAAGTCATTAACGATTTTGCTGCTTTTGCATATGCGGCTCCTTACTTAGATCCTAAACAAAATGTCATTGTTAAATCAGGTCAAGCTGATGATAATGCAAACATTGGTGTTATAGGTCCCGGTACTGGTTTTGGTGCCGCGTGCTTAGTTAGAACGTCGCAATCTACCGCTGTTTTAAGTTCAGAAGGGGGGCATATATCGCTTGCACCTGTTAATGAACTCGATACTTTACTATTAAATGAATTACGTAAAGATCATCCCCATGTTTCTATTGAAACTGTATTTTCAGGCCCTGGCATAACGCATTTATACAAAGCGATGTCTGCGGTTAAGGGTGTAACAGCTAAAAATTTAGATGCTGCGCAAATAAGTAGCCTAGCAAATAGCGGTGAATGTGCTGTGTGCGATGCAACGCTTAATCAATTTTGTGATTGGATCGGCAGTGTAGCTGGCGATTTAGCCGTTGTTTACGGCGCTTTAGGCGGACTATTTATTGGCGGAGGAATACTGCCTCGTATGCAAGCAAGACTTCTAGAGAGCCGTTTTGTTGAACGATTTTCGCAAAAGGGTATTATGTCGCAATACGCAGGGCAAATTCCTGTAATACTTGTAACACAAGATAATATTCCACTAATTGGTGCCGCAGCGTGTTTGCACAACAGCAAATAAGGAGCTTTCCTTGTTCGCATTTGGAAAAATAGAGTGATGAAAAAAGTAACAATAAACAGTGTGGCAAGTCATGCTGGTGTTTCTAAAAAAACCGTATCACGCGTTTTGAATAACGAGCCTAATGTTAGTGCTGCAACCCGAGAAAAGGTGCTTGCGGTATTTAAAGAACTCGATTACACCCCAAATCCAATTGCACGAGGCCTTGCACAAAATCGTAGCTTTATTATTGGGTGTCTTTACGATAACCCAAGTAAAAGCTACATTACTCGCGTGCAAACGGGTGCTTTAGAAGCATGCAAAGAAAATAACTATAATTTATTGATACACCCTTGTGAGTTTCGTGGTGAAGCCCTTATAAATAATATTGAGCAATTACTACAGACTTCTCGATTAGATGGCATTGTGCTAACACCTCCTTTTGGTGATTTTGCTGAGCTTGTTGCTTTTTTAAAATCTAAAAAAATTCCTTACGCAAGGGTTGCGTCAGCTTTACTTCAAGATGATTCTATTTCAGTTCGTAGTAATGATGAACAAGGCGCATTTGAAATTACTGAGCATCTAATTAGCCTTGGGCATAAATCTATAGCGTTTATTAAAGGGCACCCGGATCACAGTGCCACTCAACAACGCTTTAAAGGCTACAGGCGTTCACTTGCAAGCCATGGAATAGAGTTTGATGAGCGCTTGGTAGAGGAGGGTAACTTTAGTTATCACTCAGGTGTGGATAGTGCACGCAGTATTTTAGATTTGTCTCCTAGGCCAACCGCTGTATTTGCATCAAACGATTACATGGCGGCAGCGGTATTAAAATTAGCTACCCAGCGCCAATTAAAAGTGCCTGATGATATTTCTATTGCGGGCTTTGATAACGCACCTATTGCGCGTCATATTTGGCCTGGTTTAACGACTATTGCACAACCGGTTGAGGAAATGACAAAACAAGCCGTAACACAGCTTATATCTCATATAGCTCAGCCTCAAGAACAACCATACCAGGTAACGCTTGAATCGCGCTTAATTACACGTGAGTCTACCTCTGCGATAAAATAGTGAGTTAAAAACACTTTCACAGTAGCCCGAATATGAGTGACGCTTATTCGGGCTTTTTTTTGCTCTGAACTTGCTAAAATATACTTTGTGCCTAAAAATCAAATAGGTCATTATTCGGTCATGTTAAAATATTAAACTATTTTTGTTACCTAGGGTTGACACCGGTGTCATTGCTATGCGTTAATACAGTGACACCGGTGTCAGGGTTGTTGTGAGAGGCTCCCTGGTAGCGTACCTTTGAACGGGTAAATCAAAGATGCTCAGTACAGTTATTTACGTGGAGTCTGTAGTTGCTACTGAGCCTTTATCCTCTAACTAATAGAGATGAGTTAAATTATGTTACATCCTCGTATTCAAGAAGTTACCCAGCGCGTTATCGAACGCAGTAAAAATACCCGTCAAGATTATTTAGAACGTATTTCGCACGCAAAAAAACAAACAAGAGTTCGTGCCGGTTTAGGTTGCGGAAATATAGCCCATGTTATGGCTGCTTGTAGCAGTGATGACAAAGCGCGCTTAAAGGCTGATGAGCAGCCAAATCTTGCTATTATCAACTCATATAACGATATGCTTTCGGCTCATGTGCCATACAAAGATTACCCAGATTTAATTAAAGACATTGCTACCAAATTCGATGCTACAGCACAAGTTGCTGGTGGCGTTCCTGCAATGTGTGATGGTGTTACGCAAGGGCGTGACGGCATGGAACTTTCGCTTTTTTCTCGTGATGTAATTGCTATGTCTACGGCAATTTCTCTTTCGCACGATGTGTTTGATGGCGTTTTTTGTTTAGGTGTTTGTGACAAAATAGTCCCGGGTTTATTAATTGGTGCATTGTCGTTTGGTCATTTACCTGTGTTCTTTTTACCAGCAGGCCCAATGCAGTCAGGTATTCCTAATAAAGAAAAAGCACGTATTCGTCAAAAATTTGCACAAGGTTTAGTAAGCCGTGAAGACTTATTAGAAGCTGAAAGCGCGTCTTATCACAGCGCAGGTACTTGTACGTTCTACGGTACTGCAAATTCAAACCAAATGTTAATGGAAATAATGGGCTTACACCTTCCTGGTAGCTCGTTTATTAATCCTTACACTGAGCTTCGCGATGGTCTTACAGGTAATGCTGTAGAAACTATGCTTAAGCAGCTTACAGATGATAAAGAAAGCCCATGTTTAGCTGATGTGATCAGCGAAAAAACGATTATAAACGGTTTAGTAGGCCTGCTTTCTACAGGTGGTTCTACTAACCATGCTATTCATATTGTTGCGATAGCAAAAGCGGCGGGCATTCAGGTTACGTGGAAAGACATGTCTGATTTATCAGAAGTTGTACCACTGCTTACACGTATTTACCCTAATGGTTCAGCTGATGTAAACCACTTCCAAGCAGCGGGCGGTATGGGTTTCTTAATGCGTGAACTAGCAAGCGCCGGTTATTTACACACAGACGTTAAAACAATGCTAGGTGATGGTTTAGCGCCATACATGACAGAGCCTCGTTTAGATAAAGACGATAGCCTGATCATGAGCAACTCAACCGGCCCAACTAAAGTTAAATGGGTAGATTGCCCAGCAAACTCACATGATGAAGAAGTACTTCGCCCTGTGAGTAACCCTTTTAGTAAGCAAGGTGGTCTGCAACTTCTAACAGGTAACTTAGGTAAAGCCGTTATCAAAGTGTCAGCGGTTGCTATTGAGCATCAGGTTGTTACTGCTCCAGCAAAAGTATTTAGTTCACAAGGTGCTTTGCAAGATGCATACACGCGTGGCGAATTAAACCAAGACTTTATTGCCGTGCTAAAAGAGCAAGGCCCTAAAGCGAAAGGTATGCCAGAGCTACATAAATTAACGCCAGTAATGGCAACGCTTCAAGATGAAGGCTTTAAAGTAGCTATTGTTACTGACGGCCGTATGTCGGGTGCATCAGGTAAAGTACCAGCTGCTATTCACTTAGCACCAGAGGCAGTAGAAGGCGGCATTATTGCTAAAATCCGAGAAGGTGATTTAGTGACGCTTGATGCGCCAAACGGAATATTAAAAGTACACGTTAGCGACGAAGAACTTGCTAAACGTGAAGCAGAACTTAGCCAACCAAGTGCCACATTTGGTACAGGCAGAGAATTATTTACTGGATTTAGAAATATCGTAAGCAGTGCCGATTTAGGCGCGAGTGCTTTTGGACTTGAATAAATATTAGCCATACTGGGTAATGAGGAACAAGTAATGAGTATTGAAAAAATCTTAGCATCGGCACCCGTAGTGCCAGTGGTTGTAATCGAAAAATTAGAAGATGCAGCACCACTTGCAAGAGCGTTATATAACGGTGGCTTAAAAGCCTTAGAAATAACACTACGTACACCTATTGCTGCAGAAGCTGTAAAGCTGATGAAAGCAGAAGTACCTGAAGCCTATGTAGGTACTGGTACGGTAGTAGATAAAGCAAGTTTTGATCTTTCGGTTGCCGCAGGTGCAGATTTTATGGTGAGTCCAGGTGTGAGCGATGAGCTTATTGCGTTGGCTAAAACATCAGATATACCATTTTTACCAGGCGCTGCAACTGCAAGTGAAGTTATGCAACTTGCGTCGCATGGTTTTAAGTATTTAAAATTCTTCCCTGCAGAAGCAGCAGGTGGAACGGCTATGCTTAAATCAATCGGTGGCCCATTACCACACATTACTTTTTGCCCAACTGGCGGCATTAGCTTAGCAACCGCACCTAATTATTTAGCGCTTAATAACGTTATATGTGTTGGTGGTACGTGGATGCTAGATAAACAACTAATTGAAAATAAAGACTGGCAAGCAATTGAAGCGCTTGCTCGCCAAGCAAGTGAACTTAAATAGGAGTCTAAAATGATTAATGTAGCAATTAACGGTTACGGCCGTATCGGTAGAAATGTTTTACGTGCACTTTATGAGTCAGCTCAAAACAGCGAAATTAAAATTGTAGCAATTAACGATTTAGCACCTGCTAACGTTAATGCACATTTAACGCAGTATGACTCAGTTCATGGTCAATTTTCTAAAAAAGTAACACTTGAAAATAACACCATGTTAATTGACGATGACGTAATAACGTTAACGCAAGAGCGTGACCCTGCAAACTTACCGTGGAAAGCACTAAATGTAGATATCGTTTTAGAATGTACTGGTTTTTTCACTAAACGCGAAGATGCAGCTAAACATATTACTGCAGGCGCTAAAAAAGTAATCGTTTCTGCTCCAGGTAAAGATATGGATGCAACAGTGGTTCATGGTGTAAACAGCGATGTAATTAACGCTGATAGCCACATCATCTCTAATGCTTCTTGTACTACTAACTGTTTAGCACCGCTTGCAAAAGCAATTAACGACACAGTAGGTATTGAAAAAGGTAGCATGACTACTATTCATTCTTATACGAATGATCAAAATTTATCTGACGTATACCACCCTGATCTATACCGTGCTCGTAGTGCAACTCAATCTATGATCCCAACTAAAACAGGTGCTGCGGCAGCTGTTGGTTTAGTATTACCAGAACTTGCTGGTAAATTAGACGGTATGTCGGTTCGTGTACCAACAATCAACGTATCTTTAGTTGATTTTACGTTTATTACTAAGCGCGACACGACTGCAGAAGAAATCAATGCAATCATGAAAGAAGCGTCAACGGGTTCAATGAAAGATATTTTACAATATAATGAGCTTCCGCTTGTTTCTATCGACTTTAACCATAACCCTGCGTCATCTATCTTTGATGCAACGCAAACTAAAGCCGATGGCAATCTAGTAAAAGTAATGGCTTGGTACGACAACGAATGGGGTTTCTCAAACCGCATGTTAGACCAAGTTAAAGCATTAGGCGCGTTTTTATAATACAGCCCTAATGATGTAAAGTTTTAGCTTTATCCAACCAAGCCACGCATTGCGTGGCTTTTTTGCGTTTGGTTTATCTGTATATTTGCAACTCAGACTATGGAGGGAACTATTTGTATTTTTTATACCCTAAATTTTGTTAATATGTGGGTGTGTAAATCAATGGAATTTCGTTGTATTTAATCAACTCAACGAAGCAAGGAATAATAAAAATGATCAGAGCTTTATCACGAAAGGTATTTCGCACAAATCATCTTCAGATAGGTGAGGGCAACATAAGTGGTTACATAGCCTGCTTTTTAGCAATACTGAGTTGCTTAGGCGTATTAGCGTTTCACTTTCCTGAATACTTAACCACACCAGAGCTGAGAAAAAGCTACAGTGTCGATTTTTTACGTCAGCTTATGTTTGCATCATTATTGGTCTCGGGCAGTTTGGGGCTACTTAACTTTGTACGTAATACCAATAAACGCTTAGGAGCTACAGCGTGGTTTTTTATTATTCTGGCAATTATGTTTGGCGGACCAAACGTTGAGGTAAACGAGTTTGCCACCGACACACCTTACATAGGGCTAGATTGGTTTATTTTAGATTTACTCGGCTCAACACTCATATTTATTGTTATTGAAAAGCTGCTACCACATCGTAAAGATCAAAAAATATTACGTAGCGAATGGCGGGGCGATTTAAACCACTTTTTTGTAAATCATTTAATTATTGGTTTTGTATTACTCGTTACTAACCACTTTGTGCATTATGGCTTTGGCTGGGCTGTATCATCGACTATTCAAGGTTATATAGAGCAAACACCATTTGTAGTGCAGTTGTTTTTAATTATACTCGTGGCAGATTTAATGCAATATTGGGTGCATCGCGCTTATCACGAAGTTCCTTTATTATGGCGTTTTCATGGTGTACATCACAGCGCCAAAGAAATGGATTGGTTAGCGGGCTCTCGCCAGCATATTCTTGAAATACTGGTTACTCGCAGCTTAGTGCTCACGCCCATATTTGTACTTGGGTTTTCACAGCAAATAATTAGTTTGTACGTCATTATTGTGGGTTTGCAGGCTGTGTTTAATCATGCAAATGTACGCGTTAGATTTGGTTGGCTAAAATATTTTATGGTTACACCGCAGTTTCATCATTGGCATCATGCGTCAGATAAAGCCGCGATTGACCGCAACTACGCTGCGCACTTTTCGTTTTTAGACTACGCGTTTGGTACTGCTGTTAAAGGCCAAAAAGAGTGGCCAGAAGCGTATGGTGTAGTCGGGGATTACATGCCGGTAGGTATGCTTAAACAACAGGTTTACCCGTTTAAGCGCACTAAATAAGCTCGATTAATTCAATAAACATAAACTAAAAAAGTAGCAACGTGCTACGCGTTGCTCTTTTTTATGACTCTACTTAATTATATATTTAGCTCTTCTAATAACTCAGTAAGTGTAGGTCTTTGATTTAATGAAGGTTGCATAGCATATTTTGCCATATCGGAAATTTTAACAAATAGCTCACTTTGCCTATCATCACCGGTTACCGTGCCTAATAAGTCTTCAATTAAACAGCCCAAAGCTCTTACTTCTATCAACTCTAGTTGCTTTTGCTGATACTCACTTAGCATCGTTAAATTAGTTGCAGCACCAAAATCACCAAACAGAACGTCATGGTTTTGGTTAACCATAGTGTTATGCGCATAAATGTCGCCGTGACTTACTTTACGAACATGTAAGTGATGCAGTGTATTTACCATTTGCTGTGCAATTTTTAAAATAGCTTGAGTTGAGTAATGGCAATCATTGTTAAAGGTATCACGCGTACAGGTTTCAAGGCTTGGAGGCAAACCTAAATTAGCGAAGCTTTTATCTATTAGCTCCATCACTAAACCTAACTGATCACTTTGTTCAATGTAGGCAAGTACTTTAATTAAATTAGCGTGATCGCCTGCTTGTAAGCAGCAATTCACTTCATCAAGCGGGTAGCCGTCGCTGGTAATTGCACCTTTAAATAATTTAATCGCTACAGCGCTATCAGCAGCTTGCGCTAAATGAATAACGCCCGATGCACCTTGGCCAATAACATGACTAAGCGTGTAATCGTCAAGAGGCTTATTTTCTAAGCTGCACTTTGTAAGGCACTGGGCTTTATTAAAATCGTTACCGGCAAACGCAAGCCAAGCAAGTTTAGGCAATTCAAACAGCCAGTCGTCTACGTGTATTAAGTTATTAGCAGAGAGCCTAACAAGCTCAAGGTTTTTGCACTGCGCCATACTACTTGGCAGTTGCTTAAGTTGATTGCCCGCAAGCGCGAGCTTTTTAAGTTGGGTAAATTGGCCAAAACTTTGCGGTAGCTCAGTAATATTATTATCGGTGAGTATGAGCCACTCAATATTTTTTGGCAGGCTGTTTAAGGCAAATTCAGAAATTTGGTTACCTTTAAACGCAACCATAATTAAAGCAGGGCATTTAGCCAGTACAGCAGGAATATACTTAAACTGATTAAATGATAAAAATACACGCTTAAGGTGTGTTAAGCAGGCAAATTCATCAGGTAGTGTTGATAAGTTATTATTTGATAAATCGAGAACTTCAAGCGTGTCAGCTAAGCTAAAAATCTCTTCCGGGAATATTGTTAACTCTTCTACTAATTGCAGGCGAGTAGCACCAACAAGTTTGCCACTTTTAAGCTCTGTCAGATTATTCATATATTTATACCATGTTCTAAAAATGAAAAAGCCAACATAGCTGTTGGCTTAAAGTCGTTCTAACTTACTAAATCGCTCTTTAGAATTGCGCGTTATGGTAAACGTTTTGTACGTCGTCGCAATCTTCTAGCATGGCTAAAAAGCGCTCCATAACTTCAACGTCCTCGCCTTCAATCGGCGTTTCAATTTGTGGCACAAAGCTAATTAGATCTTCGTCAAATTCAGTCACGCCCATTTCTTCAAGCGCTGTACGTGTGTTGTTGTACTCTGTGTGAGGAGCAAAAACAGTGACTTTACCGTCATCAACTTCTACGTCAGTTACATCAACATCAGCCATCATAAGAGCTTCAAGTACCGTTTCGTCGTCATCACCGTCAAATACAAAAATAGCAAGGTGATCAAATAAATGTGAAACAGAGTTTTGAGCGCCAATTTTAGCATTTGCTTTGGTAAAACAAACACGTACATCAGCAAAGGTACGTTTGTTGTTGTCAGTTAAACAGTCAACAATAATCATACAGTTACCAGGGCCGTAACCTTCGTAACGTGTTGCTGAGTAGTCTTCGCCGCCGCCACCTTTTGCTTTGTCGATTGCGCGGTCAATAACGTGTGCTGGTACTTGGTCTTTTTTAGCGCGTTCAATTAAACGACGTAATGATAAGTTACCATCTGGATCTACACCGCCGTTTTTAGCACAAATATAAATTTCTTTGCCGTACTTAGAATAAACTTTAGTTTTAGCACCCGCAGTCTTAGCCATTGAATCTTTTTTGTTTTGGTAAGCTCTTCCCATCTGCGTTTCGCCTTAATATATGTAAATAATAGAATAAAATTATAATGCGTATTCTAAAGGTAAATGCATTCAAGGGCTAGTAAGTATTAAAGCCGATTAAAACTGTCGTGTTTAAAAGCCATCTAAAGTGCATGTTATTAAGGGATTTTAGGGAGGGACTTGAAGGTGGTTTTCAGAGCAAATTTAACCCAATAAAAAGGCAACCCATTTAATGAGTTGCCTAAAGGGTAATAAAATTAAACGAGACTAACTAAAGCCCCATTTTACTTACCAAATACGTACACGTTCATCTTCAGGAAGGTATAACGTATCGCCTGGTTTTACATCAAACGCTTTGTACCATGCATCGTGGTTACGTGGTGCTTGTGCTCTAAAGCGACCTGGTGCATGTGTGCCACCACGAAGTTGGTTAAGCATGCTTTGCTCAGTACGTTTTTCTTTCCATACTTGTGCCCACGCAAGGAAGAAACGTTGATCGCCAGTAACACCGTCAATAACTGGCGCTTCTTTACCATTTAAACTTAGCTTGTAAGCATGATAAGCCATCGACAAACCACCTACATCACCAATGTTTTCGCCAAGACTGTTGCGACCATTAACAAAGTTACCTTCGATTGGCTCGTACTTACTGTACTGGGCAGCGAGTTGATCGGCTTTTTCGTCAAATGCAGCGCGGTCAGCATCAGTCCACCAGTTACGTTGCACACCGTTTTCGTCTGATTTTGAACCTTGATCGTCAAACCCATGTCCCATTTCGTGACCAATTACAGCGCCAATACCGCCATAGTTTACAGCAGGATCGGCATTTGGATCAAAGAACGGAGGTTGTAGAATCGCAGCCGGAAATACAATCTCATTAAATGAGCTGTTGTAGTAAGCGTTTACGCGTTGTGGCGTCATGCCCCAGCGGTTACGATCTGTTTTTTGTAGCTCTTTTTCAACACTTTCTGCGTGGAAAAACTCACGCATGTTTTTCACATTACTGATTAAATCGTTTTTGGTAATACTTAAACCGTCATAAGACTGCCAAACATCGGGGTAACCAATTTTTGGTACAAATGCAGCAAGCTTAGCGCGCGCATTTACTTTAGTGTCATCGCCCATCCATTCTAGGTTATCAATACGTTCGCCAAGAGCTGTACGAAGGTTTTCAACCAGCTCAGACATTTGTTGTTTTGATGATTCAGGGAAGTAACGCGCTACGTATATTTTACCAATAGCAAAACCAAGAGAGGTCGTACCCGACATTTCGCTTATTGCACGTTTCCAGCGAGGGCGAGGTTCTTGTTGTCCGTTTAGTTCTTTACCAAAAAAAGCAAAGTTAGTATTAAATACGTCCTCTGATAGTAAACCCGCGTTACCGCTAATAGCGTGATACGTTAAGTAGTCTTTCCATACTGCAACATCTTCTTGATTGATTAGCTCAATCATCGCTTTTATTGGCTCAGGCTGAGAGACATTTAACTGAGGTACTTTATAGCCTGTTTGTGCAAAGTATAAATCCCAGTTAAAGCCAGGATAAGCAGTGCTTAAATCGGCACGTTCAACTTGGTTTAGGGTTAAGTCGCGATTACGACGTTTTTCACGAGGCCAATGACCTTGTGCAATTTTAGTTTCAAGGTCAACAATTGCTTGAGCACGTTCAGTTGTGTTTTCAATGCCTGCAAATTTAAGCATGTCAGCAATGTGCGCAACATAGGCTGCACGTGTTTTAACAAAGCGCTCAGCATCTTCAAGGTAGTAAGAGCGATCGGGTAAGCCTAAACCACCAGCACCGAGTGACATTTCATATTTATTAGGGTCTAAGCGGTTAAACCACATGCCGCCACCCAAAGGGGCTTTATTACCGGTTAACCAAGACTTTCCAAACATTTCAGCTAAATCGTCAGTTGACGCTATATCGTTAATTTCACTTAACAATGGCTTGATTGGCGCTACACCTAGCTTATTAAGCGTTTCGGTATCCATATACGCATTGTAAAAATCTGCAACGAGTTTTTCTTCTGCGTTTAAATCTTTACGTGCTGCTATTTCTTCAATAATAGCTTTAACATCGTCTTCGCTGCGCTCAGCTAATCCTGAAAATGCACCATAGCGGGTTTTATCTGCAGGCATTTCATAGTTGTCATACCATGTGCCGCTAGCATACATAAAAAAGTCATCGCCTGGTTTAACGGCTTCGTTACGAGCTGTTAAATCAACACCAAAACTACCTAATTCTGCTTTTTCTGCCACTGTTGCTGTAGCTACTTTAGGTTGTTGCTCGTCTGTTTTTGTTGTTTGCGGCTCTGAACAACCGGTAATAAATGTGGCAGCTAATGCTGCGGCAATTAAACTCTTTTTCATTATGTTCCCCTGAGGAGCTTTTTTGGATTCAAATAGGTGAGAATCATTTTATTGTTACGAATATTTAACTTATCGATTGTTATTGATATTAATCATACAAACAAACCTTTTGAGGTGAATCACCACAGCGCTCGATAAAACTTAGATTAAGTAAGAAGAGGCCAAGCCCAAAGCGAGAGGTAAACTCACGCCTACGCTTTAACAGCAATGTTTAGGTTTATTCATGGGGCAGGGCTTAAATTTATCTGTAGGCGCGGCTTTATGCCGCGCTTGTTTAAATTAGCTTAAAAGCGCGAGGTAAACTCCCGCCCACAGTTAATAGCGATGCTTAGATGTATTCATGGACTGGGGCTTTAATTTATCTGTAGGCGCGGCTTTATGCCGCGCTTGTTTAAATTAGCTTAAAAGCGTGAGGTAAACTCACGCCTACGGTTTAATAGCGATGCTTAGATGTATTCATGAGCTGGGGTTTAAATTTATGTGTAGGCGGGGCTTTATGCCGCGCTTGTTTAAATTAGCTTAAAAGCGCGAGGTAAACTCCCGCCTACTATCCCTTATTTTTTATGCTGAAGCTCCCACATACGGGCATATTCTCCGGCGAGAGTAAGTAACTCGTCGTGTTTACCTTGCTCAATAATTTTTCCGGCTTTGAGCACAATAATAGTGTCTGCATCGGTAATAGTAGAAAGGCGATGAGCAATAACAACGCTAGTATGGTTACTGGCAACTTCACGCATTGCTGCGAGTATTGCTTGCTCAGAATGAGAATCGAGTGCAGATGTTGCTTCATCAAAAATTAAAATAGGGGACTTTTTCAAAATAGCGCGTGCAATGGCAATACGCTGTTTTTCGCCGCCGGATACTTTTAAACCACGCTCGCCAACCAGCGTTTTATCGCCTTTATCAAGTGTTGCTATAAAGTCTTTTAAATGCGCCATTGCAATGGCTTCGTCAATTTCAGCATCGCTTGCTGATGGTCTACCGTAAGCGATATTTTGACGAATCGTGGTGTTAAACAGCACGGTGTCTTGCGGCACAATAGCAATGGCTTTTCGTAAACTATTAAGTGTTACTGAGTTTATTGCTTGATTATCGATACTAATTTCACCAGCGCTTACATCATAAAAACGATAAAGCAGTCGCGCTAATGAGCTTTTACCAGCTCCGCTGGCACCAACAATGGCTACTTTGCTGCCTGCTTTAACGCTAAAGCTAAGGTTATTAAGAATAGGGCGATGGGTATCGTAACTAAAATTTACATTATTAAATGTTATTTCACCTTGGCTAATATTGAGCTCTTTAGCATTAAGTGCATCGGTTATTTGTGGTTTTTTGTTAAGTAGCCCAAGCATGTTTTCAAGGTCGGTTAGGGCGCGTCTTATTTCGCGGTACACAAAACCTAAAAAGTTAAGTGGTAAAAACAATTGAATCATATACGCGTTAATCATCACAAGTTCACCAATAGAAAGCGTACCTGCAACTACCTCGCTTGAGCCCAACCACATTAACGCGGTAATAGCACAAGCAATAATAAGTGCTTGGCCTGAGTTGAGGGCGAGCAGCGACATTCTATTTTTTAAACGGGCTTTTTCCCAGTTTGCTAAAAAGGTGTCGTACGTTTTTGCTTCAAACTGTTCGTTATTAAAATACTTTACAGTTTCATAATTAAGCAAGCTGTCTATTGCGCGGGTATTACTTTGATTGTCGGCAGCATTTGCTTCTCTAATAAAGCGGTTTCTCCACTGGGTAACCACCACAGTAAAGGTAATATAAATAGCGACTGCCAGTAATGTAATAAGCGCAAACCAAACAGAAAACAACGTGCCAAAAATAATCGCAACGGTCAGTATTTCAAACAAAGTAGGCACAATATTAAACATTAAAAAGCGCATTAAAAAGCTTAACCCGCTCGTACCGCGTTCTATATCGCGGCTAATGCCACCGGTTTGCCTATCTAAATGAAAAGCCAGCTCAAGTGAGTGCAAATGCTTAAATACTTTTAAACCAATATCACGCATAGCGTGCTCGGTTACACGAGAAAATACAGCATCTCTTATTTCACCTAAAAATACGCTAGCAAAACGCAGTCCACCGTACATCAATAACAATAAAGCAGGAATAACTAACAGTGGGTTAATTGACTTATCTACAGAGTCTATTATTTCTTTAAGTGCCCAAGGCATTAAAAGCGTGGCACCTTTTGCGCCTATAAGCGCCATAAGTGCAATAAAAACACGGCCTTTAAATTTTGTAAGGTAGGGCCACAGTGTTTTTACACTTTGGCGTAAATTCATGGCGTCTGGTCGTTTTTCACTGCTTTGTCTGGGGCGCATTAAAAGTCTCAGTAAAATTAAATTAGATAGTAAATAGCTAAGGGCTATTGTATTTCAAATACTAGCCCTTATATACTACGCATCCCTTATTTTAGTTTTAAAACGTGAATGTTTAAATTTAGAGTGTTTTTAACTGCCTTTTTGCTACTTGCTGCACTTTTTAGTGTGCAGAGCAATGCTATGGGCGCCTCACAAAATTTAAATATCAATGTTAGTACGCAGGTTTCGCTTACTGATATTGGCGATTTAACTAAAATACAGCCTATTAGTAAGTCTGTAGATACTTCGCAGCATAAAAAAACGCATCAAACCGATTTTGACGCGCACCAACCAAGGTTAACAGCCAATAATTCATCATTGTTTTTGCACACTGTTCAAAGTGAGCCAGAATACGATGTGGTTTTTGAATTTTTTGCTCAAAATCTTGTTAGGCATATATTCTTACGACCAAGAGCGATTAATCCTATACAGCCTTGGTATACGCTTGTAACTAATAGTAAAAAGTCGCGCTTGAGTGGCTGGAAAGACGTAAACTTACTCTACAGAGCTGTAACTACCTACCACGCTTAATTTTCCTTATTTAATTTTATTAGGTTTTAACTTTTAAAGTTTTAGCCTGCAGATTAATTGTGCTTTTAAAAAGTACGTTGCTAGCTTTGCTGGCAATAAGGATTCAACATGTTAAGTTTTAAAAAAGATAAAAAGCCGTCTACGGCTAAGTTCAAATTAAGCTATATAGCCATGCTAGTAGTATTGGTTTTATTAGCTATCAGCGCATTACCAAACCTATATCCAAATAAATCGTGGTTGCACGTAAGTAGTACGCCGCACAGCGAAACGCAATCTTTACCGAGCACTAAAACGCTAGTTACTTTTTTAAATAAACAAGGGCTAGAGGTTGAGCAGGGTTTAGATAAGCAATCGACTATTAATATACTTTTAAACGAGCCAACTAAAAGCGCTCAGGCGCAAGCGGCTATAAAAGCGCAATATCCAAACACGCAAGTTAAAATTGTTGAGCATGCAACCAGCCCAACATGGTTACAAGATTTTGGTTTATCACCAATAAAGCTGGGCCTTGATTTAAATGGCGGTGTGTTATTTGTACTAGACGTAGATTTAGATAAAGCCGTTGATGAGCAGTTAGTCAGTGCGTATCAACAAGCTAAATCAATCATTATTAAACAAAAAGCACATGGCGTAAAAGCGCAGCAAACTCAGCACGGGTTTGAAATAAACGCATTGCCTAATGCAACCGACAAGTTAACCCCCGTTATTGAAGAGCTACAAAGCCGATTTGCTAATTTAGCCGTTGTAACAAGCAATAACGGCAGCGTTAAAACTGCCAAATTTAGTTATTCAGAGCAAGGCCGCAGCAGCTTTGATAAAGAAGTAATGGGGCAAACACTCACAACCCTTCGTTCACGTATTGAAGAGTTAGGCATTACCGAAGCGGTAACACAGCGCCAAGGAAAGCACCGCATTCGTATAGAGCTACCAGGCGTGCAAGATCCAACCGAAGCAAAACGTATTATTGGTGCAACAGCATCGCTTGGTTTTTATCAATTAAAAGAAATTGGCGGGCAAACATTTAATATGCAATCGGGCGGAACCATAAAGCTCGATCCTGTGCCAATTTTTACAGGCGATCATATTAATAATGCAAACATAGGCCGCGACGATTGGGGTAAACCATTGGTACAACTAAGCTTAGACGGCCAAGGTGGTGATGCAATGTCGGCGTTTTCAAAAGCCAATATTGGTAAGCCAATGGCGACGGTCTACTCTGAGTACTCTCAAAATGCTAAAGGCGAAGTAGTTAAAAAAAGCGAAGTTATTAATGTTGCCAATATTGCTCAGCATTTAAGTTCGCGTTTTAGTATTACCAATATGAAAAGCCAACAAGCTGCAGCCGACCTAGCATTGTTATTACGTGCAGGCTCGCTTACAGCACCCGTTACAATTGTGCACGAACAAACAATAGGGCCAAGCCTCGGCAGCGAAAATATTAGTAATGGCTTAGCCGCGCTTATGTTAGGTATGGGTATTACCCTTGCATTTATGGCGCTTTGGTATCGCCGTTTAGGCCTTATTGCAAACGTAGCACTTATATTAAATTTAACGTCGCTTGTGGGCTTAATGTCATTATTACCAGGGGTTGTGTTAACGCTTCCGGGTATCGCTGGCCTGGTGCTAACGATAGGTATGGCGGTAGACACTAACGTAATAATATTTGAACGTATTAAAGAAGAACGTCGCCAAGGCCGTGCACCATATCAAGCTATTCAAGAGGGTTATAAACAAGCCGCAAATACAATATTTGATGCCAATATAACCACCATGATCACCGCACTTATCTTATACGGCATAGGCTATGGGCCCGTTAAAGGTTTTGCCATTACACTCGCACTGGGGCTTTTAACGTCTGTATTTACAGGTGTGTACGTATCAAAAATATTAAGCCAAACGTTGTATTTAAAAATGGGTAAAAAAGCAGGAGTAAAAGCACATGCTTAATTATTTTTTGAAAGGTGAAAAGGGCACACGTTTACGCTTTATGGGCATGCTTTTAAGCGCCATCTTAGTGCTGCTATCAGTATTTACGCTTGCACAAAAGGGTCTAAATTTTGGCCTAGATTTTACCGGCGGTTATTTAACTGAGATTACAACCAGCCAAAGTGTTGAGCTAAAAGAGCTTCAATCGTTTATTGCTAAAAATCACAACGGTGAGTTTGAGCTAACTGCGCAAGGTAATAGCCATTTTCAATTAAGAGAAGCGCCAAGTGCATCAACTACATCAACAACAGCTAATAGCCTTGATTGGCAAAGCGCTGTTACACAAAACGATTATATAAACGCACAGGTATTATCATCGGCTTATATTGGATCGCAAGTGGGCGATGAGTTATTTGATCAAGGCTGTTTAGCCATGTTTACTGCAATGATTGCAGTAATGATCTACCTTGCAGTACGTTTTGAATGGCGATTAGCCGTTGGCTCTGTGGTAGCGCTAGTGCACGATTTAATACTCGTACTTGGATTATTTTCACTATTACAAATTGAATTTAACCTAACCGTACTGGCAAGTTTACTGGCTATTATTGGTTACTCACTTAACGACTCAATAATAGTAGGGGATAGAGTACGCGAGCTTTTACGTGTTCAATCAAACAATGTACTTAGCCCAGCGACTATTATTAATAATGCGATTAAAAGTACGCTAACACGTACCTTAATAACTTCGGGTACCACACTTGCAACGGTTGCGAGCGTTTGGTTGCTTGCAGGTGCACCACTGCAAGGCTTTGCTATTGCATTATTTACCGGCATTGTAGTGGGTACGTTCTCGTCTATTTGTATAGCGGCAACCTTGCCGGAACTATTGGGCTTAAGCGCTAAAAACTACGAAGTTAAAGTAGATGCCCACACGCAAACATTATTAGATATGCCATAAGGTTTTTAATAAAACACAAGCAAAGAGCTGCACCAACCAACGGCTCTTTGTTAGTTTAATGCAAATTTAAGCCCCGCTAGTATTCCCACCAAGCTTGCGGGGTTTAAAACAATGGTTTTAAGCCCCGCAAAAATGTTAAACTAGCTGCCTTATTTTTACAGCCTGTATTGTACTAATCCCCATGAATAAAACCCACGTTATCGAACATCTTCGCTTTGCGCTAGAAGCGCAGCTTACAACAGCAAAAGTAGCGGCAAAAACTGCGCACGACACCGCCACACATGAAGAAAATATAGCCGAAAATAAATACGATACTCTAGGGCTCGAAGCCGCTTATTTAGCACAAGGCCAAGCCCAGCGCGTAAACGATTGCTATAAAAGCATAGAATTGTTTGAGCCTGCCTTTAACGAAAAACCAACCGACAAAATAGCTATCGGTTCGCTGGTGTGTTTAGAAGATGATAACGCAGCCCAAAAATGGTTTTATTTAGGCCCTGCAGCTGGTGGTTTAACAGTAAACGTTAAACAGCACGCAATTGCTGTTGTAACACCCGGCGCACCAATGGGTAAGCAGTTACTAAATAAACAGATTGATGATGAAATTACGTTAACAATTGCAGGTAAAGCCCACGAATATGTGGTGGTAGAGATTTTATAAAGCTTTGGTTTTTAAGTGGACTGTTTGCTGGCAGAGCCATACCAACGTAATAAACGTTTATCTCTGTTTATTAATTAATTGTCGGATGGCATGGCTGCGCCATATATCCGACCTACGTCAATGCTTTAATACCTGACGTGGTGAATATGTAAAATTTAAATGTAGGTCGGATAAGCGAAGCGCCATCCGACAAAGATAATTTTGCCTCATAACATTATTAAAAGTCGTTTTGGTGCAAAACAACAGAGCCCACTTTATTACATGGGTAATCATTTGTTTACATTAAAGTTATTTAGTGGAATTATTGAGCTAAGTAATACACGTCGTTTGGGATGTTATAAAACCCCAAAGTGGTGTTTAATAAGGTTTTATGTTTATAAGGATATTCGAGTGATTTTTTACCTCCCGATATATAAAGATACAAAAGACGAATTTGAAGCTTATATTAAGTCACTTATATCTAAGCAGATAGATGAGCTTGCAACTCCTGAAATGGGAGGAATAGTGAGTCCTCGAATACAATCGAATATTGCAGATAGACTGCAAAGGGAATATGGCCGAAGCTGGGAGTTAAATAGGGCAAAAGGCTGGCTTAAGGTTTCTCTTGGAAAAAAGGGATTTATATTCTCGATGGCTAAAGCTGATAACCACAAAACTCGGAAACCTAAAAAGTACTTTGAGCTTATGTTGCCCGAGCAAACACATGGTAGTTGGCATGTAATTGATTTTTCAAAGTGCAAAACGGCTGATGATGTAATGAGTAAATTCGAAAGTATATTTACTAGTATTGTAAATGATGGTCTATTTAAAGGATGTTATGTTGATGATTCACAAATTAGATCTATTTATAAATTTATTGATTGGCCTACACTCATTGCAAGTAAACTTTAACAGGCATACCAAATTGACTCTAAAAAGCTGCGCTTTTTTATACAATTTTCATGGGCGTTATGTTTTACTCACTACCAACATAGTATGTTAAACTTTTATAGGTTGAGCTACACCCCTGAATCAATAAGGATATTAAATTATGAACTTGGCAGTTGTATTGTCAATAGCAGTACCTTCCATAACCGGCTTGTTCTTTGTTGCAACAAAGTCCCCTGGATTTTATGAAAAGTTAATTAATAAGTTATTTCTTATTATCTGGTTTATTTGTATGCTGGTTACTTTGTGCGCATTTGCAACCAATATAACTATAGATGAAGTATTACTTTTATCTAAAGACACTAATCTCGAACCTATAAAAGCCCTTAAGGTCAGTCCTCTTTATGAGTTTGTTGTACTGCTTGTACCTATACCATCAATGATTATTCTTTGGGTTATAGGCTATATAGGTAGTAATTTATATAACGCAAATAGAACAACAGTTGTAAAGTAACAGGAATACAAACAATTAACAGTGACACCCATCCTAACTATTACGAAAAAAGCCAACAAAAACAGCATAAAGAGTGCATTATTATAAATAATTAATCACGCAAAAAGTAACAATTAACAGTGACACCCATCCTAACTATTACGAAAAAAGCCAACAAAAACAGCATAAAGAGTGCATTATTATAAATAATTAATCACGCAAAAAGTTGAGCTATGTAGACAAAATGAAAGTGTAAATATAGAGCCCAATCGGACAACGACAGCTGTTTATTAAAAGCATTAATTTGGATGACACCCAGCCTAATTACCAACTCGATAAACTATTACCTTTGTTCATAAATCTATTGTCGATGGCATGGCTTCGCTATTTATCCGACCTACATCAATGTTGTATATATCCTAAATTTACGCTTTATTTATCTAATAGGTATCAAATAATATAGTGGACATACAATGCAATATCGTCGGAATTATGTAAAAGGAGGGTCATATTTTTTTACTGTTAATTTGCTCGACCGTAATAAATCGTTGTTAGTTGAGCATATTGATTTGTTAAGAGAGTCTATCCGCGTTGTTAAATCACAAAGGCCATTTTATATAGATGCATGGGTTGTGCTACCCGATCACCTTCATGCGGTTTTAACCCTACCAGATAACGATACGGATTATTCTGGGCGCTGGCGAGAAATTAAAAAGCGATTTTCAAAATCACTCCCAAAAACAGAGTTTTTAACTCAAACAAGAAAACGTAAAAATGAGCGCGGAATTTGGCAACGCCGTTTTTGGGAGCATACCATTAGGGATGATAATGATTATTGGCACCATGTTAACTATGTTCATTTTAATCCGTTAAAGCATGGTTTAGTTAGTCGAGTAGTTGATTGGCCTTATTCAAGTTTTCACAGAGCCGTAAAACAAGGAATTTATACGAACAATTGGTGCGGCGAAAAAATATAAATTATTCGTAGGTCGGATAAGCGAAGCGCCATCCGACAAAGGCATAGCAACATAATACACTTTAGCCTTGTACAAAAGTTTATTGTTGAATGAAATAACTTCGGCTTCTATTAAGCGTCGGATGGTATGGCTTCGCCATTTATCCGACCTACGAGTTAGCCTTTTTCACAAACTTAGCAGTCACCATCATTTCGCCAATACCTTCTACTTTACAATCTAGCTCGTGATCTTTTTTATCAAGTACACGTCTAACTACCGCTTTGGTGCCAATTTTAATTACTTGCGAGCTGCCTTTAATTTTTAAATCTTTGGCTACTGTCACTTTGTCGCCATCACTTAACACAGTGCCGTTGGCATCTTTTACTAAAATAGCGTCGTCATCATTTATATTATTGGGGTTCCACTCATGAGCGCACTCGGGGCAAACAAGCAGTTGTTGGTCTTCGTAAACGTATTCACATTGGCATTTTGGGCAAGCAGGCAGCGACATTTTTAAACTCTTATAAAGTACTGTTTTGCATATTTTAATCTGCATTAGGTGGAAAATATAGTTAATCAATATTTTTCATCTTCACGCTAAAAATATCTCGTTTGTGCGTTTTAAAAAAAGGGCATATAAAGCACATGTCGCTTAAGCAATTTAAGCGCTAACTCGTACAGTAGGTACCTGTTAAAGCACCCATCGTATTAAGTGATTCGCGCAATGCCCACTTAGTACGATGGGTGTTTCTATTTATAATGCTTAGTAATGTTACTTAAGCATGCTTTTTATATTTTGACTTAACTAGGAAAAGTCGTGTTTAAAACCTTAATTGTGGTTGATAACAACGAGCAAACGCTTGCTCAATCGTTCGAAAATGTAATTACGTTTAATACCTACTTACGTGATTACCCAAAACATAACGAACCAAAAACACGCATTATTAATCTGTGCGACTCAAGCCAATACTTGAGCAAAGGTTATTATTGCTCGTTACTTGCAGAGGCGCGCAAGCACCAAGTTTTACCAAGTGTAAAAACCATTAATGCTCTTCGTAGTGGCCAAGCACCTATGTTAAATGTGGGCCAAATAGATGGCACACTTTACTTTGGCAATGCCCAAAATGATTTACAATCAAAAGCAGCAAAGTCGGTATTTAAACAATACCCAGCGCCAATTTTATTTGTTGACGAGCAAGGCTTATTACAGCAAGGGTCGTTGTCGTCTTTAAATGAGCAGCAGTACAGCGACTTTGTTGCCAAGCTTGAGAACTTTACTAAAACGCAGTGGCGTATTGGCTCAGTGCAACGTCGTTTTAGATGGGACATGGCAATACTTGTTGATCATAACGAAAAAGTACCGCCGAGCGATAAAGACGCTATTGCACGCTTTATTAAAGCCGCCGCTAAGCACGGCATTAATGCACAAGCATTAAGCTTTGACGAAATTGACAATATTGCTCAGTTTGATGCGTTATTTATTCGCCAAACTACAGCGATTGACCATCCAACATATCGCCTTGCGAGCAAGGCGCAAAGCCTTGGTTTAGTGGTTATTGACGATGCTGAGTCTATTTTACGTTGTTGTAATAAAGTGTATTTACACGATGCATTTAATTACCAAAAAGTGCCAAGTTTAAAAACGGTTGTAGTGGCTGATCAATCAAGTGAAACGCTTGAGCAATTAGAAGAAGTGTTTACATATCCGCTTGTTTTAAAAATGCCTGAAGGGTCGTTCTCAAAAGGTGTGTTTAAAGTGTCAAACCGTGATGAGCTTGCCGCTAAGCTTACAGAGCTGTTTGAGTTTAGCGCATTAGTGCTTGCACAAGAGTACATGTATACCGAATACGATTGGCGAGTGGGTGTGTTAAATGGCCGTGCAATTTATGCATGCCGCTATTTAATGGCGCGTAACCATTGGCAAATTTATAACCACGACGCTAAACGGTTTTTCTCTGGTGGCTTTGAAACCTTGCCAACCTTTGAGTTACCAAAAGCGGTATTAGATGCAGCATTAAAAGCATGTAAAACAGTGGGTAGGGGTTTATATGGCGTAGATGTTAAAGAGCATCAAGGCAAAGCATACGTGCTTGAAGTAAACGATAACCCAAGTATTGATCACAAAGTAGAAGACGGCTATTTAGGCGATGAGCTATACATGATCATTATGGATGAGTTTAAACAACGCTTAGAAGCACGAGGCCGTGGGTAATAACATGAGCAACCTTGTTATTCGAAAGGCGCTTGGCAGTGATTTAACTGCACTGATTGACGTTGAAAACGCTTGCTTTAATAACGACAAACTTAGCCCGCGCAGTTTAAAGCGCTGGCTTAGTGCAAAACACGGTATTTTACTCGTTGCAGAAAGTGGCGAGCAAATATGCGGCTATGGGCTAGTGTGGTGCCATAAAGGGACTCGCTTAGCGCGTTTATATTCGCTTGCTGTAAAACCCACAATGCAAGGTAAAGGGATTGCAAAAGCACTGCTTACTAGCCTTGAAAAAGAAACGTATGAGCGCGCTCGGCTGTACTTGCGCTTAGAAGTGGCTGTAAATAACGAAAGTGCGATTGGGCTTTATAAAAGTTTAGGTTACAGGGTATTTGGTCAATACAGCGATTATTACGACGATCACAGTGACGCATTACGAATGCAAAAAAACATTCGACAAACAAGTGAGTTAAAAGTGGCGCGTTTAACACCGTGGTATCAGCAAACAACTGAGTTTACGTGCGGACCTGCTGCATTATTAATGGCAATGGGCGCACTTGAGCCTACTACTGAGCTTACTCAATCACATGAGTTAGCACTTTGGCGTGAAGGTACCACTATTTTTATGACATCGGGTCATGGTGGTTGCCATCCGTTTGGTTTGGCACTTGCGGCTAATAAGCGTGGTTTTAAAAGCGAGGTAATGGTTAATACCACCGAGCCTTTATTTTTAGATGGCGTACGCAACGAAAATAAAAAAGTGGTACTTGCCACAGTGCATCAGCAATTTGTAGATAGTATTGCACAGGCAAATATACCCCTTACACATAAAGATGTAGAGCTTGAGCATATTGAGCAGTGGTTAAGTAAAGGCTTTAGCGTGCTGTTATTAATTAGCACATACAGTTTTGATGGTAAAAAATCGCCACATTGGGTGTGTGTTACGCACCTTGATGAGCACTGCGTGTATGTTCACGATCCGTTTTGTGAGCCCGGTAACGATAAACAGCTCGCAATAGATTGCCAGTATGTACCTATTGCACGAAGTGATTTTAGTAAAATGTCAGCGTTTGGTAGCCAACGTTTAAGAACGGCGGTGGCTATAGCTAATAAAATATAAGGTTAACAGTGACTTTTTTAGATTTAATTGATGTAGCCCCGTATTCGTGGGCAGCTATTGGTACTGCGGCTTTTTGCGGTGCCATTATTGGTATAGAGCGCCAGTTGCGCGGCAAACCTGTAGGCATTCGTACCTCTGCGTTAATAACCTTGGGTACGTATTTGTTTTTATCCACTGCGTTTAATTTACAAGGGGATGTAATAGATCACTCTCGTGTAGTTGGTCAGATAATTACAGGTATCGGCTTTTTAGGGGCTGGCGTTATGCTCGCAAAAGATGGTGCGGTAGTTGGCGTTACATCAGCCGCGACTATTTGGGTGCTTGCATCAATAGGCGTTATGATAGCGACCGAAAACCTTGGCGCTGCAATAAAACTCTCGGTGCTGGTGGTCGGTATTTTATACGGTGTTGACGTACTTGAGGCTAAATTTAAAAGCTTAAGCAAAGGCGTACACACTAAAGTAAAAAACTATCAAAAACGCTATTATCGAAAGGAATTTAACGACACAGAACGCCACTAAAAGTGGCGTTTTTATTATACCAACCTGCATAAATCTTTGATCAATTTATCGAATTAAATTTCACTATAACGTCGTTAAAAATTTTTGCCTAGTTCTAGCGTAATTTTCTTAACGTTAAATAGACCCCATATATAAGCAGATTGGTATTAGAGCGTAATTGTTTGATATTGGATGGCATCTTCAATAGGAGCTGGGCGCCCAATAAAATAGCCTTGTACGTTATCAACGCCTAGTTTTCTGAGTGTGTTTAATTCATCTTGATTTTCTATACCCTCAGCTACAATTGAGCAATTAATAGCTTTAACAAATCCGCATAGTGCTTTAGCTAATAAAAACTTTCTACGGTCTGTGTTTATATTTTGAGTGAGGCTTATGTCTAACTTAATGATATCTGCCTCTAATTCTAAAATATGCTGAAAAGATGAAAATCCAGCACCTACATCATCGATAGCTAGCTTTACACCCCGGTTTCTTAATGGTCGAAGTGCGGTTCTCATAGCTTGGTAGTCTAAAATAGGTGAATGTTCAGTCACTTCTAAAATTATTCTATTACAATCGATGCTTTGTAATACTTTGTCTATTGAGCCTGATAAAATATGCTGAGGTGAAGTATTTATAGTGATATAAGCTTTTTCATCAAATTGATCTAAGTAACGTAATGTATTTTGTATAGCAAGTATTTCTAATGCTTCTCCTAAACCCAGTTTTTCAGCATCTTTAAACCAAATATCAGGTGTTTTATAAGGTTCAATAAAAAAGCGTGACAGAGACTCATAACCCGAAAGTTGATTGGTTGATAAATTAAATATGGGCTGAAAATAAATTGTAATATCGTTTGTTTTTATAATATTTTCAATAAGCGACTTTGACTCATTATTTAAAATGTCAGATTGAACCTTTTTTTCGATTAACTCAGTAGCTATTTCAGAAATCAGCCTAAGAAATGACAAATCTCTGTCGTTCAAGGTATTGTCTAATACGGTTTTATAACAGCAAAAAGTTCCATAAATTTTTCCGGTGGATAAGATAATGGGTACACCAATATAAGAGCCAATATTTAGCTTTTCTGTGACTGGCATGTTGCGGGTTATTGGATGCTCAAGAGTATTAGGGATTATTTGTTCTAGCTCGTTATCGGATATTTTTTTACAGTAAGTTTCGCAAATTGGATCTGAATTACCTTCTGATACGCAGGTATTTGTAGTTTGGTTATCTACCACTTTAAAAACGCGATCAGTATTGGTGAATTCTGAAATAAACGCGACTTCCATACTCAAATGTTTTCGTACAAGTGAAAGTAACTTTAATAACTTTGATTCAATAGAAGCATCGCTTTGTGGATCAAAAAGGTGCTTACTAAGTTTATCTCTCATGCAGTTACCTTGGTATGGCGTAAATTATATTATTGATAAGAGTATAATTTATGTATAAAAAAATGCCAATTTAGAGTGCCGTCGCTGGTTAGCCAAATAACTTTCGTCTAACTACTTTTCTATAACCACTAGGCGTTTGACTTAATACTTTTTTAAACACGCGTGTTAAATGACCTTGGTCGTTATATCCCACTTCTAAAGCCACTTCTTGAATTGATAGATTTGATGACGCTAGTAACTCCTTTGCACCTTCTACGCGTAATTGTTGCCAATACTCAATAGGGCTTTGGTTCGTTGCCGCTCTAAAACGGCGGGTAAAAGTACGGTAGCTCAAGCTAAATTGGGCAGCGACTTCTTGCAGATTTAACTCGGTGGCTAAATTTGTTTTTAACCAAAACTGAATTTGCGCAATTAGCTCGTCGGGGTGACGGTCAACTGCACCCTCGAGATAGCGTTGATCTTCGTAGGGTTTACGTATTTCGTGCGAAAAGTTTCGCTCTACATGTTGAGCGGCGGCTTTTCCATAGTACTGACTAATAATATGTACGATCACATCTGCAAGGGCATTAAGGCTTGCTACGGTGTACATGCGTTCTGACTGGGTTATAAAAAAGTCGGGTTTTAAACGCACTAACGGGTAGTCGTGGCTAAATTGATTGGCATAGTGCCAGTGGGTGGTAGCAGGATGCCCATCAAGTAAGCCTGCCTCAGCTAGTAAGCAGTTGCCAGTGCCTACACCAATTACATGGCTGCCTGCGCTAAAGCTCTCGCTTAGCCAATCAACTACGTCTTGATTTGTACGCACTACAGGGCGCGGGTTTCGCCAAATACCAGGCACTATAATTAAATCGCTGTAGGGCGTATTAGTTGTTATGCAATCAGGAATTATCGCAAGGCCTGCGCGAGTAGCTATAAATTCAGCATTTTTAGCCACTAAATTTATAGCAAGCGGTCTAAAACTTTGCTTATCAATATGGCCTTTAGCAAAGGCCTCGCCGGCTCTGAGCATTTCAATAGGCAGCGTTAAACTGGTAACTAATAAATGCGGATATACCGCTATAGCAATGTTTAGTGGTGGATTAGTGTTTTTTTCAGTCATATAAATGCTCCGACCAGTACATTTTGGCCTTTTGTGCTGAATATTTGGCTATTAAAGCACAATGTATAGTGCATAATCCATTTAAACTGCTTCTTCTTCTAATAACACGTTTCTAAAAGGTAAATTATGACAGCATTACCCGTTATAGTAGGCATGGGTGGCATTAACGCCGCTGGCCGTACTTCTTTTCATCAAGGTTATCGCCGTATCGTGTTAGATAGTTTAAATGCTCAAGATCGCAGTGAAACATTCTTAGGCCTCGCCACACTGATGAATCTAGTAAGCGTTGTAAACGGCCAATTACAAGATACACAAGGTAATAATGTTGAGCAAAGCGACATAGAAGCACGCTTTGGTGAGCAAATTATTGCTGGTACTCTTATTCGTAAAATTGAAAAAGAACACTTTGATGCTGATGCCACACCGTGGCAGCAAAAAATGACGCTAAACGCATCAAGCGATAACGCAATTGTGTTTGAAACGCGCGCTCGCGACTTACCTACACCTGTTCCAGCTAGCTGGCAAGTTGAAGAACTTGAAGGCAAAAAAGTAAAAGTAACTATTGCAGCCGATATTGATGTAAAACACAACTCAACACGTGATAATCCAATTAAATCTGCAGGGCAATTCCCGACTGGGTTTGATCCGTCTGTTATGTATAACAGCCGCTATCAGCCTCGTGGTTTGCAAGCTACTATTTTTGCAGCTACCGATGCTATTAAATCAACAGGGCTTGATTGGCAGCATATTATGAATAGCGTAGAGCCAGATAAAATTGGTACCTATTCAGCATCGGTAATTGGCCAAATGGACGACAAAGGCCTAGGCGGTTTAGTAAAGGCGCGCCAACAAGGCGACCGTGTTAGTACTAAGCAGTTAGCACTGGGTTTAAATACAATGTCGACCGACTTTATTAACGCGTATGTTACGGGCAATGTAGGGACTACGTTTTCGACCTCGGGGGCCTGTGCTACGTTTTTATACAACTTACGTGCAGCGGTTAACGACATACAGGCAGGGCGTACACGCGTTGCGGTTGTCGCAAGTGTTGAGTGTGCTATTACACCAGAAGTGATTGAAGGCTTTGGTAACATGAGCGCACTTGCAAATGTCGAAGGTTTGCGCCGTTTAGATAACTTATCAAGTGATGAAGAACCAGATTATCGCAAAAGTAGCCGACCATTTGGCGACAACTGCGGCTTTACATTAGGTGAAGGCGCACAAGTTGCTATTTTAATGGACGATGCTTTAGCCCTTGAACTAGGCGCCGACATTATGGGCTGCGTACCGGATGTATTTGTAAATGCAGATGGCATAAAAAAATCAATTACGTCACCTGGCCCTGGTAACTATATTACCATGGCTAAATCGGCTGCTTTAGCAACGAGCCTTTTAGGCAAAAAAGCCTTGCAAGAACGTAGCTTTATTTTAGCGCATGGCTCAAGTACACCGTTAAACCGCGTAACAGAGTCGTTGATATATCACAAAGTGGCACAAACGTTCGCTATTGATAATTGGAAAGTGACAGCGCCAAAAGCCTATGTTGGTCATACTATAGCTCCTGCAAGTGGCGACCAATTAGCGATAGCTTTAGGTGTATTTAGCCATAATATTATGCCGGGTATTACCACAATTGATAAAGTGGCTGATGATGTTTACACCGATCATCTTGATATTCGTAATAGCCATTACGAATGCGCCGATATGGATATTGCTTTTATAAATTCAAAAGGCTTTGGCGGTAACAATGCAACAGCTACCGTACTTTCACCAAAAGTAACAATGCAAATGCTCGCTAAGCGCCATGGCGATGAAGTTATGAGTAGTTACGCGCAGAAAAACGTGGCAATTAAAGCCGCGCAACAAACGTATCAAGCTCAAGCTGATTTAGGCCAATATGAGCTTATTTACCGCTTTGGCGACGGACTTATTGACGACAACGATATTGTAATAGACGAGCAAAGTATTCAGTTACCTGGCTTTGAAAAAGCAATTACGTTTAGCACAACAAATTCCTATCAAGATATGTTTTAAGCACACATACTTGTTAGCAAGGCGCTTTTTAAGCGCCTTTTTTAATGCCTCAAATATATTTACTATTAAGTTTTTTCTAAGTAAAGCTCATTAAATGAACTAATCTTTTGTGTTTACACTTGCTTTTATGTTGATCGTTTGTTTCTATTATATAAACACTATCTAGGATGGATAAAACTGATGAAAAAACTCATATTAGCGCTTTCTTTAACTTGTACTTTTACTCAACTCTCTGTTTTTGCTGACGACTTTATTCCTGCAGAAGTAATTAATAAAAACTACGATCAGCTCACTAATACTTCTTCGCGCGCTTCGAGGTTAGAGGGGATTAATTTGAGCAGTTACGTGGTTGATAAAAGCGGGCAGGTTAGTGATATAGAAATTGTAGCTACGGTTGGGCAAAAAAAGTACCAAAGAGAAGTAATGGATTACGTGTCTAAGCTCAACTACAAAAGTGCAAAATTAAATGGTGAGACTATCACTGTAGCAAAAACCATTACTGTAAGTTCGCAAAATTTGCATATTAATTTTTCAAACGATAAAGCGTCTCGCGGCTTTTTTAATGATTATGAGCAAGCTAGTAAATTAATCGACGAAAAGAAATACGATGAAGCTAAAAGCCGTATCGATGAATTAGAAAATGAACATACTAAAAATACGGTTGAGATTGTTTTGCTTGCATGGCTTAAAAGCCAGCATAGTTATTTTGTCCAAGACTGGAAGAGCTTTGATCAGCATATCTACGAAGCGTTTTTATTTAGAGATAACCTACCGGATCAAATTCAAAAACGTGTGATTAAAAACGCTTTACAGTGGTTTATATCAAAACAAGATTATGTACGTGCTTATGATGCAATAGATGCACTAGGCAATATTGAATCCATAACCTTTACAGAGCAAAACAAGGAACAGTTGTTAACTCAAGTTAACGATATTTATAAAAACTCGGGAGATATTAAGCAACAATTTAGTTTAGCTTCAGAACAAGCTGTAATGCCTATGATGTCGAAGTCTGAAGTTAAATTAGAATCAGAATTACCACTGAGCAAAGTGCAACTTAGATGCGAAAACAAAGTCGTTGACTATGACACTAATACAATTGATAAAATTGTTATTTCGAAAAATGATTTGCGTTGTGGATTATTAATAAAAAGCGCTCAAGCACAAACAATTACACTTAAGCAAAGCGGTGAAAGCTTTTTATAAAAATTGTAACTCCCCACATATAAATTATGGGGAGTTATTGCATTAATAAGTTTTGGCTATTCAAATAATGCATTGGAATTTTGCTGCAATACTTATTAAAAAAACTGTTACTTAAACTTTTTTACATACCTAAGCGTTATAAAATTAATAATGGCAAGTAAAATGGCTATTTCGTAACGGCTGTACGCTACAGCTATACCAATTAAGCCCATATTCCAAATACTGGCTGCGGTTGCTGTGCCGGAGGTTGATTTGTTATTTTTCAAAATTGCGCCACCGCCAATAAAACCAATACCAGTAATGATGCCTTGCAACATTTTTGATTGAGCTTCTGCGCCATCTAAAACCGACATAGCAATTAATGCATACCCACACGATGCAACAGCAACAAGAGGAAAGGTACGAAGGCCTGCGCCATCATTACTACGCTCTCTGTCGTAAGCCATGGGTAGTGCAAGTAGGTATGCAATACCTAAGTGTATTAAGTTATCGATGATTTCATTCCACTGTAAATCAATTTCCATTATTGAGCCTGTGCTGGTTAACTTTGTTAATAATAAGCAAACAGCAAGCCATAGAATAAATGACTATTAATCAATTAGTTATTGTTAATACCTGTATTTAACAAGAATTATTGAGGAAACTTTTACATGTTTTTATTACTATTTTACGCAATAGTTAATTTGATCTGAGTTTTAAAGCCCCGTATTCTTTTATCCAGACTAAAAGACACCTATGTGAATCTCTTGCCTTTAAATAAAACATTAAGCACACCCACTAAGCTTGAAAAAAACAGCCTTACTATTTTGCGTTGGGTTATCTGTTATTGCTTTTTTATTTCCTGAATTACTCACAGAGCACTTACAACCCGCTATTAATAAAATTTTAGGTTATTTAGGCTCGCCATTTTTTATATTGGTAAACTTGTTACTTTTTTCTGTGATAGCTATTGCTATAAGCCCATTAGGGCAACGAAAAATAGGAGGAGCGCAAGCACTTGTTGAGTTTAGTACCTTTGGTTGGCTTTCTATGTTGTTTGCAGCAGGAATGGGCTCAGGACTTATATTTTGGGGAGTAGCAGAGCCTGCACTACACACGGTTAATTCGCCTTTAAAGCAAAGCTTGTATCCTAACAATCAAACAAGTGGTTTGGCACTTACCTTAGTTAATTGGGGCGCGCATGCATGGGCGCTCTATGCAGTATTTGGCTTGTTATTAGGTGGGCTTACTCGCAATAGTGGTAAAGCGGGCGATATTAGTGCTCCTGTGATCAGTGCAACTAAAGGCGTTATTAATCGGGCTTGGCAGTTACAGTTGAGCTTTAGCATTAAATTAATTGCCATACTTGCAATATTTTTTGGTGTCGTGGGCACAATTGCTAATTCAACTTTATTACTGCGTAAAGGGCTCGAGCTTGAGCTAGGGGTTGAATCGGCTTTATTTTCGGGGTTTATTATAATTTTTCTAATTGCGCTGCTTTATACCATTTCTGCAAAGTTGGGGCTTAAAAAAGGAATTCAAACTCTAAGTAAGTTTAATGTGTTTTTAGCATTTTCACTTATAGCATGGCTATTAATTTTTGTGCCTATAAAGCCAATTATAGACATAGCTGTAGGAGGAACATTGGATTACATTCAGCTCATAACCACAGGTACATGGCAGTTTGAAAGCGTACTTAATGACCCCGCATGGGCAACAGGTTGGACATACAATTACTATTTTTGGTGGTTAGCTTGGGGCCCGTTCGTTGGTGTGTTTTTGGCAAAAATTAGCCAAGGACGGCCGGTTTGGCAATATATTGTTGGAGTTGTATTTGTACCAACTTTTGTGACAATTATTTGGTTTAGTGTGTTTTCGGGCTCTGTAATTGCGTGGGATCAAACGCACAATGCAGGCATTTTAGTGGCTATTAAAGCCGATTATACGCAAGGGCTGTTTGTATTTTTTGAGCAATTAGGGTGGCAAGGCGGTTTATTAATTTGGTCAAGTTTATTACTGTTACTCATTTTTGTAGCCACATCAGCAGACTCTGCTGTTTTGGTTATTCGCCAATTAAGTGGTGCAAGTGAAGTTCAAACATGGAGCTTGTATGCTTGGTCGTTTGCACTAGGTTTATGCGCTTTTGTTTTGCTAGTACAAAATAATGAACCATTAAACAGAAGCGTTGCTATTATTGGAGCGCTTCCTTTTTTGGTTATTTTTATTTTACAGCTGGTGGGTTTTATTAAAGAGTTCATACGTGAATTTAAGCACTAAGGCTTACATTTTTTTACAATGCTATTTTTAAAATTGTATATAATTTAGGTAATTATATTGGTGGGGTTAATAATGCGTACTTTATTGATTATTCTATTTACAAATGTATTAATTGGTTGCGCTGCTGCGGGTATAATTTTAGATGGGGCAGCGCGCTCTCAACCTGGCCCAGTAAATGCGGGGCCTGTTGTAAAAGATAAAGAGGGCTTTAGCTTTACTAAACTCGGTGTTGAAGCCGATATGGCTATAGTTGAATTTATTAAAGGTAAGGGCAATAACAATACGGTACAAGTATGCAGGCAAGTGAGTAAAGTATTGAAAGAGTGTGTAGAGTTAGAAAAGTCATCCCTACACACTAATGAGCCTATGCAGTTAAAAACTGATGATGAAATAATAAGTGTTGGTCAATAAAACTGCTTATAAAAAAGTAACTATGATCATAGCCTGCTTGCATTTCAAGTGTAAGCGGATAGCCTTTTTTATCAGCAATAGCGACTAAGCTTTCTGGCTTAAGTTGCTCTTGTAAAAAGCCATCAGCATCACCTTGACTCACTAACATGGGTAAGTAATGAGCTTGCTCTGCGTTTTTCATCAACTCGCAGCTATCATATTGTGCCCAAAGCGCTTTATCATTTCCTAAATAACCAGTAAATGCTTTTACACCCCAAGGGGATTCAATCGGATTTACAATAGGGCTAAAAGCCGAGGCACTTACAAACGCAGTCGGGTTTTTAAGTGCAGCCATTAATGCACCGTGTCCGCCCATAGAGTGACCACTAATTGCTTTTGTGCTTGTTATTGGAAAATGTTGTTCAATAAGTGCTGGTAATTCACTAACAACATAATCGTACATATTAAAATGGGTGTTGTAAGGAGCTTGCGTGGCATTTACGTAAAAGCCTGCGCCTTGTGCAAAGTCGTAGCTGTCTTCATTAGGTACGTTCTCGCCACGTGGGCTAGTGTCTGGCGCTACAATAGCAATACCCAGCTCTGCTGCTTTTTTAAATGCACCGGCTTTTTGCATAAAATTTTCGTCTGTACAGGTTAAACCCGATAACCAATAAAGTACCGGTACTTTGTTTGTCTCACTTGCGCCAGGTGGTAAAAATACGGCAAAGCGCATAGTGCTATGTGTACTTTGCGAGCTGTGAGTATATTGTTTATGCCAACCGCCAGACACTTTTACACTTGAGATATTTTCTAACATACTTAATCCTTAAAAGCCGTAAACTTAAAAGTATTACGGCTTATTAATAAGCTATTTTACGAATGCAGTTTATTAGTAATGAATGACTGTACGAATACTTTTGCCTTCGTGCATTAAATCAAACGCTTCATTAATATCTTCAAGGCCCATTGTGTGAGTAATAAAGTCGCTAAGAGCAAATTCACCCGCCATGTAACGCTCAACAATTTCAGGAAGTTGTGAACGGCCCTTAACACCACCAAATGCACTACCACGCCATACACGCCCAGTTACTAGTTGAAACGGGCGGGTTGATATTTCTTGGCCTGCACCCGCCACCCCAATAATTACTGACTCTCCCCAACCTTTGTGGCAACACTCAAGCGCTGAGCGCATTACGTCAACATTACCGATACATTCAAACGAGTAGTCAACGCCGCCGTCTGTCATTTCAACAATAACTTCTTGAATTGGCTTGTCGAAATCTTTTGGGTTAATTAAATCAGTTGCACCTAGTTTTGTAGCTAAATCGAATTTAGTGGTGTTTATATCAACACCAATAATACGACCCGCACCGGCCATTTTTGCGCCAATAATCGCAGACAAACCAATACCGCCTAAGCCAAATATAGCAACAGTGTCGCCAGGCTTTACTTTAGCTGTGTTGGTAACTGCGCCCATGCCTGTTGTTACACCACAGCCGAGTAAGCAAATCTCTTCTAGTGATGCTTCTTTATTTACTTTAGCGAGTGAGATTTCTGGCAATACAGTGTACTCAGAGAACGTTGATGTCCCCATGTAGTGATAAATTGGTTGGCCATCTTTAAAAAAGCGTGTAGTGCCGTCTGGCATTAGGCCTTTACCTTGTGTTTCGCGCACGGCTGAACACAGGTTAGTTTTACCTGAAGTACACATTTTACATACGCCACATTCTGCAGTGTATAAAGGAATAACATGATCCCCAACTTCAACACTCGTTACGCCTTCGCCAACAGCATAGACAACACCAGCGCCTTCGTGACCTAAAATAGCAGGAAATATGCCTTCAGGATCTTGGCCTGATAATGTAAATGCATCGGTATGACACACACCTGTAGCGGTAATTTTTACCATTACTTCGCCTTTTTTAGGCATCATCACATCAACTTCTTCAACACTAAGTGGTTGATTAGGACCCCAAGCAATGGCAGCTTTTGATTTAATAAATTCAGACATGTGTTTTATTTCCTTTAACTGGCTATTAAAAAATAATTGTAGACCCAATTTGCTTGGGTGATGTGCTTATTGTATTTGTTTCTCAAATAATGATAATCTCAATTTTATTAAAACACTTTTACAGTATGGTAATAATGGCGCGTTGGGATGGAATAGATGAGTTTATAGCTGTAGGGGAGGAGGGCAGCTTTACTGCGGCTGCAAAAATGCTTGGGCTTTCGGTTGCGCATATTAGCCGCCATGTTACGGCGCTTGAGAAACGTTTAAATACCCAGCTTTTAACCCGTACTACTCGTAAAGTGGTTTTAACTAAAGAAGGCGAAGTGTATTTACATCAAATAAAGCACTTACAACATGCTATGGATGAAGCAACTCAAGGTCTTGCCACGC
Organism: Pseudoalteromonas sp. SWYJ118; assembly: GCF_015864505.1. NCBI lineage: Bacteria > Pseudomonadati > Pseudomonadota > Gammaproteobacteria > Alteromonadales > Pseudoalteromonadaceae > Pseudoalteromonas > Pseudoalteromonas sp. SWYJ118. Next base: position 160,017 of record NZ_JADYXC010000005.1, on the reverse strand, counting down.
ACCAAACTACACCAAAGGGTAAAATTAAGCTCACAGCCCCTGTTATGTATGGGGAAACGTTCATTATGCCTATAGTGCATAATTTTATGAAGGATCATCCCGAGGTAGAAGTTGTTGCCACACTAAGTAACGAGCAAGAAAACTTATTAGAGGGCGGATTTGATTTAGCAATAAGGCTTGGGCACTTAAAAGATTCGAGCTTAAAAGCGCGTAGGTTAAGTGCGCGGCGGTTTATTATGTGCGCGGCACCACAGTATTTAACGCGATTTGGTGAGCCGCATACTTTAGGCGAGCTAAACAGCCATGAATGTTTAATTGGGAATAGTAGCTACTGGCGCGTAAACGAAAATGGGCGCGATAAACACATTAAAATAGCGGGGCGGCTACAGTGTAATAGTGGTTGGGCGCTGGTGGATGGCGCAAAAAAGGGGCTCGGTATTGTACAGCTCCCAGACTACTACATTGAAAACGAAATTAACTCAGGGCAATTGGTGCCTATTTTAACACCCTATCAACCACAGCAAGAAGGGGTATGGGGCGTATATCCACCAAGGCAGTTTGTGGCCACTAATGTACGGGTATTGCTCGATTATTTAGTTAAAGGGCTGAAAACTTAACCGCGAATTAATGGTTAAATACATATTGCTGTAAATATAGCCAAGTATCAGATTTTTAAATTATTTCTTACATTTTACGCCATACCCAAAGGCACTTTTTTCGTGCTACTATTGCTCAATACTTTTACGATAAGTGTTAAAAATAATATGTTTCAACCGGTTAGCTTATTTATAGGGCTTAGATATAGTCGCTCCTCTAAAGGAAATGCGTTTATATCGTTTATTTCGTTTTTTTCTATTGCCGGTATCGCTATTGGTTTAATGGCATTATTTACGGTAAGCAGTGTAATGAACGGGTTTGAAAATAGCCTAAAAACCAATATGCTTGGACTTATTCCACATGTTGAAGTTAGCGCAGGTAAAAACACTGCCACCCAAATGAACACCCTTAAAACCGACCTCGAACAATCTCCTTATGTTGATCATGTAAGCTTATATCGCCACGGCGAAGCTATTGTGCAAACAAATAAAGACTTGCACGGCGTTTTATTACAAGGCCTTTATAACGACAGCGGTTCTTTGTATAAAATTACCGATAAAATAGTGCAAGGCGATTGGAAAACTGTATTAAACAAAAATTACAACATTGCTATAAGCCGTTATTTGAGTCGTAAATTAGGCGTTAGCGTGGGTGATAAGCTTCGCGTTATTATGCCTAATGCTTCAACGTATACACCTCTTGGGCGAGTACCCAGCCAGCGTTTATTTAAAGTTGCCGCAATATACGAAACCGGATCTGAGATAGATATGGCACTTGCGTTTACGAGTGGCGCTTCGCTACAACGGGTATTAAAGCTGGATAAAAACACCGCCCCAAATTTAAGTGTTTCATTGCACGAACCTTTCGAACTAGATGAATTTATTGAAGCAAGCCAACGTATTTTAAAAGATCACAATTACAGTGATTGGCGCAGTACCCAAGGTACTCTATTTGCAGCCGTTGCTATGGAAAAGCGCATTATGTCTATGTTGCTTGCCCTCATTGTATTGGTGGCTGTATTTAATATTGTATCGGCATTAACCATGATGGTAAGCGAAAAACAAGGTGAAGTAGCCATACTACAAACGTTAGGTTTAACACCTTCGCAAGTGCAAAAAGTGTTTATGGTGCAAGGCCTATATAACGGCGTAATTGGTACTGCAATAGGCGCATTTTTAGGTGTAATATTTAGTTTATATATAAATGAGCTACTTGCATTAGTGGGCTTAAACTTATTGGCGGGTATAGAGCTTCCGGTAAAATTTGATATTTTGAGTTTAGTAATAATAGCGTTTGCCAGTATTGCTATGAGCTTTTTAGCTACCTTATATCCTGCGCGTAAAGCCGCAAAAGTAAAACCAGCAGAGGTATTACGTTATGAATGATTTAGTAATTAGTTGTGAAAATTTAAGTAAGGTTTATCAAGATGGCAGCAACCAAGTTGAAGTATTAAAAGGCGTTGATTTAGCGCTTCAGCAAGGTGAAATGCTCGCTATTGTGGGGAGTTCAGGCTCTGGTAAAAGTACGCTTTTACACATACTTGGTACATTAGATACCGCAAGTTCGGGTAGCGCTAAAATCAAAAACCAAGAAGTTGCCAAGCTTTCGCGAACAGAGCAAGCCGCATTTAGAAACCAAAACTTAGGGTTTATCTATCAATTTCATCATTTATTAATGGAGTTTAGCGCGGTAGAAAACGTAGCTATGCCATTATTAATTAAAGGCTTAAGTGCAAAAGAGGCTAAAGTACAAGCGCTCGATATGCTCGAAAAAGTAGGCCTTGCACATCGCAGCTCGCATAAACCGTCTGCGCTTTCTGGTGGAGAGCGCCAACGCGTGGCAATAGCCCGTGCACTGGTTACTAAACCTGCGCTTGTGCTTGCTGATGAACCAACCGGTAATTTAGATAAACAAAATGCGATTAAAATTTACGATTTAATTAATGAGCTTAACCAAAGCTTAAACACCAGTTTTGTGGTAGTTACACACGATTTAGAACTTGCCGATAAGCTAGGCAAAATAGCTTATTTAGACGATGGAAAACTAGCTATTAAAGAGTCGCAGCATGTTGCTTAGTGCATTTTTAAGTAAACGTTTTAGAGCCTATTCAGGCCACAAAGATGAAAAAAACGGCTTTGTTAGTTTTATCGCTAAAGCGTCGACTATTGGTATTTTATTAGGTGTCGCGGTTTTAATTGTGGCGCTGTCGGTAATTAATGGTTTTGAGCAGCAACTAGTACATAGATTGCTAAGTGTTGTGCCGCAGGTTGAATATGTAGCACCAAGTAGACCCATTGCAAATTGGTCGCAAAAAGTTGAGGATTTACAAACACAACCGCATGTAACAGGGGCTGCGCCATTTATTGCAGTGAATGGGATGGCGCAATATAAAAGCCAGCTAAAAGCGATAGAAATTCGAGGTGTTGAGCCATCGCTCGAGAGTAATGTATCGGCGGTAAACCAGTTTACCAGTGGTAAATTAGTGAGTCAGTTAGCCCTTGACGATGTAATTTTAGGTAAGCAAATAGTAAAACAGTTAGATGCAAGAGTAGGCGACAACATTACGTTACTTATTCCGCAAATAGGCCAAAAAGGTCAGTCATTATTAGCGCCTAAACGCGTAACACTTAACCTTGCAGGTGTTATAGAAATGGGAGGCCCCATTGATAGTACAGCTGCATTTATACATCTTAATAAAGCGCAGCAAACATTGGGTTACGATGAAACTCAAGTAACAGGGCTGCGGTTAAGTGTTGATGATGTGTTTTCGGCGCACCAAATAGCGCTAAAAGTGGGCCAAACTATTGACGACTACGTGTATGTTTCCAGTTGGTTCAGAACCCAAGGCAGCCTTTTTCAAGATATTCAAATGGTACGTACCATTGTTTATATTGTGGTGTTTTTAATTATAGCGGTAGCCAGTTTTAATATTGTGTCCTCTTTAGTGATGGAAGTACGCGAAAAACAAGGCAATATCGCAATTTTAAAAACCATGGGCGCGAAAGACAGTACTATTTTAGCCACCTTTGTAATGCAAGGCTTAATGCAAGCATTTGTAGGCGTGGCACTAGGAACACTAATTGGCGTGGTATTAGCGCTTAATATAAGTGAGCTTTTTACGTGGATAAGCCAATTATTTGGAGCCAATCCACTTGAGGGCGTTTATTTTATAGAGTTTTTACCAAGTAAATTAGTACTTGAAGACATTGGTATTACAGTGATTGTTACGTTTGTGCTTGCGATACTTGCCACTATTTATCCTGCATGGCAAGCAACGCGCGTAGATCCTGCCAAGGTGCTTGGTAACTAGGTATAAGAAGCTCAGATAAAAATTAATAGGGTGGTATTAGTAAACCTGTTAAACTAGGTGCTTATTTAAAATTAAGCAATAACTGCTTGGTTGCTATACCTCACTTTGGGATTTACTTTGACTAATAACGATATTTTACGCCGCATTCGCTACACTTTTAACTTAACTGATACTGCTATGGTCAATGTTTTTGCATCAGCAGAGCATACGGTCACCAAAGAGCAAGTAATTGCATGGTTAACTAAAGAAGGTGAAGAGGCTTTTACCCCAATAAGTGATACTGAGTTTGCTAGCTTTTTAAATGGGTTTATTAATACCCAACGTGGCAAACGCGAAGGTGAGCAACCAGAGCCTGAGAAGAAGCTAAATAATAATATTATTTTCATGAAGCTACGTATTGCTTTAAATATGAAAGCAGAAGATGTTATAGCAACACTTGCACTTGTTGATTTTGATTTAAGTAAACATGAGTTAAGCGCATTTTCTCGAAAAGTAGATAACAAACATTACCGTGTTTGTAACGATCAAATATTACGTTTGTTTTTAACTGGCGTACAAAAGCAGCACCGTCCAGAAGAGTCTGCTGAGTAACTGGTTTTAGCTAATTAGTTTTTAGTTAGTGGGTTTTTTGCGAGCGCAATGCAGTATAAAACCCATTAATTGTTATATTTTTAAACAAACCCACACCTAACCTAATACTTCTAAAATTCCCTTTTGAAAATATAAAAACTCACTTGGCACTGTTCCGTTTTTAAATTTGTGAATTTAAATTCATCTTTAATAAATAAAAATCAAACTTCCAATCAAAAATAATTCACGTAGCTCGCGTTAAACATCTCAATTTTTCATGCTAAGGTAATAGTTAATTATATTAAATTAAGACATTAAAGCATGAATCATAAACTTGATCACGTTTACTTTAACATCTGATAAATACTTTTATTATTAACACGGAAGAATAATTATGAATTATATCCATAGCACAATCGCACAATTAAAAAATAGTAGTCCTGCACAATGCGAGTTTTATCAAGCTGTTGAAGAAGTACTTGAATCACTCGAACCTATCTTAGAAAACTCAGAAAAATACAAAAAAAATGCCATTATACAACGCTTAGTTGAGCCCGAACGCCAAATTATGTTTAGAGTTCCCTGGGTTGATGACGAAGGCAATATTCAGGTAAATAAAGGCTACAGAATTGAGTTTAACTCTGCACTTGGCCCCTATAAAGGTGGCTTACGTTTTCACCCAAGTGTGAATGCCAGCATAATTAAGTTTTTAGGGTTTGAGCAAATATTTAAAAATGCTTTAACAGGTTTACCGATCGGTGGTGGTAAAGGCGGGGCAAACTTTGATCCCAAAGGGCGCTCAGATGCTGAAATAATGCGTTTTTGCCAATCATTTATGAGCGAGCTCTATCGCCATATTGGTCCTACAACCGACGTACCCGCTGGAGACATTGGAGTAGGGGCAAGAGAAATAGGTTACTTGTTTGGTCAATATAAGCGTTTGACTGGGCGCTATGAAGGTGTTTTAACAGGTAAAAGCTTATTGTGGGGTGGATCGCTTGTACGAAAAGAAGCCACTGGATACGGCGCTGTTTATTTTGCTGACTACATGCTGCAAGCGCGCGGCGATAGCCTACAAGGTAAGCGCTGCTTGGTCTCGGGCGCAGGTAATGTTGCTATTTATGCTATGGAAAAGCTTTATCAAATGGGGGCAACACCAGTAAGTTGCAGCGACTCTCGTGGCACTGTGTATCATGAATCGGGTATAGATTTAAATCTTATTAAATGTTTGAAAGAGCAATCGCGTGATTGCTTGAGCGTATATAAAAAAACTCACCCCGATGCTATTTATATTTCTGCAATTGACTACCCTAAAGATGGGCACGCTGTTTGGCGCTTTAATGCTGCCGCTGCTTTTCCGTGCGCCACACAAAATGAATTAACACAGGCAGACGCTAACGCATTATTATCCGGCGGTTGTTTATTAGTAAGTGAAGGCGCAAACATGCCTTCAACAAAAGAGGCTATTGATTGCTTTATTGCTGCAAAAATTGCGTATGGGCCAGGTAAGGCCGCCAATGCTGGCGGCGTTGCAACAAGCCAATTAGAAATGGCGCAAAATGCGAGCATGCAAAGTTGGACCTTTGAAGAAGTTGATGAAAAGCTAAAACAAATTATGAAAAATATATTTGTTACCGCTAACGACACCGCTACAGAATTTGGTGAGCCTGGAAACCTTTTATTAGGCGCTAACATTGCAGGCTTTAGGCGCGTTGCAGATGCAATGATTGAGCAGGGTGTCGTTTAATATTAAAGCTGAACAATAAGGCTTTAATATAATGTGATTTTAAAACTAGCCATAAAATTGAGTATATTATGGTTAGTTTTAAATATTAACGCCATTAGTGAACTATAACCCTATAAAGCTGGGCTATAACAGCGTAGGATCAAGTTACTTTCGAATGAAAATTAGGTTTGCACTTTAGGTGCATTAAGACAAAAAATTATGCAACTAACTGCAAAACCATCACTTCCTAATGCGTTACTTATTTCTATTAGTACACCACAATTTAAAGGTGACGAAGCAACAGAATCGCTTGCAGAGCTTGCTCGTTTGGTAACTACGTTAGGCTTTAAAGTAGTAGGTACACAATCGCAAAAGCAAAGTTCTACCCAAAAAGTTAATGTACTGGGCTCAGGAAAACTAGCTGAAATAGCACACCTTACCGGCAATAAAGGGATGGTTGAAAACGAGCAAGAAGATGATTTACTTGATGAAGACCCTTTAACCGAAATATCCTCAGAAATTCCATCAGACGAACTTGATTTTGCATGTGCTGATGTAGTGGTATTTGACTGTGATTTAACGCCTTCTCAACTGCGTAATGTTGAGAACCAGCTTGGTGTAGAAGTATTTGATCGCACCGGTATTATCATTGAAATATTTAGCCGTCATGCGCGTACTAAAACTGCAAAATTACAAGTTGAAATTGCTCGCCTTAATTATGTCGCGCCACGACTGCGTGAAACATCAACAGGTGATAAAGAACGCCAAATGGGTAAAGGTGCGGGTGAAACCACACTTGAGCTAAATCGCCGTAAGGTGCGCGATCAGTTAGCAGAATTAAAGCGCGAACTTGTTAGTGTTCAAGATGTAATGATGGACAGACGTACGCAGCGCTCTGAGCTATTCTCAGTGGCTTTAATTGGTTATACCAATGCGGGCAAGTCATCAATGATGCGCGCAATTACAGGTAGTGATGTAGAAGGCGAAAATAAACTCTTTGCAACGCTAGATACCACTGTTCGCGCGCTGTATCCGATTACCCAGCCTCGTATATTGGTTTCAGATACGGTTGGTTTTATTAAAAAATTACCTCATGATTTGGTTGCTTCATTTCATTCAACGCTCGCTGAGGCACATGATGCGTCGTTATTGTTGTATGTTGTAGATGCTTCAGATCCTTCTTTTCGCTCACAACTTGAAGTAGTACATAAAGTACTGGCAGAAGTTGGGGTAGAAGGTAGCAAAAAATTATTAGTACTGAATAAGTCAGACCAATTAAGTACTGATCAACAGCAGTCGCTAATGGATGAGTTTCCTGATGCGATGATGACCTCTACGCGTAATCCAGATGATATTAGTAAATTGCACAAATATATTATTGGCATTGCTCATGAGGACATGATTGAAGAAGAGATTGTTATACCGTACACAGCCAAAGGTATCGTGGGCGAAATCCGATCGAGTATGAGTGTTGTTAAAGAAGAATATGAATACAGCCATATTAAATTAACAGTGCGCTCGAGTGCGATTGATTTAGAACGTTTAAAAAAGAGAATGTTAGATTTATAATAAATTTAGTATACAAAAAGCACAGCCAATTGGCTGTGCTTTTTAATCGTTACTTGAGGTAGATTTATTATTCAGAGTTCAGATTTTTTGTAGAGAAAAATTAGGAGAAGGCTTTGTCGCTTAGCTCTTCTTGCATTTGCTCACGCATTTTAAATTTTTGCAGTTTACCTGTTACTGTCATTGGATAGTTTTCTACAAAACGGATATGTCGTGGCATTTTAAAATAGGCTAGTTTGTCTTTTAAAAACTCACGAATTGCTTGCTCATCAAGCACAGCGTCTTCTTTTGGTTGGATCCAAGCGCACACTTCCTCGCCATACCTTTCATCTGTTATACCAAATATGGCAGCATCTTGAATGCCCGGGTAGGTGTAAAGCACTTCTTCTATTTCGCGCGGGTAAATGTTTTCGCCGCCACGAATAATCATATCTTTAATACGGCCAACAATAGTGACAAACCCTTCTGTATCCATGACACCTAAATCGCCAGAGTGTAGCCAACCGTTGTCATCTATTGTGGCTTTTGTTTTAGCATCGTCATTCCAATAGCAGCGCATTATACCTGCACCTTTACTACACACTTCGCCAGGTTGACCAATTTGTTGAATGTTACCCAACTCGTCAATAATTTTAACCTCGGTATGGGCAAGTGCGCGGCCAACCGTCGTTACTTGCCGCTCTATTGAAGAGTCTGTTTCGGTAATGTTGTTTATGGGGCTGCACTCAGTTTGCCCGTAAGCAATCAGTACTTGATGCATGTTCATTTGTGTTTGTACTTTGCGCATTACTTGCTCTGGGCATGTAGAGCCTGCCATTACACCCGTGCGTAAAGTACTTAAGTCATAATCGTTAAAATTACTTAGCTCAAGCTCACTAATAAACATGGTAGGTACACCGTGCAGCGCTGTACATCCTTCTTGTTGAACTACATCTAGTGTGGTTTTTGCATCAAACGAATCGCCTGGATAAATGGCTGCTGCACCTTTACTAACACACAACAAGCTACCCAATACCATTGCAAAGCAATGATATAACGGGATGGGGATACATAACTTGTCATCGCTCGTAAAGTGCATAGATTCGGCGACGAATAGCGCATTATTTAAAATGTTTTTATGAGTGAGCGTTGCGCCTTTTGGGTTACCTGTTGTGCCTGATGTAAATTGTATATTGATGTCTTGCTCAGCATTTAAGTTTGCACCTATTGCTTTTAATTCAAGCTCATGTGCTGATGTTGGCAAGTTAATAACATCATTAAAAGAGTACATACCAGGAGATGCTTCATCGCCAATGCGGATTATATTTTTAAGAGTGGGCAGTGCTTTTAAATTAAGTGTGTCTTTATCGCAAGTTGCAAGTTCTGGAGCCAAACCATTGAGCATTTCTAAATAATCACTGCCTTTAAAGTTTGATGCTGTGATTAGAGTAGAGCATTCAACACTATTTAAGGCGTATTGTAATTCGTTAGGGCGATATGCAGGGTTGATGCAAACCATTATTGCGCCAATTTTTGCGGTTGCAAATTGGGTTAAGCACCACTCAATATTATTAGGAGACCAAATACCAACACGCTCGCCTGGTTTCACGCCAAGTGCCAGCAACCCCATAGCAAGTTGATTAACTTCTTTTTGAAATTCTTTATACGTTAAGCGAATACCCTGGTGATGAACTACAACAGCTAACGCCTCTGGATTTTTGTCGACAATAAAGTCAAAGTACTCCCCGATAGTCGAATTTGTTAAAGGTGTGCTTTGTATACCTTTAAAATAGCTTTGCGATAACGGTAAGTGATTTATTTGTTCTACTTCTTTTACCGCAATAGTGTGTGTGTGCATTGCTCTCTCCATGAAAATGTGTGTGAGTTATGTAAACTACAAAGTTAAAATAAACACATATTGTCGACAAAGAGAAGTGCAGTTAGACTAATGTATAATTAGATTAATAAAATCTAATTATGTTTTTTAGATACAAAAAAACGCGTCTTACACTGTAAGTACGCGTTTTTAAACGAGCAATAACTTTACATTTCGTCGCTGCGGTATGTTTTTTTCATTATGTAAACGTAAGCGTTTACAAATGCATTTTCTTGGTACTTTTTAAGACCAGTTTCTTCAAAATCAATAGGAATAGGATTACGCTTTACCTGTTCTTTAATTTCAGTTGTGGTAAATAAACGTACATCTAAATTGTCGATTAATTGAATCGCAGTTTCCATTTTGAATCCTTTTGCGCTGCCAGCAAATTTACCTTTAGGCTGACGCTCACGGATTGCAACAGAATCAATTTGGTAATCTTGCATTAGTTTTGCAAAATCGAATTGAAATTTACGCATTACTTCAGTGTCGTTACCGTTACCTAAGGTAAAGCGTGTTTGGCGCACATCGCGAATATCAAATACGTCATTATCTTTACTTAAAATACAAAGTAGTACATCACTACCGGTAATTTCTACACCACATGTTCTCATGTCTATTCTCTAAAATAACTTAATTACGCAGTATTATACGCAACACACATTAAAATGCGAGTGTAGGTATAGTTGTAGGTGCGTAATTAGTGCGTTGATGCTTTTATATTTTAATGAAATTATTTTTTTTGCTCTAAAAGTTACATTTTGTGCTCAAAACGGGTGGATTTCACCCCTTAAAACTTGTAATTAAATGCGCAGCACGCGACAATATATCTTTGTAGTTGAATAGACTCTGCATCTACATTTGTTAGTCAATGCTTATTCGTAAAAGCGTTGTCGAGTCATTCTCATTTAATTTATTAAAAATACACGTGATACATTGTAGGTGTCACCACTGTAGCAAGGATTTATAATGCCAGTTATTACTCTTCCAGACGGAAGTCAACGTAGTTTTGAAAACCCTGTAAGCACGCTTGATGTTGCAAACGATATTGGCCCTGGTTTAGCTAAAGCGACCATTGCGGGTCGTGTTAATGGCGACCGTGTTGATGCATGTGATTTAATTAGTGAAGACTCTCGTCTTGAGATCATTACCGCTAAAGACGATGACGGCCTTGAAATCATTCGTCACTCTTGTGCTCACTTAATTGGTCATGCAGTTAAGCAACTTTTCCCAGACGCAAAAATGGCAATAGGTCCTACCATTGATAACGGTTTTTACTACGATATCGATATGGAACATTCATTATCACAAGATGATCTTGAAGCAATTGAAAAGCGTATGTTGCAACTTGCAAAAACCAACTACGACGTAGTGAAAAAAACAGTAAGCTGGCAAGAAGCACGCGATACATTTGAAGCGCGTGGCGAAACATACAAAATAGAAATTCTGGACGAAAACATCGCTAAAGATGACCACCCAGGGTTATATCATCACGAAGAATATGTAGACATGTGTCGTGGACCTCACGTTCCTAACATGAAATTTTGCCAAAACTTCAAAATAATGAAAGTTGCGGGTGCATATTGGCGTGGTGATTCAGAAAACAAAATGCTACAACGCATTTACGGCACAGCGTGGGGCGATAAAAAGCAACTTAAAGCGTATTTAAAACGCCTTGAAGAAGCTGAAAAACGCGATCACCGCCGTATTGGTAAAGCGCTTGATTTATGGCATTGGCAAGAAGAAGCGCCAGGTATGGTATTTTGGCACAACGATGGTTGGAGCATTTACCGCGAGCTTGAAGAATTTGTACGTGAAAAATTACGCGAATATGAGTACGAAGAAGTAAAAGGTCCAATGATGATGGACCGTTCACTTTGGGAAAAATCAGGTCACTGGGAAAAATATTCAGAAGCAATGTTTACCACTGAGTCTGAAAAGCGTGAATACGCGATTAAACCAATGAACTGCCCAGGACATGTGCAGATCTTTAACCAGGGTTTAAAATCGTACCGTGATTTACCACTTCGTATGGCTGAATTTGGTTGTTGTCATCGTAATGAACCATCAGGTGCACTACATGGTTTAATGCGTGTACGTGGCTTTACCCAAGATGATGCTCACATTTTCTGTACCGAAGAGCAGATAATGGACGAAGTTTCAGCGTGTATTAAGATGGTTTATGATACATATGAAACATTCGGATTTGAGAAGATTGTAGTTAAGCTATCTACTCGCCCAGAACAACGCATTGGTGAAGACCATATGTGGGATAAAGCAGAGCTTGCTTTAGCCGAAGCACTTAAGCTAAACGATATTGAATTTGATTATCTTCCGGGTGAAGGCGCGTTTTATGGTCCAAAGATTGAATTTACTTTATACGATTGTTTAGACAGAGCGTGGCAGTGTGGTACAGTGCAATTAGACTTTGCATTACCGGGTCGTTTAGGCGCTACTTATGTAGCAGAAAATAACGAACGTCGTACACCTGTAATGATACATCGTGCTATTTTAGGTTCTATTGAACGCTTTATTGGCATTTTAACTGAAGAGTACGCTGGTTTATTCCCGACGTGGCTTGCGCCAAAGCAAGTGGTAATTATGAATATTACCGATAAACAGGCTCCTTATGTTAAAGAAGTTGTACAAAAATTAAATAAACTTGGAATTAGAGCCACTGCTGACTTGAGAAATGAGAAGATTGGCTTTAAAATCCGTGAGCATACACTGAAGCGTATTCCATACTTGCTTGTTGTTGGCGATAAAGAAGTTGAACAACAAGAAGTAGCAGTGCGTACTCGCACAGGTGAAGACCTAGGCAAATTTAATGTCGATGATTTTGTAGCTAAAATTAGCGAAGAAATTAAAAATCGACAGTAAAAATCGAGCGTGTAAGGCATTAACAAACAGCCAATTACACGCTTATATTATTGATATTCTTGGAGGAACGTACTATTAGAGGCGGCAAGAAAGGGCAACAAACAGCTCAAAAAAATCGTATTAACGAAGAAATTACAGCGCAAGAAGTTCGTTTAATTGACATTGAAGGCGAACAAGCTGGAATTCAGTCATTACAAGACGCGCAAACTATGGCCGATGCAGCGGGTGTTGATCTTGTTGAGATCAGTCCAAACGCTGAGCCGCCTGTTTGTAGAATCATGGATTACGGTAAGTTCATCTTTGAAAAAAGCAAAGAACTAAAAGAGCAGAAGAAGAAGCAAAAGCAAATCCAGATAAAAGAAATCAAATTCCGTCCTGGTACGGATGAAGGTGATTATCAGGTTAAGCTTCGCAACTTACGTAAGTTCTTAGAAGCTGGCGATAAAGCTAAGATTACTATCCGCTTCCGTGGTCGTGAAATGGCTCACCAAGAAATTGGTATAGAATTATTAAACCGTATCAAAGCCGATTTAGAAGAACTTGCAGTAGTTGAGTCTTTCCCAAATCGTGTTGAAGGTCGCCAAATGGTTATGATGATGGCGCCTGTTGCTAAAAAATAATTTTTAAGCGATAATACGCACCGAAATTAGCTCAGGTCTGCAAGTAATATGCGAATATTCACCTGAGTTAACCGGTATTAAAGTAAGATTGCGGCATTTATGCTGGGTCTTCACCGGAACATGGCAGTAAGTTAGGCCTAAAAGTGGAGCTATAGAAATATATCTCACGCCTGCTTACTAATTTAAAAGCAATACAATTTGGAGTTATTGCAATGGCTTATAAGCTAAAAAGTCACAGTGGCGCTGCTAAGCGTTTCAAAAAGACTGCTTCTGGCGGTTTCAAGCGTAAACAAGCGCATCTTCGTCATATTCTGACTAAGAAAACTTCTAAGCGTAAGTTACACCTACGTCCTAAGATGATGGTTCATAAAAATGACCATGGTCTAGTTTCACGTATGTTACCGTTCGCTTAATAAGGGTTTTTAGAAATGGCAAGAGTTAAACGCGGCGTTGTCGCACGTGCACGTCACAAAAAAGTTTTAAAACAAGCAAAAGGTTACTACGGAGCACGTTCACGTGTTTACCGCGTAGCTTTCCAGGCTGTTACTAAAGCGGGTCAATACGCTTACCGTGACCGTCGTGCGAAGAAACGTACTTTCCGTCAATTATGGATTGCACGTATCAATGCTGCTTCACGTCAAAATGGTCTGTCTTACAGCCGTTTTATCAATGGTCTTAAAAAGACATCTGTAGAAATCGATCGTAAGATCCTTGCAGATATCGCTGTTTATGACCAAGTTGCATTCGCAGCGCTTGTAGAAAAAGCAAAAGAAGGCCTAGCCGCTTAAGCTTTTTCATATAAGTATTAAAAAAGGAGCCTATGGCTCCTTTTTTTGTGCCTGTAATTTAATAACTTACACTTTTTTATAGCTGAGCTAAATTGGCTTTTTCAAATTAATACCCATCTACTTATATGAGCTCTATTTACCGATAAAAAATTACGTTAGAGCAGGGCGAAATTCACTATTTAGTTGTTCTTGGCAATTGCTCCATCATTACTCACTCTCCTGGATCCATGCAGACGTATATCAGACATTTTTGACGCTGTTAGCGTCAGATGTAATCCCTTAAATTGATTAAGTATTTTTACGAGTTGGTATAAATAGTTATGTAATGAATTACTGTACATTAATAATGTTATATAGCCTTAAAAGACAGGTGTGAATGAGTGAGATGTAGTTGGCTGCATTTTTTTGTTGAATCACCGCAGTTTCCTCATTATAAAAAATTTAGTTGATATAATTTATATAATTAAGGCGTTTGTTAGAGAATTTTATGTTTGCAAGTTTACTATTTTTATCTGCAAGTGTGGCGTATGACGCACACTTACCTCCATTAATTGAGTGGCAGGGGAAAAGCGTAGAGCTTTTACAAAAACAAGGGCCGCTAACTACTGATTTTGAGCTGTCAGCAGGTGAAGCGTCGCCAGATTATGCAAATACAATGGCATTTGTTGATAGGTTAGTTGCTGCAAACCCTACTCAGTTTCAATCTCAAACCATTGGCTATAGTAATAGCAAGCGTGCAATAAAAATGTTGATTGCCAGTGAGCAAGGCTTTTTTGAAGCAAGGCAAATGGCTAATAGCACTAAGCCAACTATTTTTATCCAGGCAGGAATACATTCTGGTGAAATAGACGGTAAAGATGCCATGTTTATGTTACTCAGAGATATAGCGACGGGTAAGCGCCGTGACATTTTAAAAAAGGTAAACATATTATTTATTCCTATTTTAAATGTAGATGGACACGAACGTAGCAGTGCATTCAATCGCATCAATCAACGGGGCCCTACAAAAATGGGCTTTAGAACAAATGCTAATAACCTTAATTTAAATCGTGATTTTACTAAATTAGATACCCCAGAAGTTAGAAGTGTTCTAAAGGTTATTAACGACTACAACCCAAATTTATACATTGATGTACACGTAACCGATGGCGCAGATTACCAATACGATGTGACTTATGGCTACAATCCGGTATTTTCAAGCGAGTCGCCTGCGGTATCTGATGCACTAAACCAGTTTTTTAAACCTCTGATTGACGATACGCTAGCTAAGCAAGGGCACATGCCAGGGCCACTTGTTTTTGTTATGGACAAGCGCGACTTTAAAAAAGGATTAGCGGGATGGGTTGCTACGCCGCGCTTTTCAAATGGTTGGGGTGATTTAAAGTCATTACCGACTATTTTAGTTGAAAATCATTCATTGAAGCCTTACAAGCAACGTGTATTAGGAACTTACGTATTTTTAGATGGTGCTATTACTGCGCTATCAAAGCACAGTCATGAATTAGCTAATGCAGTAAAAAAAGAACAGGAATTTGTTCCTAAACAGTTAATAGTAAAGCGTGGCTATTCCAAGCAAGCTGATACGATTGCGCAGTTTAAAGGTATTGAGTATTCATCAAGCATGAATGCGCTCTCAGGCCAAAATGAAGTGAAGTATTTGGGTAAAGCACATACATATACCGACTTACCTATTTATTGGCAAAAAGATGTACAACATACAGTTGAAGTACCTAAAGCTTTTTTTATTCCGCCTGTATATCGCAATATTATTAAGAAACTAAAGTTACATGGTGTCTCTATTAATAAACTTGAAGGGGCAAACACACAGCCTTTAAAAGTAGCAAAGGTGGCAGACTACACGTTTGATAAAGCACCATTTGAAGGCCGTTTTAGAGTGTCAGCAAGTTTTGATTATGTCCCTGCTATAAATGTAGATTTAGATGGTTGGTATCAAGTCAATACTCAACAAAAAGCAGGTGAGCTTGCTGTGCATTTATTGCATCCTGAAGCACCAGATTCGTTTTTTGCATGGGGGGAATTTAATACTATTTTTCAGCGTACTGAGTATATGGAAAACTATGCACTAATTCCGTTTGCACGCCAAATGCTAAAAGACAATCCAAAGCTAGCGCTTAAGTTTGATGAAAAGCTTAAAGATAAATCGTTCGCAAGCGACGCTGATGCGAGACTAAACTGGTTATATGAGCAAAGTCCATTTTATGATCAAGCGTACTTAAAGTACCCAATATTGATGTCATTTGAAGAAGAAGTTGTTATTCCAGATCAAAAAAGTAAAGAAATCTAATATGCAAATTATAACCATACCCGTCACTGCATTTGCACAAAATAGTCGTATTATTTGGTGTAGTGAAACTAAACAAGCCGTAGTCATAGACCCAGGTGGCGACCCTGATAAAATAGTAGCTGCCCTTAATGAGCATAAACTAGAATTAAGTGCTATTTGGTTAACGCACGGGCATTTAGATCATGTGGGTGGGGCTGATATTTTACGTAATCAATTTAACGTACAAATTATTGGCCCACAAAAAGATGAGTACTTCTGGTTTGAAAACTTACCTATGCAAGCACAAATGTTCGGGTTTAAACCCATTGAGCCTTTTTACCCGGATATTTGGCTAAACCATAACGACACCGTTAGCGTAGGTAAACTTAGCTTTTTAGTGAAGCATTGCCCAGGGCATACACCTGGTCATATTGTGTTTTATCAACAAGACAATGAATGCGTTATTGTAGGTGATGTTATTTTTAAAGGCTCAGTAGGGCGAACTGATTTCCCTAAGGGGAATAGCGAACAACTTATAGAGTCGATTAAGACGCATATTCTAACCTTACCTGATAATACTAAAATATTGGCAGGGCATGGGAGCGACACTACGGTTGGATTTGAAAAACAAACAAATCCTTTTGTGAGTGGTAAGTTTGGTTAAGTTACTTATTTGAAGTTTGGTAAACTGCATAAAAATTAAAAATAAGCAGACTGAGTTTTAAAATGGTTGTATAATTTAACCAGTTTATTTGATAAATAAGAAATAAAATGTCTCTAAATCACGTAGATCGCCAAATATTGGCACTTTTACAACAAGATGCTAGTTTATCAACCGCAGAAATTGCTGATAAAGTAGGCTTGTCTCAATCTCCATGCTGGCGTCGAATTGCCAAGCTAGAGCAAGATGGTTATATAAAAAGCAAAGTGGCTCTTTTAGATGAGAAAAAACTTGGCTTTGATATGCTTGTATATGCACATGTGCGTTTATCAAATCACGGTAAAAAGAACCTTGCTGAATTTGAAAAACTTATAATGAGTTATGATCAAGTAACAGAGTGTTACACCATGGCTGGAACAATGGACTTTATGCTACGCATAATTTCACAAGGCATAGAAGGTTATGAGCACTTTGTACGCGATAATTTACTAAGCTTAGAATATGTACAAGAAGTACATTCTAATGTAACAATGACATGTGTAAAACGTAGTACTTCCCTCCCTTTATAAAAGCACTTCTTTTAAAAGCTAAACCTCTTTTAGTTTAGTTTAACCACATAATGACAATTGTTAACTGAGCGCTAATTTGGTAGAATTTAGCGCTTTTTTGATACCCATTACACCATTTGAGGAACTCAATGTTTAACTTACTCAGTAGGGCGCCTAGCTCTGCTAAAAACGATATTTTATCTGGATTAACTGTGGCGCTAGCCTTAGTTCCAGAAGCTGTTGCGTTTGCCTTTGTTGCAAATGTAGAACCTTTAGTTGGTCTATATGCCGCGTTTATCGTTGGTTTAATTACGGCTATATTTGGTGGCCGCCCTGGTATGATTTCAGGTGCAACCGGTGCACTAGCTGTTGTTATGGTAAGTTTAGTGCTTGATCATGGTGTTGAGTATTTATTTGCGACCGTATTGCTCATGGGCATACTGCAGATACTCGCGGGTGTATTTAAACTCGGTAAGTTTATCCGCATGGTTCCTCATCCGGTAATGCTTGGTTTTGTAAACGGCTTAGCTATTGTTATTTTTCTCGCTCAGTTAGGACAATTTAAAGTGCCTGATGGTATGGGCGGACAAGAATGGATGACGGGTAACCCGTTATATATTATGCTTGGTTTAGTGGCTTTAACGATGGCTATTATTCAGTTTTTACCTAAACTAACAACGGCTGTACCCTCTACATTAGTCGCTATTATTACAGTGACCGCTTTAGTTATTGGTTTGGATTTAGAAGCGCATACTGTAGTTGATTTCTTAAAAGGAATGACAGGCGACGAAGCTGCAACAATTGCAGGCGGTTTACCTCAGTTTCATATTCCTATGGTGCCGTTTACTTTCGAAACGCTACAAATTATTTTTCCTTATGCACTTATTTTAGCGGCTATTGGTTTAATTGAATCATTATTAACGCTTAGCTTAATTGACGAGATTACAGAAACTCGCGGTCATAGTAATAAAGAGTGTATAGGCCAAGGCGCTGCAAATATTACTTGTGGTATGTTTGGTGCTATGGGTGGTTGTGCAATGATTGGTCAATCAATGATCAACATTAACTCAGGTGGTCGTTCTCGCTTATCGGGTATAAGTGCTGCATTGATGTTGCTTGCGTTCATCATATTCGCTTCAAGCTTAATTGAGATGATCCCACTAGCTGCACTTGTTGGTGTTATGTTTATGGTTGTATTAGGTACGTTTGAATGGGCCAGCTTTAAAATGATGAAGCGTGTGCCTCTATCAGACGCTTTCGTAATAGTACTTGTATCGGGTGTGACTGTTATTACCGATTTAGCGATTGCAGTATGTGTAGGTGTTATTGTATCTGCATTAGTATTTGCTTGGCAGCATGCTAAGCACATATACACAACTAACTATATTGATGAAGAAGGCGCTAAAGTATATGAGTTACATGGCCCGCTTTTCTTTGGTTCAGTTAAAAACTTTGCAGAGTTATTTGATGTTAAAAATGACCCTAAAAATGTAATTGTTGAATTTAAGCATAGCCGCGTATCTGATCACAGTGCAATAGAAGCAATTGACACACTTGCTGATAAGTACACAAAAGCAGGTAAACAACTTCACTTACGTCACTTAAGTAAAGACTGTACGCAGTTGTTGCATAAAGCACGCGATTTGGTTGAAGTGAATGTGATTGAAGATCCAACATACAAAGTAGCATCAGACAAACTAGCTTAATTTACACAAAGCTATTTATATTTAAAAAGCGAAAGGTGAATAACCTTTCGCTTT
This sequence comes from Pseudoalteromonas sp. SWYJ118, assembly GCF_015864505.1. Lineage (NCBI taxonomy): Bacteria > Pseudomonadati > Pseudomonadota > Gammaproteobacteria > Alteromonadales > Pseudoalteromonadaceae > Pseudoalteromonas > Pseudoalteromonas sp. SWYJ118. Next base: position 140,852 of record NZ_JADYXC010000005.1, on the reverse strand, counting down.
TTTAGTGTATCTACTATTTGTTTGCGGTAAGACTATTAAAAAGCAAGGTAGGCTGTAGTGCTATGCAAACTCATAAATCTATATAATAAGACTATCTAATTTTATTAAAATTAGCCCTACATAGGTAAAAATAATAAAGAATAACAAGCGCCTATTTTATGGAATTAGTCTTTAACTATACGGAGTAAACATCTATTTTGAACTGGCAATCTTTAGTCGATAACAGACAGCGCTTTTTTTGGCTTTTGCAAATTGCAGGCTGGATTGGTTATGCGTTAGTAAATTATATTGGCTCTAAAGTATTTGAAATGCGTGATATATACGTATTTGTTATTTTATTAAATGCTTACGCTGGTTGCTTAATGACAGTACCGCTTAGGTATATTTACCGTAAAATTTGGAATGCCTCGCCTTGGGTATTAATGATTGTGGTATTTGGTGCCTCTTATGTAACAGGTACTTTATGGGCTGTCGTTCAAAAATTTAATTTGTGGGAAATATACCGCCATGGTTATAGACCAGAGGAGTGGTTTTATTACCTGCAGCAAGGTTTAGATTCGGTTTATATTATTTTATGTTGGAGTGGTCTGTACTTTGGCGTTAAATATTATCAGTTATTACAAAGTGAGCGACAAAAAGCACTAAAAGCCACAACTATGGCACACGAAGCGCAATTAAAAATGCTTAGGTATCAGCTTAATCCCCATTTTTTATTCAATACACTTAACGCTATTTCTACTTTAATTTTGGTTAAAGAAAACAAAGATGCTAACTTAATGGTAGCAAGGCTAAGTGACTTTCTACGTTATACATTAAATACCGATCCAATAAAGAAAGTACCGCTAGAGCAAGAGTTACATGCGCTCATGCTTTACTTAGAAATAGAACGTGTACGTTTTGATGAGCGATTAAAGGTAAATGTAGATATAAGCGAGCAAGCTAAAGAGGCTTTAGTACCGAGCTTAATTTTGCAACCTATTATAGAAAACGCGATTAAATATGCTATTGCCCATCTAACAGAAGGTGGAGTAATTGATATAAAAGCACAGGTATTTGCGAATGAGTTATTACTAGAAGTGGGCGACAACGGCCCAGGTACTGACATACTCGATGGCCAATTAGTTAACGCTCAAGGCGTAGGTGTCGCTAATACCAAAGATAGATTAAAAACGTTGTATGAAAATAATTATTCGTTTGTATTATCACATAATACGCCAAGTGGATTAAAAGTTAATCTGCGAGTACCTTTTGAGAAGGCTGTGAAAAATGACTAAAATAAAAACACTCATTGTTGATGATGAACCGTTAGCACGAAAAGGTTTAGCGGTAAGGCTCGAAGAATACTCTGATATTGAAGTAATTAAATTGTGTAGTTCAGGCGCTGATGCAATTGAAATGTGTCAAAGCGAGAAAATTGATTTGGTTTTTTTAGATATTCAAATGCCAGGTATGAATGGCTTTGAAGTAGCAAGAGCCCTTAGCGAAAGCTCAAAAGCATTACCAGCGATCGTATTTGTAACGGCCTTTGACCAGTTTGCTGTAAAAGCGTTTGAAATTCATGCTCTCGATTACATTTTAAAACCCGTTGATGATAACAGACTAAAACAGGCGGTAGAAAAAGTGCATACCTACTTAAAAACGCAGCAAGACAACGCCCATAAGAAAAAGCTAGCGAGTTTTGTAGCCGGTATTACTGGTAACAATTGCGAAGAAATACTTAAAAAATTAGCCACTGGCGATATGCTAACAGACAGACGTTACCCAGAATCGCTTGCTGTAAAAGAGCAGGGTGAAATTATACGGGTACCTGTAGCGACTATCCAATGGGTTGATGCAGCAGGTGACTATATGTGTTTACACTGTGAAGACGGACAAACGCATATTCTACGTAAAACAATGAAAGAGCTTGAGCAAGAGCTCGACCCTCAGTTATTTGTGCGTGTGCACCGCAGCGCAATAGTAAATACAAAACAAATTAGTAAACTGGTTACACAAGTAAGTGGTGAGTATTTATTAGTACTTGAAAATGGCCAAGAATTAAAAGTGAGCCGTAGCTACCGAGATAAGGTTAAAGCGGCATTAGCAAGTTAAAGCCAACGCTTTTATTACAGACACAAAAAATGCGAGCTAAGCTCGCATTTTTTATATTCGGCGTTTAATTACGCAACAGTTACAATTTTCATTGTGTTAGTTGCGCCCACAGTTTCCATTGAGTCACCGTGAGTAATGATTACTGTATCGCCAGACTGTAAAGACCCTTGAGAAACTAAAGTATCAAGCGCGGCTTTTACCATACCGTCTTTTTCAGTTTTTGTAGAATCAAAAAATACTGGGTAAACACCACGATAAAGTGCTGTTTGACCTAATGTACTGGCATGACGTGAAAGCGAGTAGATTGGTAAGCCTGAGCTGATACGCGACATTAATTTAGCCGTACTACCAGATTCAGTAAGTGTGATAATTGCTTTAACAGAATCTAAGTGATTAGCTGCATACATAGCAGAAAGCGCAATTGATTCAGCATTGTTAGAAAAGCGACTATCTAAACGGTGTTTAGAAACGTGCGTTTCTTTTTGCGATTCAGCGCCTAAACAAACGCGTGCCATAGTCGCAACTGTTTCTTCAGGATAATCACCTGCAGCTGTTTCAGCTGAAAGCATTACAGCATCTGTTCCATCAAGAACAGCATTTGCAACATCCATAACTTCTGCACGTGTAGGCATAGGGTTATCGATCATCGATTCCATCATTTGCGTTGCTGTAACTACAGTACGGTTTAATGAACGAGCACGACGAATAATTAGTTTTTGCTTGCCCATAAGAGCAGCATCACCAATTTCAACACCTAAATCACCACGAGCAACCATTACTGCGTCAGACGCTAAAATGATGTCATCAACAGCTTCTTGGGTTTCAACGGCTTCAGCACGTTCAATTTTAGCAAGTAACTGTGCTTTTGAACCAGCAGCTTCAGCAAGTGAGCGTACGTAGCGCATATCGTCGCCACTACGTGGGAATGATACGGCAATGTAATCTACGTCAATTTCAGCGGCAGTTATTAAATCTTCTTTGTCTTTTTCAGTAAATGCTGGAGCAGTTAAGCCACCACCTAAACGGTTAATACCTTTATTGTTAGATAAAACACCGCCAACAGTGACTGTACAATGCACTAAATGCCCAGCTACTTCATCAACACTTAATTGAATAAGGCCGTCATTTAGAAGTAGTAAATCGTTAGGGCTTACATCGTTAGGTAATTCTTTATAATCAATACCTACAGAGTTTATGTCGCCTTCGCCTTTTTCCATTTTTGCATCAAGGGTAAATTTTGCACCCACAGCAAGCGTTACTTTACCTTCTTTAAAAGTAGAAACGCGGATTTTAGGGCCTTGAAGGTCAGCAAGGATAGCAATATGCTTGCCTAATCTTTTTGCAATATCGCGTACAGCTTGTGCACGGTCTTTATGATCTTGGGCAACACCATGTGAGAAGTTTAAACGTACTACATTAGCCCCAGCGATAATAATTTTTTCTAAGTTGTTATCTCTATCGGTAGCAGGTCCAAGGGTAGCGACTATTTTTGTGCGTCTTAGCATCAATTTCTCCTGTTTGCTTGGTGAAAGCATGTTGACGTTATTTTGTTGACTTAAAATATCTATATTAGAATAAAATATTTTAGTTATGTGCAAACTTCAAAGGTTTGCCACTATTTTATACAAAACTATTGTGTCATCATTATGACACCGGTGTCAGAATGCGTCAATGATCTTAATTTCAATTAGCTTTGCTTTTAGTCACCCCGAGACCATTGATGTTTGATATAATTACGTAGCTTATTTATCTGTAATAAAAAAGCATGTTGTATTGACTCATAATTAGTATTTTATGACTGCATGAGTATAATGCACGCGGTATTATTTAATTTATACACTGAATTTTCTAACCAAATAGTTGTTACCGAGGAGGACACTAGATGCAAGTTGCATTAGTAGGGTTAGGCGTTATGGGAAAAAATCTTGCCCTAAACTTGATTGAAAAAGGGATAACGCTAGTCGCTTATGACAAAAACCCACATGCGGGTGAAGAGTTACTAAGTTGTGCTAAATCTCAAGGCATGGCTGATAGGCTTCACATTGTCTCTGATTTAAGAGACATGGTAAGGCGTTTAGAGGCACCTCGTTCTATTTTATTACTTGTTCCTGCTGGTGAGTTAGTTGATACAGTTTGTAATGAACTTGTAGAGGCCGGCGTTAACTGTGACGATATGATTGTCGATTGCGGTAATAGTAATTATAAAGACGGTATAACGCGTAAACTTAAATACCAAAATAAATTTGAATTTGCCACTATGGGAATTTCTGGCGGTGCAGAAGGCGCTCGCCATGGTCCTGCAATGATGGCAAGTGGTTCTGAGGGTGGTTGGGAACGTATTGAGCCATGGTTTGAAAAAGTAGCTGCTAGCTATAATGGCGACTCGTGTTTTGCACGTGTTGGTCAATCAGCAAGTGGTCATTTTGTAAAAATGGTTCACAACGGTATTGAATACGCACTTATGCAACTTATTGCAGAAGTGTACCAATTACTTCGTTTAGGCACTAATCGTTCTCCAAAAGAAGTGGCTGAGATATTTAATGACTGGTCAGAAGGTCAATTAAATAGCTATTTACTGTCTATTTCTAGCCACATATTGTCACTTGAAAATCATAATAATGTACCGCTTGCGGACTTAATTGATAATAAAGTTGGCGCTAAAGGTACTGGTCTTTGGACTGCGCAAAATGCACTAGAACTTGGTATCGCAGTTCCTTCACTTGTTGCTGCTGTACAAGCTCGTCATTTAACTAATGCATGTAATACAACGGCTGCACAAGAGATGACGTATGCATCTAAATCAACTAACAATGTTGAAATTGATTTAGAAGAGCTAAAAGAAGCGTTCTTACTTGCAAGCTTACTAGCGTATCGCCAAGGTTTAGCGTTAATTAAAGGTGCATCACGTACTCATCAGTGGAAAGTTGATTTATCTAAAACGCTTCAAACGTGGCGTTCTGGTTGTATTATTCGTGCTGACTACCTTGATAGCGTTGCACAAGGTGTTGAATTTATTGATACCCTTGAGAAAGAGTCTAACTCTTTGCGCAAAATTACCGGACAAGCAATAATGACTGGTTTAGCATTCCCTGTATTGGGTGCTACACAAACGTATTTAGCAACATTAACCACACCGAGTAATGGGCATTTAGTTCAAGCCCAGCGTGATTACTTTGGTGAGCACGGCGTTAAAACCCATAGCGGTGAAACATGCCATTTAACTGACTTAGTAGATATCGACGCTAAAGTTAGGTAATAAACAGTTGTTTAAAACGATAAAGGCACGCTATTTAGCGTGCCTTTTGTATTTTAGGCGCGGTGAGATTTAACGGCTTAATTCACCACGTAAATTGTCTTGCATTAAATGACGAATCGTCTCTACTTCTAGCTTTTGGCTAAATAAATAATGTAATTTAGTTAAACACGCTTCAAGGGTCATATCGTATCCACTAATAACACCAATATTTAACAGTGCATTACCCGTTGCATAGCCGCCCATATTTACATGGCCTTTTAAGCACTGGGTTAAATTAACAATAACGACGCCACGTTTACTTGCTTCTTCAAGTATTGATAAAAAGTTAGGATCTTGCGGTGCATTACCTACACCAAAACTAAGCAACACCAAGGCTTTAATATTGCCATTAACTAAGCTTTTAACCACTTCTTGACTAATACCAGGGTATAAATAAAGCACACCAATGGGTTGAGGTGTAATAGGAGTAACTTGCAGCTCATTTTCAACATAAGGACTAAGTTGGCCTTTAATAAGTTGAATACTAATACCCGATAACGCTAAGGGATCAAGATTAGGCGACGCAAATGCATTAAATCCATCGGCGTGGGCTTTAGTTGCTCTGTTACCTCTAAACAGTTGGTTATTAAAAAATAGACTTACTTCTGCAATTGGATAATTTGCCGCTAAATACATTGCATTCAGAAGGTTTACTTGACCATCTGAGCGTAATTGAGAAAGCGGAATTTGTGAGCCAGTTACAATCACAGGTTTAGTTAGGTTTTCGAACATAAACGATAGTGCTGAGGCTGTATACGCCATTGTATCGGTGCCATGAAGCACAATAAAACCATCATAATCTTGGTATTTATCTTTAATGTCATCAGCAATAAGTTGCCAATGCTCAGGAGACATATCTGAAGAATCTATAAGAGGGCAGTATTCGTGAATATCAAACAAAGGCATTTCATCACGGTTAAACTCTGCGTTGTTCACTACGGTTTCTGTTAAAAAACCTTCAGCAGGAATATAACCTCGACTCGATTTTTTCATACCTATAGTACCGCCAGTATAAGCGATATAAATGCGTTTACGTTTCATAAAAAAAGCCCAGTAAAAAAACTGGGCTTAGTATAACGTTAAGTAACTTTAAATACAGCTGATTAGGTAAAGCTATGCACTTTTATTGTGCAACATTACACACTAAACAACGTGCATATACACCTTGTGGATCGTTGTAATCTTTAAGGTTTTCAACTTCAGTACTTAATTGGTTAATAACGCTTTGCAAGTTAGCTTGCGTTGCTAACACAGATGTTTTTTGTGTTTGTAAACCAAGCATCGATTTAATAGACGCGTTACCAAAAATATTTTGAATCATTTTTTCTTGCGAGCTTAAATCTTGTTTAATGGTTTTAACTTCATAGTGATTAAGTTTTGCAAGTGCTGCAGCTGCTTTTATAGCATCTTGTTTATCACCAAGTTTGTCTACTAAACCTAGTTCAAGTGCTTGAGATGCAATCCATACGCGGCCTTGGGCAATTTTATCAACTTGCTCAGGCGTCATATTACGGGCATCAGCGACAACGTTTAAAAAGCGACCGTATGCTTCTTCAACGCTCATCTGAATTACTTGACCCATTTTTTCGTTTAGGGGACGAGTGATAGAAAAACCAGCCATTTCGGTTGTTGCAACGCCATCTGAATAAACACCAATTTTAGATAAGGTTTTTTCAAATGTCATAAACGTACCAAACACACCAATCGACCCTGTAATAGTACTCGGTGCTGCCCAGATTTCGTTTGCAGCAGAGGCAATCCAATAACCACCTGATGCAGCTACAGAGCTCATAGAGGCAATAACAGGCTTACCAGCAGCTTTAAGCGCTAATACTTCTGCACGAATAACTTCAGAGGCAAACATACTACCGCCACCTGAATCAATGCGCAGTACAACCGCTTTAACTTTGTCATCAAGGCGTGCTTTACGAAGTAGGGCTGCTGTAGAGTCGCCACCAATTTCGCCAGCTTTACGCTCACCATCCACAATTGTACCTTTAGCAACTACAACGGCGACTTTTTCGGTAATAGGGTTATCAAATTCAATCGGTGGTTTAACCAAGCTTAAGTATTCACGAAATGAAACTTGCTTAAATGTTTTGCCATCTTCTTGTGCGCCAACTAAATCAATTAATTGTTTGCGAACTTGTTGATTTGTTTTTAAAGAATCAACCCACTGGTGGTCAAGTGCATATTTACCTGCATCGCCATCTGCAGCTTTCATTTTTTCAAGATATACGTCCATTGTCTCGTCGAAATTTGACTCATCAAATGGGCGAACCGCAGCAACATCTTGTTTGTATTCACTCCAAAGAGCGCCCAACCAAACACGGTTAGCTTCTTTGGCTGCTTCAGACATGTCGTTCCGAATGAAAGGTTCTACTGCTGACTTAAATGTACCAACACGGAAAATATGCTGCGTTACTTCAAGCTTTTCAAGTGCATCTTTAAAGTAAAGCGGATACATGCCGTAACCTTCAATACCTACGCTACCGTATGGGTGCATAGCTATTTCATCAGCATGTGATGCAATATAGTATTGTGCTTGGGTATAGTAATAACCCGATGCAATCACTTTTTTGCCAGCTTGTTTAAATGCATCAATAGCATTGGTAATTTGCTTAAGTTTGTTTAAATGTGCTTTAGGCATTTCTTGTAAATCAAGCAGCATCACCGTAATGCGATCGTCTTTAGTCGCTTCGTTTATTACTTCAACAATATCGTCGAGTAATATTTCGCTTGGCGCTTCAGAACCAGAAGTTGCATCACTAATTGCAGCTTCGACCGGATCTATGTATGTTTTTTCTTCAACAATAGGGCCATTTAGGTTAAGCCTAAGCACAGAGCCATTTTCAACTATTATTTTATCGTCGTCACTTGAGAGTGACACTAAGAAAACAATTACCAGTAATAAAAACAGAATGTTGAGTATTAAACGACGAGAAAAGTTAATTCCAGCCCAAATACCTTTAAATACCTTTGCTATCAAAATAGCTCCTTAATTTGGTACAGTTAATACATTAGTTCCATCTTAGCCTAGAATAAAAATAAATTTAACTGCTAAATCGTAACGAAGTGTTTATGAGGTGCTATTAATACATGTTTTTATGGCTTTTTTTAATTAAATGAAGGCACATATTGCTTATTACTTGCCATTAAAGCAGAATTAGCTAATGTATACAGGTTAGACCAGTTGACGGGGCACAAGATGTTAGAACAACAATTACAACTAAAACACACACAATTACGTAACCGCTTAGTGATGGGCTCAATGCATACAGGCCTTGAAGAGGGATGGCATAACCGCAAACGCTTACGTGCATTTTACGAAGCACGTGCAAAAGGCGGCACTGCAATGTTAATTACGGGCGGATACAGCCCAAATTTACGTGGCAAATTAACACCTATTTCATCTTCATTTAATAGTTATTACGATGTATTTAAGCACCGCGCTTACACAGATGCTGTGCATAAACACGGCGGAAAAATTTGTTTGCAATTATTACATGCTGGACGTTATGCGTACCATCCATTCAATCAGGCACCAAGTGCAATAAAAGCACCTATTAATCCTTATAAACCTAAAGCTATGACGCTTGGCTCGATTAAAAAAACAATTAAAGACTTTGCGCACTCTGCCTATATGGCTGAAAAAGCCGGCTACGATGGCGTTGAAGTTATGGGTTCTGAAGGGTATTTGATTAATGAGTTTATGGCGCCACACACCAATAAACGTGAAGATGAATTTGGTGGCAGCCTAGAAAATAGAATGCGACTTGCGCTTGAAATAGTTAAAGCTGTAAGAGCAAAAGTATCTGAGCAATTCTTAATTATTTTTAGATTGTCGGTCATTGATTTAATCCCAAACGGTTCAACACCAGAGGAAGTTGTCATACAAGCTACCGAGCTTGAAAAAGCGGGTGTTGATATATTTAACACAGGTATTGGTTGGCACGAAGCGCGTGTACCAACTATTGCGAGTATGGTGCCGCCAGGTGCATTTAAAGAAGCATCAAAACGTTTAAAAGACGTGGTGAGCGTGCCAGTGATTGCTGTTAACCGAATTAATACTCCAGAAATTGCTAACGATATTTTAAATGCAGGCGAGGCTGATTTAATTTCGATGGCAAGGCCGCTACTTGCCGATCCAGAGTTTTTTAATAAATACGCAAATAATCAATCTAAGCAAATTAATATTTGTATAGGGTGTAACCAAGGTTGTCTAGATCACGTATTTAAAAATAAACGTGCTACGTGTTTAGTTAATCCACAAGCTGCATTTGAGCTAGATTACCCGTTAGAGCAAGCAACCAAAGCTAAAAACGTATTAGTAGTCGGTGCAGGCCCCGCTGGTTTATCGGCAAGTTGTTACTTGGCTCAAAAAGGGCATAACGTCACGTTAATTGATCAAAAACCGCAAATGGGTGGCCAATTTAATTTAGCTATGCAAATACCAGGTAAAGAAGACTTTAACCATACTCTTACTTACTTCACTAATGAGCTTGAGCGATTAAAAGTAACTGTAGAGCTTGGTAAAGCTTATGACGATTCAATGCTTAAAAACTATGATGACATCGTATTTGCAACTGGCGTTAGGCCGCGTGAAGCCTCTATTAAGTGTAGCGATGATAAGCGTGTATTTGCTTATGACGAAGTTATACGCGGCGAAGTAGAGCTGGGTAAATCAATTGCTATTTTAGGTGCCGGTGGTATAGGTTTTGATATGGTTGCGTTTTTAAGCGAACATAAATCGCAAACTATTAGCGAGTTTAAAACGCAATGGGGGATTGAGTGTGAAGCCCAACCTCATAAAGACGAACGTCAATTGTATATGTTAAAACGCAGTACGGGTCGTTTTGGTAGCGAGCTTGGTAAAACAACGGGTTGGATACATCGCCAAGTTGCTAAGCAGCATGGCGTTAAGCAAATTGCTGATTGCCAATACCAAAGCTTTGATAAAAGCGGACTAACTATTAATGTTGCTGGTGAAACTCTAGTACTGCCAGTAGACACTGTTATTGCCTGTATTGGCCAGGTTTCTAATAACGAAGTGCTAGAAAATTACACAGATAACGCAAAGGTACATGTTATAGGCGGAGCTAAACTAGCTGCAGCTATTGATGCTAAACGCGCTATTTTTGAAGCACTTCAGGTCGCTAGAAGTATTTAACCTTTGTAAATAAATTGAAATAGTTTATCAATTCATGCGGTCTTTGCTGTTTATAGTCTATAACTTAATAAACAGTGAACACACAGGATACGCATGAATAAACTAACCAATCTTTATGATGCAATATTGGGTAAACTATCATTTTTAGATGGTTTACCTGCATTGCTATTTCGCTTGATTTTAGCCCCTGTTATGATCATTGCAGGTTATAACAAACTTGCTATAAGCGGTGAGACAGAAGGTTTCTTTGATAACTTTTTAGCATCTCCAGATGTAGTTCAATGGTTTGGTAATAATGAATGGGGTTTAGGATTACCGTTTCCTGACTTACTAGCTTTTTTAGCTGGCTGGAGTGAATTTTTAGGAGGTTGGTTTTTATTACTTGGCCTTTTAACTCGCTTGGTCAGTATCCCACTTATGTTCACAATGGTTGTCGCTGCAACCTCAGTGCATTGGCATAATGGTTGGTTTGCAATAGCACCAACTAATCCAGAAACAAGTGCTGCGCAAGTGCTCGATTGGTTATCAATTCCGGGCGCTAAAGAAAGCCTTGAAAACTCACTAGAAGTACAAGACCGAATAGGTAAAATTCGTGGCTTAGTTGAAGAACACGGGTTTCCTGATTATCTATACGAAAAGGGCAAGCCGTCTATTTTAAACAACGGTATAGAATTTTCGGCAATTTATTTTGCTATGCTTCTTAGCTTGTTTTTTATGGGCGGTGGGCGTTTTGTTAGTATAGATTACTGGTTAAGGCGAAATATTGTAAAAGAATAACGTATTTAATCTACTTTACTAACGGCCGCATAGCTTAACCCTTTGCGGCCGTTTTGCATTTTAATTTCTCGGTATTTATTTTTTAAGGGTTTAAATGTTACTCTAGCGTTTTGAATTTTGAGGAATCGTTATGAACGCTATCGAGCTTTTACTTACCCGCCAATCAGACTCTAAACTAACAGAGCCGGGCCCTACGCCTGAGCAGCTCGACATAATTAAGCAAGCAGCATTACGTGTTCCTGATCATGGCTGTATAGCACCGTGGCAGTTCATTGTTGCTCAAGGTGATGCACGCAATAAACTGGGTGAAATTTACCATCAAAGTGCAGTGGCAGAGCAACAAGAAGAAAAAGTAATTAACCGTGCTAAAGAGCTTCCCCTTCGTGCGCCTATGATTGTAATAGCAATTGCTAAATATCAAGAACACCCAAAAGTTCCTCGAATAGAACAAGTACAAAGCGCAGGCTGTAGTGTATTAGCGATGCAACAAGCTGCATTTGCCCAAGGGTTAGGCGGTGTTTGGCGCACAGGCTACTTTGCACAAAGTAGCGCGGTTAAAAAAGCGCTTAACTTACATGAGCAAGATGAAATAGTAGGGTATTTATATATAGGTACACCCGAAGTCGATTGTAAAAAGTCGCCTCGCCATAAGCCAGAAAACTATTTTAGTAATTTGTGAAATAGTATGAACTTTGCGCAACTTACATAGTCATAATTCATTAAGGTTACAAAGAGTATTATTTAAAAGTTAATGACTTGGCTGTAAGAAGCGCTTGGAAGCACTAAATTTACTAAATCTTCTTCAGTTTGTTTTTTAATCGGTTGTTTTTTGATACATTATGGAAAGTCTTAATAAAAATAACGATAAAGAAGACGAAAACTATGGGAAATTTATTTTTACGTGAAAAAGAGAATTGGCTAGCATGGTCAATTTGGGGAATCATTGGTGCTTTTGTAACACTGTATGTTGCAATGAGCACAAATGCATCACACTTTATAGCCGGTTCAGCGATGGGTATGCTTGTGTTGTTAACATGGTGGATGCACCAGTCCAAACGTTTCGACTTTGGGCGTGCATTTAAAGTATGTTGCTACGTTTTATCGCTTAGTGTGCTACCTGCTTTTATGTTTGTTGTAGTACCAAGTGATGATTTAAATCGATTCGATTTAATTTTTCAAGGCGTTACCTTTACCGCACTGAGTATATTGGCTTGTTTAATCTGCTCTTGGATTGCACGTAGACCTAAACAATATTATTAATGTGTTTAACTTTAGTCCATTAACTACACTTTTATTAAAGTGAAGAGCTTAACAAAAGAACAAAGTGGGTCTATTTTATCCAATATGTTAATATTTTATATTAATTTCTATTTAGCTCTTTACAAGTTATGTATTTAGCCATATTATTCGCGCCGTGCGGAGAGATGGCAGAGTGGTCGAATGCACCGGTCTTGAAAACCGGCATGGGTTTATAGCCCATCTAGGGTTCAAATCCCTATCTCTCCACCATTATTTAAAAAAAACCGCCTTATGGGCGGTTTTTTGCTTTGTGGAGTTTCTAAATGACTAAAGCAACAAACCTACCAACCTCGCAGAAATTAATAAAACATCTTTTATTATGGACGGTATTTGGTTACTGCTATCAAAGTGCTATTAGCTTATTAGTAAAAATGGCTATAGACGCTCAACCAGAGTATCCATTAATTACCGGTTTAATTTATGGTGTTGGTTTTAATGTTTTAGCTGCCCATCTTATTACCAAATACGATAAGCATTGGCCAGTTATTGGCTCTGTTTTTATTGGTTGTATAGGGCTGCTTGTAGTGCCATTTTTACTGTTTGGCGAATCAGGATTACTAACAATGCCTCTACTTGTTGGAATTTTATTCAGTTTGCCGCTTTGTAGTTATATTGTTGGCCTAATTAAGCTAAAACTCAGCAAAAACTAGCCCCAAACGCGGTTTATTTTGTGATAGCATAGTCGCGTCTTTTAACTAACAAAACGTGAAAAACACATTATGTCAGATAATTTTACTACAGATGCTGAAAAAGCAAGTTACGGTATTGGCTTACAAATGGGTGAGCAACTTAAGTCTAATCCTTTTGAAGGCTTAAACCTAAATTCAGTATTTGAAGGCATGAAAGATGCGTACGCTGGTAGCGCATTTCAAGTTGAGATCCCTGAGATCCAAGCTGCATTTGAAAAAATAAACGAAGAGATTCAAGCTCGTCGTGAAGAAGAGTCACAAGTACTTTCTGCAGAAGGTATTTCATTCTTAGAAGAAAACGCAAAACGTCCTGAAATCACAGTAACTGAGTCTGGTCTTCAATACGAAGTACTAGCAACTGGCGAAGGCGAAAAGCCAACAGCTGAGTCTACAGTACGTGTTGATTACCACGGTACACTTATTAACGGTACTGTGTTTGATAGCTCATACGAGCGCGGTCAACCAGCTGAATTTCCAGTTGGTGGCGTGATCAAAGGCTGGACTGAAGCATTACAAATGATGCCTGTAGGTACTAAATGGCGTATCTACGTTCCTCATGAGCTTGCTTATGGTGAACGTGGCGCAGGTGCTGCAATCGCACCTTTCTCAACGCTTGTATTTGATGTTGAGCTACACGAAATCATTTCTTAAATTAAATACATTTTAATTTAAAAGTGTAAAAAGCCGTATTCAATTTGAATACGGCTTTTTTGTGTTTGTAATTTAAGAGTTTTATACCAATTAGCTTAATTAAGTGATCTATTTTTCGCTAAGAAAATTGTGTCGATAACAAGGCAAAAATTTCGTTGTTTAGTTGTTACCACTAATTGCTTTTGCATTGCTCTACCTCCTGCATCCATGCAGTCGTATATCAGAAATTCTTAACGCAGTTAGCGTCAGGTTTAATCCTTCAAATCGATTAAGTATTACTGCGTGTTGATATTATATATTCTAAAAATAAAAAACCGCCTTAATAAAATGCGGTTTTTAAATATATAAACTAAAGAGCTTGTCAGCTATTAAAAGTAGCCACGGATACCAAAGCGGAAGTTTCTGCCAGGTAGTGGGGCTTTATCTTTAATAAATGAGCTATGCACAAAGCCTAACTCATCAGTAATGTTATCCACGTTTATATAAAGCTGTGCATCTACACTGCCTAAACCTAATTGGTAATTAGCTTGTGCATCAAATAACGTATAGCCGTCCGTTTTTGTTTCAAATGCAGTTACATCGTTTTGATCAAAGTAATGAGTACCTGTAAGCGTTAGTTGTAAGTCACCTAAATCGTACTGTAACTCAGAGCCTAATTTATTGGCAGGGATACGCGGTAAGTTGCCTTCGTCGTCTTTTAGTTTTGCACGAGTTGAGTCACCAAATACTTTAACCATAGCGCTTGGGGTTACTTGGTAATGTGCGTCAAACTCAATTCCATAAAGCTCTGCGTCTTTACTTGTAAACTGATAAACCGCAACAGCATCGTCATGTGCACCAATAGCTGATTCTAAACCATCTTCTTCATCGTAAACTAAACCTGTATTTTCTTGGAAATAAAAGTTCTTAATATCGTTATAGAAAAAGTTAACGGTGTAACCAAAATCACCGCTAAAACGTCTAAAGCTTAAATCTAGGTTTGTTGAGGTTTCTTGCTTGATATTCTCTGGCTCAAAATGTGCTTCATTACCCTCAATGTTATAACCAAGGCCAAGCTCATACGTACCTGTTGCAATGTGTAAACCATTTGATAAAAGCTCTGCAGAAAGCGGAGCTCTTTCTGAGTGAGAAATACTTGTCGCAATACTATGACCCGGCTTGTACTGCCAAATGGCACCGGCAGAGGCGCTTAAATTGGTAAAGCTTTTATTGTATCCAATAGCTTCTTCGTCGCTATGATCTATTTCTACTTCATCGTGGCTATGTTCGTGTGCCGTGATTTGGCTTTCAATTTTGTAATCTTCTACACGTGCACCAAGCTCTATTGTCACGTCGCCAAATTCACGCTCTTCTAGTAAATATAATGCGTTAGTTGTAGTTACACTCGCGGGTGTAAATGCTTCTTCACCAATTGCATCGTAGTCAGAATCGCTGTAGTGATAGCCCATCATTCCGTGCCAATCAGCAAACTTATGCTCTACATTTAAACGTGCTTCAGTCGTTTTATTTTTAAAAGTAGTACCAATTTCGCCATCTTCAATTTCGCTGTGTGAATAATCTGTATAGCCAACACGTAGGTTGATGGTTTCAATCCAGTTATTATGAAGAGCGTAACTTACAAGCCCTTGCCAGCGGTCTTGCTCTAAATGTGCGTAAACTGGCTCTTCAGCAGCTTCATCTTCATGTTCTGCATGCTCTTCTTCAGTTTCACCTTCGTGATCGTGATGATGCTCATGCCCAGGAATACCGTAATCAGTATCAATGCTACCGTAAGAAAAACCAATCGTTAAGTGATCGCCAACATAGCTGGTACCAAAGTTGAGTGTTTCGCTATCAATAAAAGTATTTTCTACCGAGCTTTCGGTTTCAACATCGCCATCATCGTCGGCAATAGTAAAGGTCGGTGTTTGGTAATCATCGCCGCTGCGCTTAGTACCATCAAAATGAAAGTTAAAGCCTTCATTACCTGTTTCAAGTTTTGCAGCTACGGTGTTTGAATTTGACACCGTATCGTGGCTGTATTCAGCAGCGCCTGTAAGCTCGTCGATATTGCTAGTAGGAATACGGTTATCAACCACGTTTACAACGCCACCAATTGCACCAGAGCCATAAAGTAGGGTACTTGGACCGCGCAACACTTCAATTTGCTCTGCCGCTAGGCTGTCGCTTGATGTCGCGTGGTCTGGGCCAATTCGCGACGCATCGCTGGCATCTAATCCATTTTGTGTGATTTTAACGCGAGGGCCATCTAAACCACGAATAATTGGGCTTGATGATACAGGGCCAAAGTAACTTGCATTTACGCCTGGTAAACCTTTAAGAGTTTCGCCAAGTGTTGGTTTAGATTTATTTCTTAATTCATCACCAGATAGCACACTTACAGGAGAAATCATTTCTAGGCTGTTCTTATGAAGTGCAGAGGCATAAACAACCACTGTTTCAACCGATGTTGGTTTAAGTGACACAGACAGATTATTTGAAGATTCGGTAACAGTAATACGAGAGTCTATGTAGTTGTCTTTACTAATATGTAATTGGCTGTTTGCATCTATATCGATAGCAAACTCGCCTAAATCATTACTTTTAACGCTTTGGTTTTTGCCATGGACATGGATAGAGGCATTTTTAATTGGTTGATTTTTATCATCCATTACTTTACCGGTAACGGTTGCAGCCAAAGCTGATTGAGAACATAAAACAGAAAAAATAGCAGAGGAGATTAATGTTAACTTTGTCATGGATATATTGGTTCGTGGTTATTATGTTGTGATATAATATAACACCACAAAATTAACGAATCAACAATGTTATAGTATAACCTTGTGTTTTGCGTTCAAACCACTAAAAGTGCCGATAAACTGTTTGCTTTACAATAGAAGTTAATCTGGCATTAACTCTACTTTACTGTAACAAATCTACTCGTAGTACCCTCAAAGAATATCTGCTAATGATTATGGAGAGTAGTGTTTAAAGTATTGAATTTTATGTTTTTTACCTATAATTTATATTTTTTAATAGCTCCCTCTATTATAAAACACTTCTAAAATCCATTGCATTGTTAACAGTTAATTGTTTTATATCGTCGTTTGTGTAATTATCTTGTGTAGTTTTAACGCTTTTTAGCTATCAATTATTGCTCAAAAGTACACATTTAAACACGCACAATAGTAGGCCAACATGTTTCTCAATCCTTATAGTGTAAAATTAGCATCCTCGTTTTTTTGTTTATCGGTACTTGCAGGGTGTCACAATGCGAAAGCTTCAGATCAAAATTCAACTAAAGGAGCCACTCCATTAAAAAAAGAGCATATAATTTTTGATTTTGAACAGGATAATTACAGCCAATATATAAATACAATTAATGGCTTTAGTACATTAATAAAGGAAGGTGGAAACCATAAACTAGCGGTTACATTAAAATCTAAATCTAATGTAGAAAGTGACTTTGAATTTATAAACCCAAAAGGATGGGATTGGCAAGCAACAGGAAACTTTGCCCTTGCACTTGATATACAAAACCCTGATGAGGCTTCTACTCACCTATACATAAAGACAATAGACAAGTCGGGACAATTTCAAACTCGAAGTGTTGTTGTGCCAGCAAAGTCTCAAAATACGTATTACATAGAATTAAAAGGCGCAAATTTAAATGTTAATTCAGGTATTCGCTCAAACCCACCAAGTTGGAAAAGCAGTTATACGCCAATAATCTATAGAGGCGGACAAAAAAATATCGACGTTAGCAGCATTGTAAAAATATCATTTGGAGTAAAAGGGCTACTTGACGATAAACGAATTTTAATAGACAACTTACGCCTTATAAAGCCAACTAATTTTGATACTCACTATCTTAAAGGGTTAGTTGATAAATTTGGGCAAAATGCAAAATTAGACTTTACCAATAAAGTATCTTCAACAGAGCAGCTACAAGTTATTTCTCAAAAAGAGCAAATTAACTTACAAAACTCACCAATGAAAGGACGTTCTAAATATAGTGGCTGGAAAAACGGCCCACAATTAAAGGCAACGGGATATTTTAGAACCGAAAAATACAAAGGGAAATGGAGTTTAGTCGACCCAGAAGGTTATCTGTTTTTTTCAACCGGCATTGATAACGTTCGTATGGCAAATACTTCAACTATTACCGGTTACGATTTTGACCAAAGCTATATTAAGCAGCGCGAAGCTAATGATTTAACACCAGAGGATTCATTAGGATTAAATCCAGCTCCAAAAACTGCGTGGTCAACACGTTATAAAAGCTCAACACTAAGATCTGATATGTTTAATTGGCTACCCGAGCAAAATAACCCTTTAGCAGATAATTACGGCTACAGACGCGAAGTTCACAGTGGTGCAATTAAAAAAGGTGAAACGTTTAGCTTTTATCGCGCTAATTTAGAGCGAAAATATCAAACCCATAACAACAACGACTTAATGAAACAGTGGCAAAATACCACTGTAAAACGCATGCTTTCATGGGGCTTTACTTCTTTTGGCAATTGGATAGAAGAAGACTATTACCATACTAACCAATTACCTTACTTTGCTAATGCGTGGATCATTGGTAATTTCAAAACGGTAAGCAGTGGTAACGACTACTGGAGCCCATTACCTGACCCATTTGATCCATTATTCGTTGAGCGCGCAGATGTAACGCTTGCAAAAGTAGCCCAGCAAGTTAAAAACAGTCCTTGGTGTGTTGGTGTATTTATTGATAACGAAAAAAGCTGGGGCATGATGAATTCTGACGCCTCACGTTATGGTATTGCTATTAATACACTTAAAAATAACGCCCAAAATAGCCCGACTAAAGCACAATTTGTTACCTTAATGAAAAATAAGTACAGCCAAATTAGCAAACTTAATAAAGCATGGAATACACGTATTGCCTCATGGGATGAGTTTGCTGCAGGCGTCGCACTCACGCAGTTTAACGAGCAAACTAATATCGATTTATCAGCGATGTTATTTCATTATGCTAATCAGTATTTTGCAGTGGTTGACGCGGCTATAGCTAAACACCTTCCAAATCAGCTGAATATGGGAGCACGTTTTGCTGACTGGGGTATGACGCCTGAAATAAGAGCCGCCGCTGCCGCGCATGTAGATGTGATGAGCTACAACTATTACCGAGAGGGATTAAATGAAGATTTTTGGGCATTTTTATCTGATATAGACATGCCAAGCATAATAGGTGAATTTCATAATGGTGCGCTTGATTCTGGGCTATTAAACCCAGGCCTTATACACACTCAATCTCAGCAAGAGCGTGGTACTAAATACAAAAAATATATGAATAGCGTTATAGATAACCCATATTTTGTTGGTGCGCATTGGTTTCAATACATAGACTCTCCACTAACTGGGCGAGCATACGATGGTGAAAACTACAATGTAGGCTTTGTAAATGTAACGGACATTCCTTACAAACCGCTTGTAGATGCAGCTAAAAGCGTGAATAAATCGTTGTATGAACGCAGGTATAATAATGCAAAAAATTAAATATATACTAAGCGCTGTGTGTGTTTTCTGTTTGGGTGTATCTGCTAAGCAAAGTAACACACTTTTATTCGAGCAAGGCCCCTACAAAATATTTAATGAGCAAGCGCTTGAAGTGCTTAACTTAAATAGCCATGTTAAAACCCTCGCTTCGGGTTATGACTGGCTAGAGGGGCCGGTTTGGGTTAATCAAGGAGGATATTTATTATATTCTGATATACCTAATCATCAGGTTTATAAATATACACCAGGTAAAGGTGCAAGTTTGTACTTAGCGCATAGTGGCTATTCAAATGGTTTAATTGTAAATAAACAAAATGAGCTTGTGCTTTTGCAATCGCGCTCACGTGTTATATCAAAAATGAAGACGCCATTAAGCACGCCTAAACCACAATACCTACAAATTGTAAGTCATTATAATGGACAAAAGTTTAACAGCCCAAACGATGGCGTTTTTAACGACCAAGGCATGCTTTATTTTAGTGATCCACCCTATGGTTTACCTAATCAATTAGATGATGAAGGCAAAGAGCTTAAGTTTCAGGGGGTATATTCACTTAAAAATACAGGGGAGCTTACCTTGCTAGATCGTGATCTTATTTATCCTAATGGGGTCGCATTATCAGCTGATAATAAAACGTTATATGTGGCGGCATCTAATGCTAATAAACCTGCGTGGTATCAGTATGATTTAAATGACAGCGGTGCAGTGATAAGTAAATCTTTATTTTATGAATTACCACCAGCAATTAAGCATGACCAAGGCTTACCAGATGGTTTAAAGGTACATAAAAGTGGGATTATATTTGCTACAGGTCCCAATGGGTTATGGTTATTTAATAAAAATGCTGAGCTACTAGCTCAAATTGAAATGCCAAATATTAGTGCTAATCTAACGTTTAACCAATCACAAAACCGCGTTTATATAACAGCGCATACACAGCTATTGGCACTTGATTTAAAATAGTCTTGTTATTCTATTGTTAAATTAAAGCCCCTATAAGCACGCTTGATAGGGGCTATTTACTCTTTGTTGCCTACATGAATGAAGGTAAGGGGCGTGAGCAGGACGCGGAAGCTTTGCTCGGTTTTTACTTAGCCCACTAGGTTACAAATCTCACGCTGCGATTAAATAGCCTCGAGTTTGAACAAATTTTAATTCTCAAAGATAAACAGACCTTCGGATAATTTCGCTTAATTAAACAGATAACCTTTACAACAACAAATACCTGTTGTAAATTGTTAACAATGAACAGTGTCATGTTAACTAATTCGGTGGCTTAATGAAAGTATCATCACAAACAATCAAAAGTGTAAAAGTCGAGTATTACCAAATTCCGCTAGCAGAAGTGTTAAGTGATGCAAAGCATGGCGATCACACTCACTTTGAAGTTATTACAGTGCATATTATGACTCACGACGGGTATGAAGGGATGGGATATACCTACACTGGCGGCAAAGGTGGTCGCGCAATTTATTCACTCCTTAACGATGAAATAAAGCCCGGTCTAATTGGACAAAATTCTATGTCTATCATGGCAATTTGGGACAAATTGCAGTGGGATCTTCATTATGTTGGCCGAGGTGGACTACTTAGCTTTGCGATTTCAGCAGTTGATATAGCGCTGTGGGATATTAAGTGTAAGCGCTTAAATGCACCATTATGGCAAGTTGCGGGTGGTAGCAGTGACCAAACAAAATGCTATGCAGGCGGAATAGATTTAAACTTTAGCCAAGAAAAACTGCTTAGTAATATAGATGGTTATTTAAATCGTGGCTTTAATGCAGTAAAAATTAAAGTCGGTAAACCCAACTTTAAAGAAGATATAGAACGTGTAGCCGCAGTAAGAGAGCTAATAGGTAAAGATAAAATACTTATGGTAGATGCCAATTACTCAATGACTGTTGAGCAAGCTATTCGTTTTGCTAAATCAATTGAAAAATACGACATAACCTGGTTTGAAGAACCGACTATACCTGATGATTACAAAGGCTTTGCTCGCATAGCACAAGCGACTTCAATACCGCTTGCAATGGGTGAAAATTTGCATACATTGCACGAATTTGGCTATGCGATTAGTCAAGCTAAATTAGGTTTTTTACAACCAGATGCATCAAATATTGGTGGCATAACAGGGTGGTTACATGTAGCGAGTATGGCATATACCCATAATTTACCTATTTGTAGCCATGGCATGCATGAACTACATGTATCACTGTTGGCATCTCAGCCTCACGCTGGTTTTTTAGAAGTTCATTCATTCCCTATAGATGAATATACAACACGTCCTTTAAAGCTTGAAAATGGGCAAGCGTGCGCGCCAGATATAATTGGGACGGGTGTAGAATTTGACCCTCAACTAATGAGAACACATTTAATTAAACAGTCGTAACTAGAAAAATTAGTAATAAAAGAAAAGAGTTGTTGTGTGTCCACAAATTCAGTGTAGAAATTATTTATCAAGGAATGAATGATAATCTCTTTGTCATAAGTTTTAATTTATGAGTACTGATTTTGTGGACGCTTTTATAAAGGTAAATAGTTATTGCCATTGCAAATATTGATTGTTTTACACAAACCCAAATTGCTTAGTCTGCTGTAAAACTGTTGGTTGCAATTCACACCGAGAATAGCTTCATTACCTAGATTTTAAATTAATTAGTTAGGGGCTCTCACAACTCCGTCAAAAGCCAGCTTTAATTGCTGGCTTTTTTATATTTAAAATAGCAATAAAGAGCATCAAATTACCATTTTTAAGCAAAATCAGTGTATTTGTATAATAAGGTTGCGATTAAAATGGTGTAACAAAAATAGATTAATAATAGAAATTAGGTTTCATTATGACGTCAAAAGTAACTGGTATTAGCGAGTTTCCCGATGCGTTTGCACAGCAACGAAAAGTAACAGGAATGGGTCAAATGGATGACCAAAACGATCCTATAAATATGATCTTAGGCTTAAAAGATGTACGAAAAGCAGCGCATAATTGTGCTGTTTTTCAATCGGGTGCTAAACCTGGACGTATTGTAATTCCATCAGAAGTGGCAATACGTGAAACACGCCAAATTCCGTTTGAAGTAGACCCTCCTCAGCACGGTGGCTTTCGTGAATTATTAAACCCTTGGTTTAAACGCCCATTAGATGAATGTTACCAAGCGCGTTTACAAACCATTATTGATGAAACTATTGAAAACGCCTTTAAAGCAGAGTCGTTTGATGTGGTGTCACAATTTGCTTTACCACTTCAATCTAAAGCGTTAACGCTGTTACTTAATACCTCAATGGATAAAGCACAAACATGGATAGATTGGGGTACTCATGTATTTAGAAGTGAAGACAGTGACCTTGATGGCGATAAAGCCAATATTCTATACAACTACATTGATGAGCAAATAGAAAACGCCATTGCAATCCCGGGTGATGATTTATATTCAGTGCTTTTAAATTCACAGGCGAACGGTAAAAAGCTGAGTAAAGAAGAAGTAAAAGGTGTGATGATCCTCACCTTTGCAGGGGGGCGCGACACCGTTATAAACGCGATCACAAACTCTATTGCCTACTTTAGCGAAAACATCAGCGATTTAAAGCGTATTGATGATGAGCCTGAAATATTAAACAGGGCCGTAGAAGAACTAATTCGCTATTTTTCGCCGCTTACGCAAATGGGCCGTGTCGCTACGCAAGACACAAGTGTATGTGAGCACGCTATAAAAGCCGACACACGAGTTTCGTTATGTTGGGCGTCGGCTAATCGCGATGAAAAGGTATTCAAAGATCCCAACAATGTCGACTTCGATCGAAAAGTTAACCCGCATATTAGTTTTGGTTTTAGCCATCACAATTGTTTGGGCGCAACGCATGCCCGCCAAATTCTACGTCAACTAGTGTTATCACTTGCTAATAAAGTTGCTCAAATAGAGGCAATAAAAGCAGATGAAAATATTGAAAAACTCGGTGAGTTTTCAAGAAAGGTTGGCTTTAACAGTCTGCACGTTAGCTTTAAATCAAAATAAAAACACCGTAGAAAATAGTTAAATAAATACAGTAACAAGTAAAAGTAGAGGATTAATACGATGGCGAAAGTAATATTTATAACCCAAAAAAACGATGCAATTGAAGTAGAGGGCGACAGTGGCTCGCTAATGGAACTGGCATCAGCAAATGGTGTTGCTGGTATTGATGGTGATTGTGGCGGTGTATGTTCGTGTGCAACGTGTCATATTTACTTAACACCGGATGACTTTAAAAAAGTAGGTAAACCCGATGAGATAGAAAGCGACATGCTAGAGCTGGACGATAACGTAACGCAATACAGCCGTTTATGTTGCCAAATTGAGGTGTCTGAAAATATTGATGGCATGACCTTCAGAGTAGCCAATTAAAAGCGGGTACAGCATTATGCAAAACACACAATTAGAGCCAAACTCACTGCAGCAAAGCGTTGTTATTATTGGTGCAAGCCATGGAGGCGTTAACTTTGCATTTAACTTACGCCAGCAAGGTTGGCTGGGTAAAATTACGTTACTCGATAGCGATCCTGAACTGCCATATCACAGGCCACCGCTGTCTAAAAAAACGCTGCAATCGTTAGAGGTAAAATCAATACCTTTAAAGGTGCAAAAATCCTACACAGATAGCCATATAGATTTATGTTTAGGTGAGCGTGTTACTGCAATTAATAAAGATAACAAAATAGTTACTATTGAAAATAATAAGCATCTAGCATTTGATAAATTAGTAATCGCAACCGGTTGCTCAGCTTTTATTCCTCCAATTACAGGCCTTAGTGAAACTGTAGATGAATATGGCACCTCTCAATATTTCGCAATGCGAACACATAGTGATGCCGTAGCAATAAAAAAAGCGCTAAGTGCAAGCAATAACAAAGAAGTGGTGATTATTGGTGGAGGTTATATCGGCCTTGAATCGGCGTCATCCTTTATTGCACTTGGCGCTAAAGTAACGGTTATCGAAAAACAAGAAAAAATACTATCGCGAGTCACATCATCTGCTATGTCTAACTTTTTAACTGATTTACACAAAACGAAGGGGGTAGACCTGCAAACAGCAAAAGATATTGTACAAATTAAGCACACAAACAATAAACATTATGTGCAATGTAGTGATGGCAGTGAGTATCCCGCCGATTTTATTTTAATTGGCGTAGGTGTAAGGCTAAATACACAACTTGCAACAGATGCTGAGCTGGTGGTTGAGCAAGGCATAAAAGTAAATGACGTATGCCAAACATCACACCCTGATATCTACTCAATTGGTGATTGCACTATTCATTTTAATAAAATTTATAATCGTTGGATCAGACTTGAGTCGGTACAAAACGCAGTTGACCAAGCTAAAGTTGCTGCGCAGTTTTTAGCTAAAAATAATACGTCAGCTCCTGCACTCCCTTGGTTTTGGTCAGATCAATACGAATATAAATTACAAATAGTAGGTTTATCACAAGGCTATAACGAGATTATTAAGCGCCAAGAAGCTCCCGGTCAATTTTCACTTTGGTACTTTAATAACGACACACTGCTTTGTGTGGAAGCTGTTAATTATGCAAAGGCCTATGTACTTGGCACACAGGCTATTAAGCAAGGTTTAAAGGTAAACAAACAGGTATTGAACAATTTGACTATAGCACTTGCAAAACCTCAGTTATTTCAGGCGTAACTGCTGTCGATACTGATGCGGAGTCACTTTAAAGTGATGTTTAAACTGCTTAATAAAATACGACGGGCTAGAAAAGCTTAAATCGTAAGATATATCAGTCACCGAAACATCACTTTGCCCGAGTAACCGTGCGGCATTATATAACTTGTGCTGAATCAGGTAGTCGGAATAAGGCACTCTAAAGTGCTTTTTAAATACCCTTGAAAAATACGAAGGTGATAAATGGCAAAGGGCTGCGGCTTGCTCAAGTGACAGGTTAAGGCCGTTATTTGTTTTAAGCTCATTAATTACCGGAGCAAGCTTTTTAAAACTTGCTGAGCTACTTAATGACGTTTGCTGCTTAGATAAACTGCTTTTACCATATTCGCACACCATAGTGATTAAGCTATCAAACAGTTGAGCACAGGTTTTACTTTTAGGATTTTCGTTAAATTCGCTAAGCATCCAAGCGAGCAACTTATGAATCCTTTTTTGTATTTCAATGCTAAAGCTTAAATGCAAACCAGTTTTTAGTAATTCTATAAATTCTTGTAAGGCCTGATTATTAAGGCGTTCAGGCATAAATTGCACAATATACCAAGATTTAGGGCGCGGATTTAAAGCAAAGTCGTGGGTTTCCATAGCGGGTGTAAAAACGGCCTCAAAATCAGAAAGAATCGATTCACCTTGATGATAAAAATAAGTGCCGTCAATTTGTTCAAAAAATATAAATTCATGCACCTGATGAAAGTGCATAAAACATGAATAGCTATCGTGCTGAAGATAACTTACATGATGAATTTCGAAATCGTAACCGTCTTTTATACAAAACGGTTCACAGTAAATTGTCGGTTGCTTCATAACATAATACTTATATTTAGAGACTTAGGAGTCTACATGTACAAGGCAAAAGCTGCAATTGCAGATGGAAAAGGCGGTTTTTTCTTCGATATCGTTAATGTCGGAAAACCAAGTGCTGGCGAAGTAAAAATTAAAATAAAAGCCTCAGGTATTTGTCATACAGATTGGGATTCAATTAAAACGTGGAATAAAAAATTTATCATTGGTCATGAAGGCGCAGGAACCGTTGTTGAGTTGGGCGAAGGTATAACGGAATTTACTATCGGCGATAAAGTAATACTAAATTGGGCGATTCCGTGTGGTGAGTGTTTCCAGTGCCAAGAGGGTAATTTACACATTTGTGAAGTAAATAGCCCCGTAACTGGCAATGGTTTATGCGGACACGCAGGTAAACAAGCGTGTGAGCATAATGGCAATAGCTTAGAGCGCTCATTTCATTTAGGTACGATGAGCGAATACACCGTCGTTAAGGCTGCTGCAGTTATAAAAATACACAGTGACATTCCTTTTCCAAGTGCAAGTATTGTTGGTTGCGGCGTAATGACCGGTTACGGATCAGTAGTTAATGCAGCTAAAGTAAAAGCAGGTTCTTCAGTGGCCGTATTAGGCTGTGGAGGCGTAGGACTAAATGCAATACAAGGGGCTGCAGTTTCAGGCGCCGCTAAAATAATAGCAATTGATTTGTCACCGGAGCGATTAACACAAGCTAAAGCATTTGGTGCTACACATACCGTACTTGCTAAAAAGTATGACCCTGATTTAGTTCACATGATAAACGAAGTTAAAGCGCTAACAAATAGTCGCGGAGCCGATTATGCCTTTGAGTGTACAGCAGTGCCGGCACTTGGTTCAGCGCCATTAGCATTAATACGCAGCGCGGGAGTTGCGGTACAAGTGAGTGGCATTGAGCAAAAAATAGATTTTGATTGCGAACTATTTGAGTGGGATAAAATTTATATAAATCCGCTCTACGGGCAATGTAATCCTAAGCGCGACTTTGCTCAAATACTAGACCTTTATGACGCAAAAAAGCTCAAGCTCGATGAGCTAGTCACAAAAACTTACTCGTTAGATGAGTTACAAACAGGCTTTGACGACATGCTAGCAGGGCGTATCGCTAAAGGTGTCGTCGTGTTTGATGATTAAAGGAGTATAAAATGGCAATTCATCGTTTAGAAATATCAAATAGCAGCTACACCGCTGATAACTTTGTAACGCTAACCGCGTATAGCAGCCACTTAAAAGGGCGAGGTGATATAAGCATTTACCAAGAAGCAACCAGTAATAAAAATGTACCTATAATTGTATTACTGCATGGTGTGTATGGTAGCCACTGGGTGTGGAGCCAGCTAGGGGGCGTACATAAAGTGTATCAGCAGCTTCGTAGCAGTGGCCTTAACGAGTTTGTATTAGTGATGCCATCAGATGGCGCGCACGCCGAGGGCAGCGGGTATTTGCCACTTAAAAATGCAGATTATGAAGCATGGATTGCTGATGATGTGATTAGCGCTGTTATTCAAACTCAACCAATGTGCTCAAACTCATCAAATATTTATATTACGGGGCTTTCAATGGGCGGCTATGGCGCTTTGTGTTTAGGCGCAAAACATTCAACTATTTTTAGCGGTATATCAGCGCACTCATCAATTACCAAGCTTGACGACTTTACTCATTTTGTTGATGAACTCACTCTAACGCCCCTAAAACAGACCAGTGACAAGTACGGCGGTGATGTGTTTAAAACACTTAGTGCTAATAAAAAAACACTACCGCCGCTTAGATTTGATTGCGGCAAAGACGATGTACTTTTTAGTGCTAATTCTGCATTAGCTCAAAAGCTAGCTGATGAAAATATTCCTCACACGTTCAATATTTTTGCAGGCACCCATTGCTGGGAGTATTGGCACGAACATGTAGCTAAAACTATGATCTTTTTTGCTCAATTAGAAAGCAAAACTCACACACAATTAAAATAAGGAAATAACCCATGAAAGTCATTAGCTCACTTTTAATTGCATTTGCATGTACTGCATCAAGCAATTTAGTCGCACAGCCAGAAGTATCCGTAAATTTAAACGTAAAGCGAAGTATTGACGGCCTATCAACCTTTGATAGAAGCAAATATATTGTTATGCACTCGATGCTAACAACAACCGATTGGAAGGGGGAAGAAGATAAGCTCGACTACTTACTTAACGACCTTGATGTGTACTTTGGTCGTGATAACGGTTCTATGCCGTATTACGCGACTCAAGTTGAGCAAAACCCAAATAATCTAGGGTACGCAAGCCCTGAGAGTATCGCTGCTTATGGCAAAACTGCTCGCGAAGATTATTATGGTAAAACGTTGTCGAAGCTTCATAAATACGACAATAGAGCCCATGTAATGATAGGCGGGCAAATTAATCAGTTTTGGATTGGTAATCATAAAGGCAAAGGCGAATGGAGCTTTGCTAATACCGATGCCGTGGGTCAATACATGGGACATTTTGTAAATGAATTTTATCGAAATGACAACCAAGGACCGAACAAAGGCCCAGCACGCCCACAATACCTTGAAATACTTAATGAGCCACTTTACGAACTTGTTGATGTACATCACGGTAAGCCTATCGATACATTTATTTTTCATAACGAAGTAGCCCAAGGCATACGAAAAGTTAATACAAGTATTAAGATTGGTGGGTACACCACTGCCTTTCCATGGTTTGACGATAACAATTTCAATCGTTGGGATGAGCGAATGAAGCTATTTTTAGATACCAGCGGTGAATACATGGATTATTTTTCGATTCACCTTTATGACTTTGGCTACTTAAACCGCGATAAAGGCGTTGCTAACTTTAAAGGAGCCCGTATAGAAGCCACTATGGATATGATGGAGCAATACGAAAAGCTTAAACTAGGTAAGGTAAAACCTTTCATGATTTCGGAATACGGCGGGCGTGACCATAAAACAGAAGCAACGCCATGGACTGCAATAAATGACTGGCAAACTATGAAATCGTTTAGCCCTATGATGATGCAATTTATGGCTAAACCGAATCTCATACTTAAAGCCATTCCATTTAGTTTAGCAAAAGCAGAGTGGAGTGGTAATGAGGGACGCGATTATGCTTGGCGCTTACTACGCCACAATGACGAAAAAACAGGTGAAACAGGCGATGAATATGTATTCACCGACATTATTAAATTTTATCAATTGTGGTCAGATGTAAATGGCACACGTGTTAATACTGAATCAAACGAAGCCGACTTACTAGTAGATAGTTATGTAAACAATAACAAAGCATATGTAATTATCAGTAATTTAGAAACAAGTGCTAATAGCGCCTTGCTAAATTTAACAGAGCTACCAAGCAATCCGATTAATAACATTAAAATTAAGCACTTGCACTTTGCTAATGGTGAGCCAACACTTACAACAACATCACAAAATATTGGTGTAAAAAATGAGTTACCAAAAAGCATTAACATAGGCGCAGAAGCCACAGTAATTATTGAATATACGTTCAGCGACAATATAAAAATTATTGCTGAGTCTGACGAGCATAAATACTATGCAACAACCTACAAACAGGCAATTAAAGCCAATACAGCGCTTAAATTTAACATTAACGATGTAAAAATAAGTGAATATGGTAAAGGTATATTGCGTTTAAGTTTTGGTAGAGAGCATGATTTAGCTCAACAACCTATCGTTAAAGTAAATGACACTTTAGTTACTGTACCAACCGATTATGCCGGTGATGAGCAAGTATTTCGCCCACAAGTATTTAGTATGCTAGAAATCGAAGTACCAAACGAGCTGTTAAAAACCAATAATACAATATTAGTTACATATCCTGATGATGGCGGATTTGTTAGCAGCGTGACGCTCCAAGCGTTTGAGTACAGTGATGATATTTAATTTAAAAAACTAACTATTTGTTATGATATAAAAAGCAAGGTCACTAATTATTAGTGGCCTTAGTTGTTATTCGTCCGCTTTTTAAATTCATAGACAATCTTTAATTATCACAGAAGTCTTATTAAATTTTAAAAATAGATGGCATAATTCGTATGCATTAGTGATTGATCTTTATGTGTATTATATTTACTTGTGCTATTGGCCGAAAAGAAAACAGATGCCTTAATGGTTGGCGGAAGCTTATTTTATGTTTATCCCGCACTACTTGTTTATGGGGTACCAATATCAATTTTATTAAAAAAATTTAATGTTTTTAATTTACCTATGGTTCTTTTAGCGAGTGTAACTCCATTTATTATAATTATTCCAATGGGATGGAATGAGCCTATAATACCCTTATTTGTAATTTGCTTTGGCTCTATTGTTGTGGCTATAGGTTGTTGGTATACACGTTTACTCTTATTTAAAAATAAAAAAATAACCAATAACCTGTTGCAGTTTAAAAGAGAGTTACCGACTATCAATCATAAGTATATCTAGTTTATGTTGAGCCCTGGTTTGATTTTTTATGTCGATAGGTTCAATCATCTCGCATTCATCTCTGATCATTTCAGGTATTAGGCTAGGATAGTGTCGGCAATCCTCTGGTCGGTCGAGGTAGATACTGCAGGTATACATATTTTTAGCGAGAGGGTCTTTTTTAGGGACAATTTCTAAAAATGGGCAAGCATTTAGCCTTAATCCTGTTTCAGGATCGAACCAAATCTCATTGTTTTTAACGTATTCATAAATTTCGGGATTAAAAAGCTCCCATAAATCTATTTCTTCTTTTGATGCGCTTAAATCGCCGCCGCCGTATTTAATACAGCATTTACCACACTGGTTACATTCTTTCATAATTTAGTTGGCTGTTAACGAGTTTAAGTTAGTCGCTAGTGTAGCACCGAATTTATTTATAGCTGTTCTAAAAGATTCGCGTTTTTGATAATAAACAAATCATACATACTAAAATTACTGATGACACACCTTGTTACCCTTTATAGCGTGCACATCAATATGAATAGTTTAGGCTCAATGTTTATAGAAATAAATTAGCAGGGAGTAACCATGAAAGACGCTTTAGATAATTTTAAGACAGAATTTAATGCAAAACGCTTGTATTGGAAAAATCTGAAAAGCTACAAAGCAAAAGTGTTCTTTATCCTCTTATTTGTAGCTGTTATTGCGCTAAAATTATTTACGACGGTTTTTACCTTCGATTGGATAGTGGGTTTGTTTTAGTACCTTTTTCTGTTTTTACCTGAGCACGTTAAGTTCTAGCCCTAATTTAAATAAAATTTTAACCACAACGCGTTTAACGCCTACGCTATGTTCATTATTAATGTATTATTACGCCATACAGCTAATTCAATAAATCAGTGGTTAAAATAAGCTTTTAACGACTGAAAATACTATTTTTACTAAAGTAAAAGCATTTAGTTTAGTAACTCTAAAGGATACCTCGCGATGATGAACACAAAAGTATATAAAGCGGTACATGACCTTGCAGAAGATTTAATGGCGGCAGCTAATAAAAATAACCGTGAAAAGTTTGAATCGTTATTTGCAGAGCTAAAAGCTATTTGTATAGAAAATGAAAACACATCAAAAGATCACCCTGTACAATGGGAAACGCTAGCTGATTTTACCGAAGAGCTAGAGGAGGCAATCACTACTTATGAAAAAGCATTAGAGAAGTCGGTTGCGATTAATAACAAAGATCACATGTCGTCGGTTGCTTTTTCAATGGCTACGTTACAACTAGAGCTTGGTCAAAAAGACGAGGCCATTAAAAATCTTCAAAATGCTAAAGTTAGCGCTAATAAAATTGAAGACAAAGAGCTTAAAGCTGAAATACATGACCTACTAGAGTCACTTATTGAAGAAGAAGGTTAAGCTGATTTAGTGAGTATTATTTAACGTTTTATTTAGCTTTATATTTAACAAGAAAGCGCTGGTGGGTTATTTCATACCTTCAGCGCTTTTTTGTATTACAAAGTAAATTAGTTTTGTTTGTTTTTAATCGCTAATTTATCCATAAAGTCCACAATGTACTTTGCTATTTCAACTGGTTTTTCTTCAACACTAAAGTGCCCAGAATCGAGTAAATGCAGTTCTGCGTTTGGTACATCTTTTAAATACGCTTTAGCGCCTGCAGCTATAAATGCTGGATCGTTTTTACCCCATACAATTAATGTAGGTGGCTGATGCTCTCTTAAATATGCTTGCCATTTGGGGTAGTCGAGTAGGTTGTTGTAGTAATCTTGTAGTAGCTGTACTTGAATTGATCGATCAGTTTTAGTTTGTAAAAAATGAAGGTCGTGAGTCCAGCTATCAGGGTTCATTATTTGAGTATTATTTTGCACATCGCGTAAGTACTGTTTATTAGTAATGGCTTGCTCTGAAGTAAATGAATACAGCTTAGCTTGTTGTGCTTTGGATTTATCTTGATTAGCTGTTTTAAAAAATGTTTGCCTTGCAGGAGTTAAACCTTCTAAATATGCATTACCATTTTGCACGATTAATGCCTCGAGTTTATTTGGGTTACTTAACAGCATTCTAAAGCCTACAGGTGCTCCAAAATCTTGAATGTAGAGGCTGTAGCGCTTTACTTTAAGCGTTGTCAGTAGTCCTTCAACATATCTAGCCAGTAACTCAAATGTATATTTTTGATCCCCAAGGTTTGGGCGGTCGCTATAACCTGAGCCTAAATAATCAGGTGCTATCACATGATAACGCCCAGATAAAAGCGGAATAAGCTCACGGTAGCTATGTGATGACGACGGATAACCATGTAAAAGTACAATGGTTTGCTCATGTTGCTTGCCTGCTTCTCGATAAAATATTTTTTTACCATTTACGTTTGCATATTTGTAAGTGGTTTTTGAAGGCCATACAGCATCTGTGGCGTACACTTTGGCGGTAAGTGTAGACATAGATACTAATAAAAACACAATAAATGAGGCGATGTGAGCAGGTCTTATTTTAAGATTGTTTTGTATATCTGGGTGCATAACTAAACTCGTTAATGTTTTGGTAATACTGCTTTATTAACAAATTAGACCAGCCATCTTAATAATTACATTCATTAAAACTTCCAATTTACTTAAATGTCTAAGTATAAAATATAATAATTGTTAACAGTTTAACCTCTAAAATATCAATTCGAATCTGTCGTAAAAAAATATATTCTTAAAAAACTAAGTGCATATATAAAAATTTAATTCTTGTACTTATTTCATGCCGATAAATTAAAAAGTATTTAGTAACATATGCTTACGGTTGTTTTTTGTCGTGTGTGTTATAAGTGACTATTATTTGTAACTATAAATATTGTGTTCATGTTGTTCATTTAAACTTTAAATTCACGTGCCTATTTATGGTACTAAAGTGTGAAATTTGAACAAGTCATTAATTTATTGTTGCATACAGTTAATTGTTAACATTATATTGATTGTGAATTCGATGCCTTTACACAAAGGATTAATTTTCACACCAAGATAGGTAACAAAAAATGAAAAAAAGCTCATTGTATTGCGCGATTTCGAGCGCGCTATTACTTTCAAGCGTTTTTAATGCACACGCTGGCACTGTTATTAAACAAACGTCTTCACAAATGTGTTTTAGAACCGCTGATAATGCAGTAAATGGTACTCAAGTAGTATTAAACAATAACTGTAGCGGTGATGCAGCAGGGTTTAGCTGGACATCTGGTGGGAGTATAAAGCACGTTAAGTCGGGTTTATGCGTCCACCCTGGCGGCTTAGCAAACCCCGTCGATGGACAGCAACTTGTTTTGTGGTCGGGTTGTGACTTTGATAACCGAGTGAAGTTTACTAAAACGTCGGCTAATGCTATTAAGCATGTATCAGGAGGTAAATGTGTTCAACCAACTAACACATCTGACGGTAGTAATTTAGTTGTTAAATCGCAGTGTGGTGCAAATCAAAGTAAGTTTGTTGTTGAGCAACAAGCAAGCAGCGGTGCAAGCGTTAGTAACGATAAAGTTAAGGTACAATTTAATATTGATACAAAACATGCTGTAGGACAGTTTGATAGCTTCGACCGTCGTAAGTTTATTACATTGCACTCATCTAATACCGAAAGTGACTGGTTTGGAAATAATGCTCAAAGTTTAAATGCGCCTAATGCTGATCTTAATTTAATGACGAACTTTTTAGAAAATTATGATGTATATTTTGGCCGCGATACCGGCAGCATGAAATATCAATTAACACAGTTACCAGAAGATTCGGCTAAACCAGGTTATGCAAGTGCGGTAACGGCTACAACTAATGGTGGCGGTGTTAAATGGAATTACTCCAATATTACCACAGATGAAGCTAAAGCAATGCGAAAGCATGAAGGGCGTAACAGTGATTTAATTGTCGCAGCACAGCAGCACCCTTATTACCCAGATGGTACTAAAATTGGTAACCAAAACTGGTCTTTTTCGCAAACTGATACTGCCGGCGAACCACTAGGCACCGCGCTTGGTGATTATATGGCGCAGTTTTTACAAAAGTACTTTAAAGCTGGCGCATCAGATACTCTAGGTCAAAAGCGCCCAACATACCTTGAAGTTATGAACGAGCCACTATTTGAACTACACGACTTTCCTCATAAAGGTTATGACAAAGAAAGTCTATATGACATCTTTAGGCTACATAACTCAGTTGCAGATGTAGTTCATAATAATTCAGCATTGAACGATGTAAAAGTAGGCGGTTTTACAGTGGCATTTCCTGATTATGAAAAAGGGGCAAACTATTTTGATAATTGGAAGCAACGCGACAAGGCATTTCTAGATATTGCAGGAGATAAAATGGATTTTATTTCGATGCACTTATACGATTTTCCAAACTTTCCAGGCGGCCCTGGTGGTCAACATCAAGAGCAATACCGTAAAGGTAGTAACATGGAAGCGACTCTTGATATGGTTGAGCAATACATGGCTTATAAATGGGGGAGTATTAAACCAATAGTCATTTCGGAATATGGATCGCAACTGCAAGGGTCTTTTGGCACTAAATGGACACCGCAACGTGATTGGCTATGTTTAAAAGCAATGAGCTCTATGCTTATGAGCTTTATGGAAAGGCCTAACCGTATTGATAAAGCCATACCGTTTATTCCATTAAAAGCAGAGTGGGGCCGTATAAGCGATACCATTCCGTATTACTGGCGTTTACTACGTCAAGCTAAAGAGGGAGAAGGTGAAACCGGCGAGCAGTGGGTTTACACCGAAATGGTTAAGTTTTACCAGCTTTGGTCAGATATTAAAGGGACGCGAATCGATAGCTGGGCGAGTGATTTGGATATACAAGCAGATGCTTATGTTGATGGCAAAGATGTTTATTTGGTATTAAACAGCCTTGAAAATTCACCAACCAATATTGATTTAAGTGTTTTAGGCGGTGGTTCTAATAGCGTTACTGGCGTAAACATTAAGCATTTACATCCTGATGCTCAAGGTAAACCAGTCCTTGATGATAACGATAGTACAGTATTACCTGATTTAGTTAATTTGGGCACAGAGTCAACGATGATCATTAAAATTAGTCATCAAAGTAATGTGATAATTAATAATATTAATCAAGAAACTAAGCACTACGCAAGTGCTGTGGTTAAAGATATTGTTGCTAACTCAACTCAGTTTTTTACAATTAATAACGTTGATAAAGGAACTAATGGCGAGGCAGTATTACGCTTAGGTGTTGGTCGTCCTCATGGTAAGTCGCTTACACCTACGGTTACTGTTAATGGTAATAAAGTCGCTGTACCTACTGATTTTAGAGGGTACGACCAGGTTAATGGAGGGTTAGGACGCGAACGTTTCTTTGGTGTACTTGAAATACCGGTACCTTATAGCGACCTTGCAAAAACGAATAGTATTGAAGTGACATTTCCAGACACTGGCGGCGCTGTTAGTTCACTTACATTACAAAACTTTAAAATGAGTAAACGTATTACTCGCTAAAAACGTGTAATAAAGGTTAAGTAATAAACAAACTGCGGGTTTATCTATATAATAGATTCGCAGTTTTTTATTTTTATTAGTGTGGCTACAACTGCCTAACACGATACAAATAAACTAATACTAAATATGCGAGGAATGGCTTTAGGTGTATTTTTGCTGTTAAGCCTGTGAGTTTTATGCTTTATAATGAGTACAAGGTACTCATTATTAAAAATAAACACTATTCTCAGAGCGTTAAACTTAGCATGGTTGTTTTATTAATTTAATGGGGTATGTTTTAGAGGAGTTCCACTGGCCAACATACAAGTTATCGTCTTGATCTACGCAAATACAATGCACGTGATTAAAAATGTCCCCGTTACTTTGCATCGGTTGTAGTTCACCGTTTATGTACTGGGGTTGCGGTGCTCCTAAATTAGCTATGAGCGTGTTATTTTTATCAAATATACTAATAAAGCCAGAGTCGTCAGCATTTTTATTGTCAATATGCGACCAGCAAACAGGTGCATAAAATAGTTCGCCTTTGAACACGGGACCGCCAATATATGCCCCATTAGCGCTAATTCTATCAAGGTACTTACCATCAAACGAAAATACTTTTAAACATTGCTCAAAACGAGAGCTTACTATTAATGTGGGATTTGATGGATCGCGTAAGTCTACTTCAATACCGTGGGTGTTGTGTAAATTGTAATTTTCGTCATCATTATGGTGACCGCCCCAATGGTTTATATAGCGGCCTTGTTTATCATAATGCAGTAAAAAGTCGCTGCCATAACCATCGGTTACATATAAGTCCCCATTGGGGGCAATGGCAATATCAGTAGGGCGAAAAGGTTGCTCGGGTTTATAAGCACCGCACGTTTGTGGATGGCCAATACTGTAAATCAGTTTGCCATCTAAGGTCATTTTGGAAATAAAGCCAGCCTGTGGAATGACATTGTTAGTAGGGCTATCCCATTGCTCTGTGCTGTGACCATCCCAGTGGCGATTAACAATCCAGCCACTATCTACAATGTATAAAAATTCTTGCTCGCCTTCTTTTACAATTTTTATAGCGTGTCCACCAGGAAAAGAGCTTCCAAAAGCGTCAAGTAATTCACCGTTTTGGCTATACACTAAAATATTATTAGTCGTGTTATCGGTGATCATAAATATTCTCCCTTGTGAGTCCATCACCATCGCATGACAATTTTCTATAGGGTATTTATTGGGGTTTAACTTCCCCCAGTGGGCGTCTATTTTGTATTTAAATTGACCCTGGCCAATTATTTTCCCGTGCGGGTCTTCGTCATTTTTAGGAGTAGCGTGAGGTATAAGGTGTTTTTGCTCTGAGGTTAACATACAGAATTTTCCATATAAAAAAACCAGCTTATGCATTGGGCTATAATGCATAAGCTGGTTTAGGCTAGAAGGTTACTTTAAGTGCGTTCTTTTGCTTTAAAATTTAAAATAGCATCATCGTTAACGCGATTTAAAGGATAATAAACAGCTTCGTTTTCTTTAAATGGTTGGTTGCTAATCGCATTGTAAGCACTGATCATTGACCAACGAGGTTCTGCAGCACGGTTTTGATTTGATTTATGCAGTAAATTACAGTGGAAAAACAGTACATCACCTGGTTCAAGTTCTACATTGATAAGTTCATGGTACTTCATTGCTTCTTCTACAAACTCTAAACAGGCGCCTTTTTGGTCACCCGTTTTACTGTGATCTAATCGTCCCAAATGATGTGAGCCTTTAAGTACTTGCAAGCAACCATTTTCTTGCGTCGCTTTATTAATGGCGACCATACAGCTAATTGATTTTGGATAAAGCATGTAGTTATCACGATGCCAGTAGCCAAAATCTTGATGCCATTCCCAGGCGCCACCTACAAATGGTTCTTTCATCATAATTTTAGTGCTGGTGTGGTACACCTCTTCGCCAATAAGTGTTTCGCATACTTCAATTAAACGACGACCGCGAGAAAACATACTGTATAAATCGTCGCCTGTTTTTTGCCATAAACAGACTTTACTTACAGCGCCGTCGGCGTCTTTTTTGTCCCATGCTCGCTCATAGAGTGTATCGTCATTAAAAGCAGTTTGTTGTAATAGCTCAATTTCATCAGCGCTGTAGTAATTTTTGACAATAATATAACCATCACGGTGAAAATCAGCTATTTGTTGTGGTGTTAAATAAGTGTGTGACATAAATATATTTCCATTTTCTCTTACAGTTGTATATTGTTAACAATGATTGCTCGGTTAAGCATTTAGGTCAAGCGTAATTTATATAAAAATATAGAATTCATATATGAATGGGTTTTGTTTTATTAAGTTATTGATTTTAAATTATTATTGAAAATTTCAAACTAAAAAAAAGTTTTAAATTTATATATAAACAAACGTATTGTTTATCAATTTTAAAAGGCATAAATAAGTACAAATGAACGATAAATCAAAAACTAAATATGCAGTTCCTGCTTTAGATAAGGGGTTGGATATATTAGAATTTTTAGCAAAAAATAAAAGGCCTTGTACACAAAGTGAGATAGCGGCTGGTATTTTAAAAACACCTAACGAAGTCTATAGAGTACTTGTTGGGCTTGAAAAGCGCGGTTATCTAATTCGCTCTGAAACCTCTGGTCGATATCATTTGTCATTAAAGTTGTATAATTTATCGCGAAGTATTTCACCAATGGATAATGTACTAAAATCGGCCTTGCCACATATGGAAGATCTAGCTGTAAATATTGAACAGTCATGTCATCTAAGTATGCTTTATCAAAGCCAAGCTATGGTGGTAGTGCAAGCGCGTAGCAAAAGCCCTATGCATTTGAGTATTGCAGAGGGGGCTTTATTTCCACTTAGTAGCTCAAGCGCGGGTAAACTGCTTTTAGCCAACAGTAATGACGAAGTGCGGCAAATGCTTATCGAACACGATGAAATTTACAGTGCTAGTAAAGACGCCTATAAAGCATTATTAAATGAGCTAAACACAATCAAAGTGCAAGGGCACATAATGCAAAGCAATCCACTTATCGCCGGAGTACACGATTTTAGTGTCTTAATTGGCAAGCCTAATGCAAATTTAATAGCTGCATTGACCATTTCTTCTTTTGACTCAACCCTAAACACTCACGCTAATAAACACAGTGTAATTAGCGAGCTTAAAAATACCGCCAAAAAAATAACCTCGTTATTAGAGCGCTAATACCAACTGGCGCTTTTGTAGGAAGCAACCCGCTCAACAATCATGCATAAGTCTCAGTACTTTACTGCTTGCTTACAATGTCGAATAAAAAACCAACGCTAACTGTAAAATAAATGGTCAATTTGTTTGACTTAGTTAGCTAAACTAATTTATTGTAAAGTTAATTGTTAACAATATTATGGTAACAATAAGCATCCCGTAAATAATCCGTCAACGATTACACGTAATAAACACAATATTTAGGTGCAAAAATGACTAACACACAATTTAAATTAAATGCGATTTGCGCAGCAATGCTGATAACTTCTCCTGTAAGTTATGCCGCACAGGAAAACGAGACAACAGTACAAAGTGATGTTGAAGTTATCCAAGTAACTGGTATTAGAAGCGCATTAAGTAAATCTGCGTCAATAAAACAAGACTCATCGGGCGTGGTAGATGCTATTTCAGCTGAAGATATTGGTAAGTTACCAGATACTAACCTAGCTGAATCGCTGCAACGTATTAGTGGTGTATCAATCGACCGTGCAAACAATGAAGGCAACCAAGTTAGTGTCCGTGGTTTTGGTCCAGGTTTTAACCTTGTTACCTTAAATGGCCGCCAAATGCCTAACTCTTCTGTATTGCAAGAAGCGGGGGTTTCGCGCAGCTTTAACTTTAGAGAAATAGCAGCAGAAAGTGTATCGGGTGTGTCTGTTTATAAAACAGGTAAAGCGAATGTAGCCTCTGGAGGGATTGGCGCAACCATTAATATAAATACAGCAAAGCCGTTTGATTTTGATGGCTTTAAAGCCTTTGCTAATGCAAAAGGAATATTAGATACCAGCTCTGAAGATTCTAATTTAACACCTGAAATTTCGGGAATGGTTAGCCAAACATTTGCAGACGATACATTTGGTGTTTTACTTGCGCTGTCGCATTCAGAGCGAGAAAGTGGCCGAGAGCGCGTAGGTACATCGCAAGGCTGGGTACGTAATCGCGCTAACCCCACAGGAGTAGATAGCAGTGCAATTGATACAACAGCTAATCCAACGGGTACTTATTGGGTACCTTGGACGCCAGAAATGGAGCGATTTGAAACTAAGCGCGAGCGTCAAAATGCGCAGCTGGTTTTACAGTATGCTCCAAGTGATAACTTAACGGCTACGCTTGATTACACTTTATCGCGCTTTGAAGAAACTAGTAACACCAATAAAATGGCATTTTGGTTCGATAATCCAACCGGTACAACTGATGCCAACGGTACGTTAGTTGATATTAAAAATGCAAATGATGAGTTGAATTTTTGGGCGTGGGAACTCTACGAAAAAAAAGAAAATGATTCACTAGGCCTTAACTTAGCGTGGCAAGCCAGCGATTCATTGAAACTTACGTTTGACGCTCATAACTCTACATCGCACTCAAACCCTGATGGAGATACTGCCGAAACGATTGCTAACTTAAAAAATGTACCTGGTTCTGTTAAATCAATTGGTGCTAACTTTTCGGGTGATATTCCGAGTATTACTGTCGATGACTCTACATTGCCAGGCGGTGCATACGATCCTGCTAATATCGTATCTGATTTATATCAGCGCCGTGGCTATGAAATGAAAAATACCATTAAGCAGTATCATGCAAGTGGACAATGGGAGAATTTGAAGAGTGGGGCACTCAGCGCTATTAATTTTGGTGTAATGTATACCGATTACCAAATTGATACTTATCTTTCTGAGCAGTTTTCATTTGTCGATATTCCCCTAGACAACCTAGGGCTAACCTTTGATGAACAAGGTGACTTTGCTGATGAGTTTTCAGGTTCGGATCAGCTATTTCCATTTATTCCACGTTACAGTGCCAACGATTTTGTAGATATTGTCAGAGATGAAGGATTATTTATTGAGCCAAATATTTCTACAAATGGGGTTGAGGAGCAAACGCTCGCGATATATGTATCATTTGATCTTAAAACCGAATTTAACGATATTCCAATTGATATGAATGTCGGTGTGCGCTACGAAGACACCGATGTAACAGGTTATTCAGTCAAGCCTGGGGTTGTTGCTTTTAACTATCGTCATGCTGAAGAACTTCGCCCTGTATTTGCTGCAACAGCAACACCGCAGGAGCTTGAAGGTGGTTATACACGTATATTACCAAACTTTGATATAAGCGCCGACTTAGATGACGGCTTTAAAACTCGTTTTTCATATAGTCGTACATTAGCCCGTGCAGGTATTGGTGGTATGTTCCCATCAACTACCATTAATGCCCGTCCTGAAGGACCGTTTAATGCATCGCAAGGTAACCCTAACTTATTGCCAATTACATCAGATAACTTTGATTTTTCAGTTGAGTGGTATGGAGACGACGGAAGCTATGCATCGGTTGGTTACTTTAAAAAGTTTGTTGAAAACTTCATTGGTGCAGGCGTAGTGCAAGGTACGCTAAATGATGTAAATGGCGAGCCGTTACGCGATCCAAGTGTTAACCCCCGCCCTGGTTGTCCTGATAGTTCAGATGCACCTAACCCAGCATGTTTAAGCCAAGCGTCAGACCCGATTGTTAAATTTGATATTGCAACGCCAGATAATCTTCAAAATCGTGAAGTAGATGGTTGGGAATTAAATGCGCAGTACATGGTGCCTGATACAGGCTTTGGCGTCGTTGCTAATTATACGATAGTTAATAGCGATGAATCGTTTAAACCGTATGATTTTGACCAAACAATTGCACTAGCAGGACTAAGCGACTCAGGTAATTTGGTCGGCTTTTACGAAAACGATGATTACCAAGTTCGTTTAGCCTATAACTGGCGCGATGATTTCTTACTGTCTTTGGGAACTGAGCCTACATTTACAGAGGCGTACGGTCAGCTAGATTTTAGTTTTAATTACACCATTAACGACACCTTGGGTGTTAGCTTTGATGCACTTAATTTAACTAATGAAACAACACGCCGCCATGGTCGTTTTGCAGAGCAATTAGTATCTGCTGAGCAATATGGTCCGCGCTTTAGCATTGGCTTAAGTGCTAAATGGTAAATGATAAGTTAGTTTTTGACAAATAATACAAAACGACAGCTCAGCGCTGTCGTTTTTGCCTTTTAACTAACGAGGTTGCTATGAACGATGATATTAAATCAATAGTAATAGTTGGCGGTGGAACAGCAGGATGGCTAAGTGCAGGAATAATTGCAGCTTATTTACAAAAGCATCACAGTAAAAAAATAAATATAACGCTGTTAGAGTCATCTGATATTCCAACAGTGGGAGTAGGTGAGGGGACGTGGCCTACTATGCGAAGAACCCTTAAAGATATGGGAATACGTGAGAGTGAGTTTATTAAAAAATGTAATGTGTCGTTTAAACAAGGCGCCAAGTTTGCCAAATGGATTACAGGTGAAGAAGACGACTATTACTATCACCCGCTTGAACTACCAACAGGGATGTATGAACATAACTTAGCTACTAGTTGGCTAACTAAAAACGAGCCAAAACTTCCTTTTGCCCAGTATGTAAGTGCGCAGCAATCAATATGCGAAAGCGGATTAGCTCCCAAACAAATCACCACACCCGAATTTAGTGCAATAGCAAATTATGCTTATCACTTGGATGCAGGCTTATTCGCTACATTCTTAAAAAACCACTGCATTAATAATCTTAATGTTAAACACATTGTAGGCACTGTCGTCGGTGTAAACAATTGCACAAATGGCGATATTAAAAGCGTTAGCCTTAATAATAAAATAGAGATAGCTGGGGATCTATTTATTGATTGCAGTGGCTTTAAATCGTTATTACTAGGTGAGAACTTAGGGGTGGGGTTTAAATCTTGTAAAGATGTATTATTTGCTGATAGTGCGCTTGCCATACACATGCCATACAAAGATGACGAACCAATATGCTCGCATACTTTATCTACAGCACAAACATCTGGCTGGATTTGGGATATAGGGTTACAAACACGCCGTGGAGTAGGGCATGTGTACTCTAGTAAACACATTAGTGATGAAGATGCTAAGCAGCAATTATTTGATTACTTAAATATTAATAAAGATCAGCAAAGCGAATACAAAGTTAAAAAGCTTAGTTTCGAACCAGGACATCGTGAAAAATTTTGGCATAAAAACTGTGTCGCAGTAGGCCTCTCAGCTGGTTTTTTGGAGCCACTGGAAGCCTCTGCTTTATTATTGGTAGAAATATCAGCCAATTTTGTTGCCCAGCAATTTCCGGCGAATAGGCATGTAATGAATATAACTGCGCAGCGTTTTAACCGCACATTTAGTTATCGGTGGGAGCGAATAATCGACTTTTTAAAGTTGCATTATATGTTGAGTAAACGAACCGACAGCCCATTTTGGCAAGCACATTGTAGCCAAAATACTATTCCACAAAGCTTAAAAGATAACTTATCACTTTGGGAATTTCATACACCAAGCGATAACCACTTTGATCATTCACAAGAAGTGTTTCCAGCAGCAAGCTATCAATATGTGATGTATGGCATGGGGTTTACAGGCTCAAGCGAACTGTATGGCAACTCAGAAAGTTATTTTAAAAAGGCCATTGCGCTTGTTAATAACAACCAGCAAGTCACCCAAAAATTGCTTAATAAATTACCTACAAATAAAGAATTATTAGTGCAAATTAATCAATTTGGTATGCAGCAAATATAGTTAAAACATAAGAGCGACACACTATGACAAACTCAGTATTACTCGATAAAAATACACATAAGTACACTCGCATTAAAACTGAGCGAGGTGCACAGTACGGTGAGGTAATAAACTACATTCCGGTTGTTGCCGATGA
Organism: Pseudoalteromonas sp. SWYJ118; assembly: GCF_015864505.1. Classification (NCBI taxonomy): domain Bacteria; kingdom Pseudomonadati; phylum Pseudomonadota; class Gammaproteobacteria; order Alteromonadales; family Pseudoalteromonadaceae; genus Pseudoalteromonas; species Pseudoalteromonas sp. SWYJ118. The sequence continues at coordinate 96,941 of NZ_JADYXC010000005.1, read as the reverse complement.
GCTTTCTCAACTTGCATTAGACTACCCAGTCTATTTTATGAAAAATAATCAGACTGGGCAATTTGAGCTGTTTGCTTTAACCGGTTTTGATGAGGGACAAAATCTATTTTTACAAAAGGATATCTGGCAAGCTACTTACGTGCCATTACACATTCAGCGACAACCATTTAAGCTAGGCGTAGGTAATAGGCTTTCAAATAATAGTGAGCAAACCCAGTTAGCCGTTACAATTAACGAGCAGCACCCAAGAGTAAGTAATAGCGAAGGGGTACAATTATTTGATGAAAATTCAGAGCCAACTGCTTATCTAACTAATGTGAGTGAGCAGCTAATTAAGCTTATGAACGGCGGCGAACGCACAACCGCGTTTATCAATACCTTACTAAAACATGATTTAATTGAAGCAGTGCAGCTAAACATCACTCAACCAAATGGCAAAACACAAGGCTACAATGGCTTGTATTCTATTGCCGCAGATACACTACAACAACTATCTGCAGAAACACTAAACGTTCTGCACTCAATGGGTTACATACAAGCTTGTCATCTAATTATATGTTCGAGCGGACATGTTCAAAAATTAGTAAAATGGTTACACGATTTAAAATAAGTTTTTTATTAATTAGCGTTACTTACACCCACTGATTGTTCGTGTGAATTAGTTAATGCTCATACCTATGAAATAAGGAATGAATTACAACTCGAGACTATTATGTGTTCACTTCTTAGGTTTTGGAGTTCGATTATTTGCCTTGGTTTTGGTATCATTTAACTTATCGGCTTGTATCGCAATGGGAAATGTCAAGCCAGTAAACATTGATGATTAAGAGAATGGACATGCTCGAACAAATAGAACAATGGATTGATGCAACAAATATTAAATATAAAAACCAAAGAATTAGCTGTGAAAAATTTGCCAGTGAGTTTGCTGGGTTTTATCCTACTGAATTTTTAAAAAATGCCTTTTACGTTATTGTCGATGAAATACCCAAACCTAACTTTCCTTTTTTGCGTGAAATGGGGCTAGGCGATTTTATTGACATGGATGCGGCTGGTACTACATACAAAAACACTTACTACATGCTTCCTTACGTGGCTGATAATTTAGCTGTGCATTTTCATGAACTTGTTCACGTAGCCCAATGGAGTGAACTTGGCGCCGAGGCTTTTATGTTGCGTTACATAACCGAAATTCAGCAGGTTGGTTATGCAGCTGCGCCACTTGAAGTAATGGCGTATGGTCTTGATAAGCACTTTACAAATAATGGCAAGAAAATAAACGTGCCTGAACACGTGGTTCAAGCGTTGTAGTTAATGAACATTTTCAAAGGATTGCATATGACACGCTTTACTGTTTTTTTACTGAGCTTACTTAGTGTAAATGCCTATGCGGCATCGTTTGATGACGATATTGTTGCAGCGCTGCTTGAAAGAACAACATACAACGTTACCTACGATGGGTCTTATCGCTCTATTACTTATCCGGGTGGCGATGTGCCCGCTAATGTAGGGGTGTGTACCGATGTAGTTATTCGATCATATCGACTTTTAGGTATTGATTTGCAAAAGCTTGTGCATGAGGACATGCTAAAAAGCTTTGAGCTATATCCCTCTAAGCGTATTTGGGGTTTAACCAAACCTGATAAAAATATAGATCACCGCCGAGTGCCAAACTTACAGGCTTACTTTAAAAATCATGGTCAAGTGCTCACTAAATCAAGTAACGCGAACGACTATAAAACGGGTGACATTGTAACGTGGATGCTGCCAGGTAATTTGCCGCATATTGGTATGGTTGTGAATGAGTTAGCAAAAGACACAGGGAATCCATTAATTGTTCATAATATTGGTCGAGGACCTGAAAAAAGCGACATGCTTTTCGATTTTAAAATTACGGGGCATTACCGTTTCGTCCCACAAGAATATAAATAATCAGATTATAAGTATGAGTTCTCTCATTTATTGATATGCAGTATAAAGAAAAAGGATTTTGAACGTGAATACAAAAACCGATTCAAAAGAGGCTAACCCAAAAGAGGTTAATCTTAAACAAAGTAAACTCGCTCCCAAAATAGCGAGCTTATTTATGAGTATTGTTTTGTCAGCCATAGGAACGGGTTTGTTTAGTTTGGTTGCAAGCTTACTTGGCAACGTAAATGTAACCGAAAAAACAGTTGGCAGTGTGTGGGTTTTACTGACCACATTTTTTGTTATTTTAAATGTATTTGGTGTCATTATTTGGCATAAACCGAAATGGTTAATTACTGCTATAAATAATGTGCTTAGGTTTGCTAAAGAGCGCAAAACAGCATTTTTTAGCGCCGTGCTAATGCTGATATTAATTATAGCAGGCTATTGTTTTTTCCTTTCCTTACCACAGCCAATTAATTACAAAGCAACTCACTCTACACCTGCTGTTACCACTTTATCTGATGTTTTAAACCCTGAACCGCTTTATATTGATTTTACTCCTGTTTTAGATGATGTAGAGAATACGGATGCAGTGTCTTACTCTGTCGCAAAGCTTGCGCTTGTTGGTAAAGTGATCCCCAAAGGTATTAAAGTCACGCCAGAGCTAATTGGACAGTGGTCTTGGAATAGTGAAAGCCAGCTTAAATTTATCCCAAAACAAGATTGGTCAGCAGGGCAAGAATATACAGTACGTTTTGATTCATCTATTTTTAAAAGCGATATACACCTAAGCGATAATGAGCATGTATTTAAAACTCCCGATTTTGAACTAACACTTAGCTCGCTCGCTTTTTATCAAGATCCTAACGTTAAAAAAAGTCACAAGGTGGTTGCAACATTAAAAGCGACTCACCCAACAGATATAAGCACCATAAAAAATAATTTAAAGCTGACTCAATCACTTGATCAAGATGGCAAAAACGAACTCGCGCAATATAAATTTGATGTTACTTACGACAAACATCAACGAGAGATTTACATTACTTCAGAGCAAATACGTATTCAAGATACCGAAAGCTATCTGTATTTTGTTCTTAATAGCGGTGTAAAGCCGGTTATGGGTCCTTCTAAAACAACAGTAGAGATTAAAGACGCTGTGTTGATCCCAAGTGTAAATAGCTTTTTTAGAGTAAATACTGCCAATGTGTTGATGGTAAAAAATACGCAAGGGGAGCCCGAACAAACACTTGTTTTAGACTTCACAGACGATATTTCGTCGCAAGATGTTATTAGTAAAACGATTGCTTACGTATTACCGACTAAAGATTCAAAAGGTAATTATAAGTACTTCAGTAGCCCACGAGAGGTAACTGATGCAGTGCTTAAGCAATCTAAAAAAGTTAAGTTACATGCGATTCCTACCGCGCAAGATACAACTAAGTTACACAGTTTTACGTTTGACGCCCCACAAAATCAACAAGTTTATATCGCGATTGATAAGGGGTTAAAGTCGACGGGCGAGTTTACAATGGTGAATAAATACGACACTATTTTAGATACGCCGGCGTATCCGACACAAGTAAATATTATGTCTAAGGGGTCTATATTATCAAAAAATGGCGACCATAAATTGTCATTTTTGACCCGTGGTGTAAACGCACTTCAAGTTAAAGTAGGTAGGGTAGAAGCCAATCAAATTAACCACCTTATAAGTCAAACCAGTGGTGATATTTCTAATCCAGAATTTAATAATTATTACTTTACAGAAGAAAACATAAGTTCAATTTTTACCAGACAAGTTAATTTAAAATCGGAGCACCCTAAAAAAGCGGTCTATTCATCTATTGATTTGAGTAGTAAGTATAATGAGTCAGTTGGTTTAGGCTTATTTTTTATAAATGCTCAAGCGTTAAATACAGAAGATAATTACGTATATGGACCCCAAGAAAAACGACTTATTCTTATTACTGATTTAGGTATTTTGGTAAAAAATAATGCAGATGGATCTCGCGATATATTTGTCCAATCTATTGAAACAGGAAAACCGGTAGCAAAAGCGAAGGTGTCGTTATTGGGGAAAAACGGATTAGTTATTTTAAATGCTAAAACAGATTCTGAGGGGCACGCATTTTTCGACAACACAACGTGGTTTACTGATGATCAAACTCCCGTTGCTTTTGTAGTAGAAACTAAAAGTGACATGTCTTTTATTCCTTATAATCGCTATGCTCGAATGGTTAACTACTCTCGGTTTGATACCGGCGGTGTAAGTTCTGGGCTCAGTGGTAGTAATAAAATAGATGCGTTTGTTTTTTCTGACCGTGGAATTTATCGACCAGGCGATAGTGTTAAACTTGCCACGATTGTTAAGCAACAAAATTTTGCAAAACTGGGCGATATACCGCTTGAACTTATAATTACCGATCCTAAAGGGACAACTGTTTATAATAAACGAGTGAGCTTAGATAAGTATGGATTGCTTGATTTTGACTTTAAAACACAAAATAGCGCCAATACCGGAACGTATTATGTATCGGTCCAACTTATTAAAAATAATAATAGCCGCGACCAATTAGGCAGTACTCAGTTTAAAGTTGAAGAGTTTGTACCCGATAGATTGAAAATTAGTAGTCAATTTTCTCAATCATCTGCAAAGGGGTGGGTAAACAGCTCAAAATTTAAAGCATTGGTGAGCCTTCAAAATTTATTTGGTACACCCGCTCAAAATAGACGTGTTACTGCTGATTTACGTTTATCTCCAGCTGGTTTTTACTTTAATGAATACAAAGGTTATGTGTTTTCTGATCCCCACAGTGAAGGAAAAAATATTAGACACAGTTATGAATCATTAACCGAAACCAAAACTGATGAACAAGGCAAGGCAGAATTTGATATTGACTTAACTCGCTATGAGGCAGGTACTTATCAGTTAAATTTTGCAGTACAAGGGTATGAAGAAGGCGGTGGTAAAAGTGTTCGTGCAAGCAGCTCGGTGCTTGTTTCACCCGTTGAGCAGTTAGTTGGTTATAAAGCCGATGGCGATTTAAGCTACATATCAAAAGAGTCAAAACGTGTTGTAAAATTTATTAATATTAATTCAGAAACTGAGCAAGTAGCTCGTGATGATTTATCGTTAAATTTAATAGAACAACAATATGTATCTACGTTGGTGCAACAAAATAACGGCACTTATAAGTACCAATCGGTTAGAAAAAACAAACAGGTATCAAGCAATCCGTTTTACATTAAAGAAGATGGCGCAGACTACGAATTACCCACTGCTGAGCCAGGTGATTACTTAGTAGAACTCGTTGATGGCAAAGGGAATACCGTCAGTAGAGTATCGTTTACGGTAACCGGTACGGGTAACATAGCGGGTAAGCTTGAAAAAAATGCTGAACTGCAAGTGCAATTAAATAAACCGGATTACAAACCGGGCGAAACAATTGAAATAAGTATTGTAGCGCCTTATGTTGGCTCGGGTTTAATTACAATTGAAACCAATAAAGTACACGCTTTTAAATGGTTTGAGAGTAAAACAACAAGTAGCATACAAACAATAACGCTACCTAAAGGAATAGAAGGCAATGCGTATGTTAATGTTTCATTTGTTCGAAGCCTTGAATCGAAAGAAATATTTACAAGCCCATTAAGCTACGCAGTTAAACCATTTGCGATTGATCGTAGTAAACGCGCAATAGATTTTGACGTAAACATACCTGATAAAGTAAAACCAGGTGACGATTTAGTCATTTCATATAGTGCCAAATCACCTTCACGTGTTCTGTTATTTGCTGTAGATGAAGGTATTTTACAAGTGGCGAATTATCGGACGCCAAAGCCGTTAAATCACTTCTTACAAAAACGTGCATTAGAAGTTAGCACTATGCAAATTGTTGATCTTATTTTACCTGAATTTAAACTAGTGCAAGAGCTTGCAGCTGCCGGTGGTGGTTATGCTGAATCAATGGCAATGAACCGCAAGAGCAAGCAACTTAACCCGTTTTCTCGTAAGGTACAAAAACCAGTCGCATTTTGGTCTGGTATTTTATCGGCTGATGCTAAAACGAAAAAACATACGTTCACTATCCCAGATACTTTTGTAGGTCAGGTACGTGTAATTGCGATTGCCGTAAATGACGAGGGTGTTGGTGTTAAAGAAAGTACAACACTTGTAAAAGGGCCCTTTGTATTAAGCCCTAATGTATTAACGACAGCGGCACCAGGCGATGAGTTTGATATTGTACTTGGTATTGCCAATGGCGTTGAGGATTCAGGTAAACAACTGCCAATTACGGTAGAAGCGCTTGCTTCAAGCAACATTGAAATAATAAGTGATAAAAAACTAACGCTAAATATTGATGAAAAATCAGAAGACACATTAACGTTTAGAGTAAAAGTGCTCGACAAGCTTGGCGCTGCATCAATTACATTTACTGCGCTGTCGGGAGACAATGTTAGCCAACGTACGGCTACGTTAAGTGTACGCCCTGCGGTTGCATTTGTTAGTAGCTTTGAAAGTGGCTTTAGTGAATCAGGTAAAAAAGAAATAGCGGTTTCGAGACAGCTATATCCTAATTTAGCACAAAATAATATTACCGCTTCACAAAGCCCGTTAGCCCTTGTTGATGGTCTTATTAGTTATTTAGATAACTTTCCTCATATGTGTACCGAGCAAGTGGTGAGTAGTGTGTTTCCGGTGCTGAGTTATTTAGAACACCCAAGTTATATGGGCGACGTATCTTATAAACATGAGCGTATAAACAACTTAATAGACACCCTTCGTCAACGTCAGTTACCTGATGGTAGATTTATGTTATGGCCGGGTAATTCTAGTGCATCTATTTATTCTTCTCTTTATGTTATGCATTTTTTATTAGATGCAAAAGAAGCGGGCGTCGCAATACCTTATGATATGTGGAACAGTGGTTTTGAAGGTGTGCGCAGTATAGCGAGCGGATCTTTAGAGACGAATGACAGAAACCGCGCTTATGCTATTTATTTGCTAACACGACAAGGTGAGGTAACAACTAATTACTTATCTGATTTAGAAAAAAGCGTAAATGCGAGTAATAGCAAAATATGGCAGCAAGATATAACGTCCGCGTTTATGGGCGCAACTTATCAGCTATTACGTGCAAGCGATAAAGCGCAAGCACTGATCAATAGCTATAAAATTGGGCAAAATACGCAACACGATAATTGGGGCGCTTACGACTCTCGTCTAGCTCACGACGGACAGTATATTTATTTGTTATCAAAACATTTTCCTGCTCGCTTAAAGCAGTTAACTAAAGATGATTTGTTTACTGTAGTTGACCCTATTTTTAAAGGAGACTACAACACGTTGTCGTCTGCTTGGTCTGTACTTGCTATGACGGCATACTCAAAAGTTGCGTTATCACAAGCTCAGCCTGAAGATGTAAAAATAATGGCAACAACGACAAAGGCAGATAAAAAGGCATTAGACGTAACTTATGCACCTTATCCTAAAGCCTCGTTTTTAAATGACGTTAAAACGCTTGATGTATTAGCGCCACCTCGCTCATTTTACATGATGAGCCAAGCTGGTTTTGATACAAACGTGCCACAAAAGTCATTAAGTAATGGTTTAGAAGTTGTCAGAGAATACCAAGACGATAAAGGTAATATTGTAACCACCGCTGTTCAAGGTCAAGAGCTAAACGTTGTATTACGAGTGCGTAGTACAACGGGTAAAAATATTTCGGATGTTGCTGTTATTGATTTGTTACCTGGTGGCTTTGAAGTGCTCAGAGACAGCGTTCGCAATAGCTATAACCGCTGGACCTCTGACTATAAAGATATACGAGAGGATCGCGTTATATTGTATGGCAGCTTTGGCGATAGCATGACTGAGCTGACTTACAAAGTTAAGGCTACTGCATCTGGCAGCTTTGTAGTGCCATCGGCTTATGCTGAATCTATGTATGATTTAAGTATTAAAGCGCACTCAAAATCGGGTCGTTTCGATGTTACCGCCGCTAAATAAAAAGTTTAGTTTTATAATAAAAACGGCTTTTTTTACAACAGCACTGCTTGCAGTGCTGTTGTATTTATTTACTCCAAAGCCTGATATTACCCAGCCCAATGCTTACTCAACGGCTTTTTACGATAGCAGTGATAAATTACTTCGTTTAAATTTAGCCGCAGACGATAGATATAGATTATGGACGCCAATAGATAAAATCCCTTTGAGCGTTCAACAAGCGACTTTATTGTATGAAGACCAAGACTTTTATGAGCATATTGGTATCGATTTTATTGCTTTAATAAATGCGTTTTATACTAGCTATATTAAAAGAAGTCACCGAGTTGGTGCCTCAACAATAACAATGCAAGTAGCCCGGTTGCACTTTGGGATGAACACGCATGTTATTTTTGGAAAAGTAGAACAAATACTTCGAGCGTTACAAATTGAGCGACACTACAGTAAAAACCAAATACTCGAGGCGTATTTTAATTTAGCGCCTTATGGATCAAATATTGAAGGTGTTGGTGCAGCCAGTTTAATTTACTTTAAGAAACCAGCCATTGATCTTAATTTACCTGAGTCATTATTACTTAGCTTAATTCCGCAAAACCCAACCAAACGAAATCCCATTAAAAAGTCGGCTAAATTGGTATTGCTAGAAACAAGAAAAAAACTGTTTACTCGTTGGCTTGAAAAATATCCAGAGGATAAACATTGGCTAGCAGCTATGCAATTACCGATAAAGGTATATGCCTCTTCAGACTTACCTTTTGAAGCCCCACATTTTATTAATAATTTACAAAGCGAGTACCCGCACCTAAAGCCGGGAGAATATAAAACGTCGATAGACCTTAATTTACAAAACTTACTTCAGCGCCATGCAAAAAATTATATTAATCGTAGGCAAAGAGACGGGCTTAGTAATACGTCTGCTATTTTACTAAATTATAAAACCATGGAAGTCGTTGCTGAATTAGGCTCTGTTGATTTTTTTAATAATGACATTAGCGGTCAAGTAAATGGTGTAAGGGCTAAACGGTCGCCAGGTTCAACCCTTAAACCATTCATTTATGCTCTGGCGATAGATGAAGGGTTAATTCATCCATTAACGCTTGTAAAAGATGCCCCCAAACGCTTTGGAGGGTATACACCAGAGAACTACGATCAGCAGTTTTTAGGTCCTATATCAGCCACTGAATCGCTCGTGTTGAGCCGTAATGTGCCTGCCGTTAATTTGATGTATCGCTTACAAAAGGTTGGGTTATACGATTTACTCGTTGCAGCCGATGTTAAAAAGCTTCAGCCTAAAGAGTTTTATGGTTTAGCGCTTGCGCTGGGCGGCAGTGAAGTAACGATGCTAGAGCTCGTTAAGTTATACGCTATGTTAGCTAATTTAGGGGTGTATAAGGATGAAGTTATATTAAAAAAAGACGCCATTGCTATTAACCAAAACAACCCAAACAAACATATCAAGCAACTCATCAGCCCAGAGGCCGCCTACCTGACTTTACAAATGCTAAGTAAAAACAGTGCAGTTGATGAGATCTCATTTCAAAAAGAAAGAAGGCAGGCATACCCTGTATATTGGAAAACCGGTACTTCATTTGCTTTTCGTGATGCATGGTCAGTAGGTATTGTTGGCCCGTATGTTTTAGCTACATGGGTTGGTAATTTTTCAGGAGAAGGGCACCCATCTTTTATTGGGCGACAAGCAGCCGCGCCTTTATTTTTTGAAATAATACGTTCATTAGATAGTTACGGCTTAATCAAAGGCAATATAAAGCCAGGTGGTTTAAATATTACAGAAGTAGATATTTGTTCAACAACAGGTGATTTACCTAATGTGCATTGCCCTAAAACAGAAAAAGGGCTTTTTATTCCAGGTAAGTCGCCAATTAAAGTATCGGATGTACATCGTGAAATTTATATTGATAAAGCATCTGGATTACGTGCTTGTCAGTATGATGAATCTACAACGACAAAAGCAGTTTATGAATTTTGGCCATCTGACTTAGTCAGATTATTTAAACAAGCAGGCATTGTTAAACGCCAGCCTCCACCTTATTTAGATTCATGCTTAATTAATGACACGAGTACACGAGGCTCAGCACCGAGTATTACATCCCCGAGTAATTTAATTAGCTACACGATAAGAGCCAGTAAGTTGAAGCAAGAAGGCCTGCCTTTTAGCGCAATCACAGATACAGATTCACGTATTTTATATTGGTTTGTAGATAACAGCTTTGTTGGTAAAGTAGAGCGAGATACGCCTTTTTTCTGGCACCCGCAAGTAGGCGAATTTGACGTAAGAGTGGTTGATAATTTAGGGCGTAGCGCATCAGTTTCAATGCGTGTAAAGCTCGTTCAGTGATATTGAGTGTTCATGCATTTAATGTAATAAATAAAGGGTAGTTTTTTATAACTGAAATTTATATAAACGAGAGCGATTTACTCTTTCTTACCTACATGGATGTGGATGATGGTAAGGGCGTGAGCTGGACGCGGAGCTTTTGCTCGGTAGCCCACTAGACTACAAATCTCGGGCCGCGATTAAATCGGCTCCTAGATTGAAAAAATTTCAATCTACAAAGATCAACACGCCCTTATGACTTCATAGCCGCTAGTTTATATAGCGGAGTATCAAAATGACTTCGAAAGTACGTTACTTAATATTATGTTTTACTGCTTTAACTGCTGCGGCGCTATCTTGAGCTTTAAGTGCTTCTAAAATAGCGCGGTGCTCGTTTACACATTCAGAACTTGAAGTAATTCGCTTATAGTTTAAGCGCATACGCATTACGTACGGGTACCAAATATTAACAAGTTCTTCGCCACCAGCTTGGTATATTAAATACTGATGAAACGAAATATCAATTTTAGTTACTTCGGTATAATCTTCTCTATCGAGCGCGTCTTCTAAAGATGCTAAAATGCCTTCTAGTTCAGCAATGTTTTGATCAGTTAAATTACCGTTTAATTCAGTGATTGCGTACTCTTCAATACTACGGCGAAGTTTTATCATTAAGCGTTGTAATTTAGGCTCTAAAACACTATTTACAGACGCACCACAGTTATTGCGAGAAATAAGTAAACCTTCTTTTGTAAGCTGTAAAATTACATCGCGAATAGGGCCGCGAGAAAGACCAAATCGCTCTGCCAGCTCTTTTTCATTTAACTTAGTTTGTGGTGGCATTTCACCAGAGATTATATCTGAGCGTAATTGCTCAGCTATTTGATCTTTTACAGATAAAATTTTAGTTGCTCTGTTACCAGCCATATTTATTCCTAAATTTGATTAACTTTATCTGACCCTAACATTAATTAATAAGCTTTGTTAATTTAGTCAAGATCATGTACTTATCTCAGTGTATATAAAAAAAGTGGAATGGTCTATTGTCAACACATTACAATAGACCAATAAATGTACAATTAATGGCTGTATTTACGATTATTTTTTAAAACGTCGTTCATACATAGACTCATTCATTGCTTTAGCTGCTTCAACCATTTCAGTATAGGGGCGATCTGTAACGCTAATAAAGCCAACGTTATAGTTTTCGCCATCGTAGGCTCTACCAGTAATTGGCGAGTCGATATATTGAAACCAATGTGCGCCAATAAAGTAAGGGTTGTCGATGACTGAGTTCATGTAATCTGTATACATTTTTGCTCTGTCTTGCTGGTTAGCTGCATGTATTAACCCAGGGTGAAACAAACCCGAGTCAGATGCGCCAATATGAAATTCGCCAATAATTGCTGGTTTATCAAATTGTGATAAAAATGCCCATTTATCTTCTCTTAAGCCTTCTTTGTATGCATTAAAGCTTATTACATCTACATACTTAGCAGATGCTTTAACCACTTCGATCGGCATGCCCCAATCCGGAAAACGTGCACCTAAATACATATGATTTGGCAGGTATTTATCCATAGCAGCATCTACAACACTAAAATACTTGTCGGCATAGGCTGTAAGTAAAATAGCAAAATCACTCAGTTGTTCTTCGTTTTTAATATCAACCGTTACACCTTTGTCAAACTCAACCCATGAGGCAAGGTTTAAGTGCCATACTTTGTTAAGCTTAGCGACATCGGTATATTTTTCTTTCATTAAACGAGAAAATTCAGCTTTAGTAGGCACTGTTTTAGCATCACGGCCTAAGGTATTAATAACAATACCATAATGGCTTTTAACGGAATCAGGGCGGCCAAAGCTTTTTTCGTTATCAATAAATACGCCTACTGCCCAAGGCGAATTTTTAACTTCTTTTGCAACAACACTAACGGTTTCGTTAGCACGCACTGTAAATTCAGGGTCGAATACATCCGGCATGGCTCCCCAAAAATCGCTTCCGCTTGATACGGTTTTAAAATCACCTATAATCCAACCATTGGCAAAGTAGGGCACTTTTTGATTATCGTAATAACTCGGATCAGTCCAATTACCCAGTGAGCTAAAGCCCCATGTGATCATTCTATCGAGGGTAACTTCTCGCCATTTTTGCATGTAATCTGCATTATTTTGACCATATTTACGTTCTAAATTAGCTGCGTAAAAGCTATATGTTTCGCCGTGTTCTAACGGACCCGAATGCGCACTTTTACGATAGCCAAAATGTTTACCTAGAGGCTCATTATAATCAGGTAGCCATTCAAATAAATTTTTACGCACTTGTGACGCTACAAAGCGGCTTTTAAGCGCTTCTTTATTTACTTGGTTTAACCCTTTTGAATCCTCAGGTGTTACCCCTGCATCCGCTGGTTTTGCCAATAATGCTTGATCAAAATCGTAACCAGTTAGTGTGGTTGAGTTTGCAAGACGAATGATATCAATACCGGTTGCAAGGTATAAATAGCCATCAGGGTCGACTAATGACCATTTATCATTATATTTAGCCGTTCTAAAATAACCAGTAGCTTCTAATTTTGGACCTTCTGCCCAGCCACCAAAGCGTGAGCGATTAGTAGGGCGTTTAGAAAGTAACTGTGCTGCTTCTTGTTTTTTGTCGCTCAATAGCTCGGCTTCTGAATGTACCTTCCCTGAAAATTCTTGTTTGGCATTTTGGCCAAATTCATCAACAATTTTGGTTAAAAAAGCAGTATTAAATTGAGGGTTTTTACGAAGTGAAATAGATTTTATTGCCAGCTCTTTGTCATGCAATGTACTTTGCACGCTAATTGCTATTTTAGCGATGCCTTTTAAGTTAAGATTTTTTTTACCCCACATAGAAATAAACTGTACCTCATCAGACTCCCATGTATCAGGGTTTGAACGAAGTCCTGAGGTAAAGTTAAGTTCTACATTTTCTTTGCCATCGGGCGTTGCAAGGTCGTGGCCGTCAAGTTTTGCGTAATACGTGTTGTATCCACCTACCGGCACATTAACGCTACGCGTATAGTTAGCACCGTCAATATCGGAGATATCTAAATAGATTTGTACAGAGTGTGTTCCTGGGTTTGCCAATTCAAAGGCAAGATTAAAATCACTAAATTCACTCCAATCCCAAGGTTTTTCCGGTGAAAAAACAATACTAGCGTACGAATTTTTCTTAGATTGAAATGTCACATCTAATACAGAGTTTTCTGCCTTTACAGTGGCTGCATTACTTTTGTATTGAACTGGGGTTAGCTGTGTGTGTGCAGCATCAGCAAATAAATACATTAATGTATCTGCTGAATTAACCTCTGTAGGCTCATTGGTTGGTTTTTCAACCTTGATTTCTTGTTGGTTACAGGCACTTAGCGCAAGTAAGAGCGATGTGAGTAGTATGTTCTTTTTATATTTCATTGCTGTTCAACCTTTAATTACAATTTAACATACCATACAACAAAAAAACCAAATTGAATATTGTTGACAATATGCAATTTTTGTTTTTATGTGTTATTTATAATAAACTTTTGATTTTGTTTAACTAATTTTTAATGTTAATTGTAAAAGAGTTTAAGTTAAAGCATGATTTCTTAAAATAGATGTTGCAAGTGCGTTAATTTTGAAATAGTCTCGAAGTTATTACTCATGGTTAATTGTTAACAATGTTGGGTTTTGACACTAGCACTCGCTTTATTCTCTATATAAAGCAACACACAATGATAACAACAAAGTTGGATAGAAGTATGAATGGTAGCAAACGTAATGTGTTTTTCTTTGCATTTATCGTCGCCTTTGGTGGCTTTATTTTTGGATTAGACGCTGCTCTTATTTCAGGTACGGTTCGTTTTGTATCTGCAGAATTTAATTTATCTGACATCCAAATAGGCACTGTAGTAAGTGCGCCTGGTTTTGGTGTGCTATTTGCTTTAGTCATTACCGGTTACATATGCAATATGTTTGGCCGAAAAAATACCTTAATAGGCATTGCGTTTATATACATACTGTCGGCAATTGCATCGGTTTTCGCGCCAAGTTACGAGCTATTAGTTACTGCTCGTTTTATAGGTGGATTAGCATTCACGTCTTTATCGGTCGCTGCTATGTATATAGGTGAAGTTGCACCGTCTAAGTACCGTGGTAAATTAGTGTCTATGATTCAAATAAATATTGTTGTTGGATTATCCGCAGCGTATTTTGCTAACTACTTACTTGTTGATTTAGCTCACAGTAATTTTGAGTGGGTAACACAGTGGAATGTACAAGATAATTTATGGCGCTGGATGCTAGGCGTTGAGATTATTCCTGCTATTTTATGGTTTTTATTATTATTTACTATTCCCCAAAGCCCGCGTTGGTTAGTTATGAAAGGCAACGAAACACGCGCTATAACTATCTTGCATCGTTTAAATAAAAATACTGAATTGGCCCAAGAGCAACTTAAGAGTATTAAAGAGAGCTTGGTTGATTACAGCGAAACAGGTGGGTATTTTTCTTCATTTAAACAACTACTCGAAAGTCGTGTTCGCACAGCTGTCATTATTGCTTTTACTATTGCTATTGTGCAGCAAGTGACGGGGATTAACGCCATAATGTTTTATGCTCCAACGGTGTTTGAACAACTGGGAGTCGGCACTGATGCTGCTTTTTTTAACGCTGTTTTAATTGGTTTAGTCAGTATTGTATTTACTGTGGTAGCTATTGCTTTGATAGATAAGTTAGGGCGCAGACCCCTTGTTATTTGGGGATTAGCAGCTGCAACAATTAGTTTGTTTATGTGTTATTTAGGCTTTAGCCAGGCAGAATATAGTTTGTCGGCTGAAGATATAACCTCGTTTTCAGCGTTAAACTCTATTACAGGACTGGAGCACATAATTGGTACCGTGTATCACAGTGATATTGAATTTAAGCAGGCTTTAGCGAGCGTACTTACAGCTTCGCAACAGCAATTATTTGAAAGCGATTTAATTTCACGCGCAGCAACTATAAACGCGCCACTTATATCATTTGGTATAGCGGGCTTTATTGCAGCCTTTCACTTTTCGATTGGGCCAATTATGTGGGTAATATTTTCTGAAATATTCCCGACTCGTATTCGAGGTGTGGCCATTCCTACCTTTGCATTTATAGCCAGTGTAATTAGCTATTTTGTTCAGCAGTTTTTCCCATGGCAGCTAAGTAATTTAGGCGCTGCAAACATCTTTTTACTTTATACCGTATCGGGTGTAGCCGGCTTTGCATTGTTATTTAAGTTTATGCCAGAGACTAAAAATAAATCGATAGAAGAAATTGAAGTCTACCTAGAAGGCCTACACACTAAAAAAGTACAGGAGGGTGTGTGAGTACTTTACTCGCTATTGGCGAATGTATGGTTGAGCTAGTACCAACAGGTATTAGCGAATGCAAGCAGTCATTTGCGGGCGATACTTACAATGCTCTTGTGTATGCAAAGCGTTTTGCTAACACACTAAATTGCGCGCTATTTACAGCTGTAGGTAGCGACGTACTGAGTGCCAATATGCTCAAATGTTGGCAACAAGAAGGTATTAATACACAAAACGTGATTACAACAGCAGACTATAACGTGGGTATTTACGCTATTTCAACGGATGCTGATGGTGAGCGAAGCTTTGATTATTGGCGTAATCAATCAGCAGCGAAGCATATGATGAGTTTATATACTCAAAAGCCATTTAATTTAGGTTTGAAAGAATCAGACTGGGTGTTTTTCAGTGGCATTAGTTTAGGTATTTTAGATGATGAATCTAAACAAGGTTTACTCACATTATTAGCTGCTCTTAAAAAACAAGGCTGCACAATTGCGTTCGACCCTAATTATCGCGCGCGTATGTGGCAATCAAAAAGCCACGCTATTGAATGGCTAGAGCGTGCTTATGCGCTTAGTAATGTAGTTTTACCAGGTCTTGATGATCACCGTGTGTTATTCGGTCATTCAAGCATTGAAGAGATTGTTCAGTACTGTACACAATTTGATATCGACGAAATTGTTATTAAAGCTGGTAGTGCCGGGATGCAGGTTTATTGCAAAGATGATCTTAAAGCGTCATGTCCGTTTACACCCGCTGCAAAGCAAGTTGATAGTACAGCGGCAGGTGACTCATTTGCCGGAACCTACTTAGCCGCCAGAATGTGCGCACAAAACCCTCAAAATGCATTAGAAATGGCTGACAGTGTTGCCTCACAAGTTGTGCAGCATCAAGGCGCTATTTTACCTCTTGACGTATACCAGTCGCTAAATATAAGCCTAGGTAAGTAAGGAATTAACATGTCTGATAAAAAATTAAGTTTAGCAAGTAAGCGTGCAATAGAGCGTGGCTACGATAAATATGGCCCGCAGTGGCTTACAGAATTTGATATAGAACCGTTGCTGGGTGATTTTGCCTATGAAGAAGGGGTTATACGTCGCGATCCTTCATCTGTTTTATACATTGATGGTGTTTACCATTGTTGGTACACCAAAGGTGAGGGGGAAACGGTTGGTTTTAACTCTACTAATCCGAATGACAAAGTATTTCCATGGGATTTAACGCAAGTTTGGCATGCGACCTCAAAAGACAGTATTACATGGCAAGAACAAGGCTTAGCTGTAAGCCCAGGTAAACCAGGTGATTACGACGACAGAGCAATTTTTACGCCTGAAGTGTTTGAACACCAAGGTCATTATTATTTGGTTTATCAAACAGTACAAACACCTTATACAAATCGTCAGTACGAACATATTGCAATAGCTCACTCTGAATCTGCATTTGGGCCGTGGATAAAATCACCAAAACCGATTGTAAGCCCAAGCAAAGATGGTAAATGGCTTGGTGATGAAGACAGTCGTTTTGCCGTAACAGCTAAAGGTAGTTTTGATAGTCATAAAGTACACGACCCATGTTTAGTATTTTTTAATAATAAATTTTACTTGTACTACAAAGGCGAAACCCAAGGTGAAGGAATGAACTTTGGTGGTCGTGAAATAAAACACGGTGTTGCTATTGCTGATGATGTATTAGGTCCTTATGTTAAATCGCCTTATAACCCTATTTCAAATAGTGGTCATGAGGTCGTTGTTTGGAATTATAAAGGGGGTATTGCTAGTTTGCTAACAACCGATGGCCCTGAAAAAAACACCATTCAATTTGCTCAGGACGGTATTAATTTTGAAATTATGGCGCATATAAAAGGCGGTCCAGAAGCGATAGGCTTATATCGACCAGCGCAAGGGTTTGAGCAAAATCCAGCACCTGGAATTAGCTGGGGATTGTGCCATAAATACGATGCCAGTTGGAACTGGAACTATATTTGTCGGTTTACTCCTCGTAAGCAAGTGCTCGACGCCGGTACCTTTCAAAACAGTAACTAGGGAAAGTAAAGAATGAGTGAGCAACAAAATCAATTTAACCCGACAGAGCATCCACACCGGCGTTTAAACCCATTATTAAATGAATATGTGTTGGTGTCGCCACACCGGGCTAAACGCCCATGGCAAGGTCAAGAAGAAAGTGTAGATATTGAGGTTAAACCAGAATACGACGAAAGCTGCTTTTTATGTAAAGGCAATACGCGTATTAACGGTGAAGTAAATCCAGATTACAAAAACACCTTTGTGTTTACTAATGACTTTGCCGCCTTGCGTGAAGGTGTGCCTGATGTGGAGCAAACCGATCCCCTATTTAGTATGCATACAGAGCGTGGCACTGCGCGTGTTATTTGTTTTTCGCCTAATCATGCAAAAACACTACCAGAGCTTAGTGTTTCGCAAGTTACAAATGTAGTAAGCACATGGCAAGAGCAATGCATAGAGTTATCAAAAACTTACAAATGGGTTCAGGTATTTGAAAATAAAGGCGCTGTAATGGGGTGCTCTAACCCACATCCACATGGTCAAATTTGGGCACAAAATAAATTACCTAGTTTGGTTGCGCGTAAACACGAAAACCTCAAACGATATTACGAAAAGTATAAAAGTAATTTACTGCTTGATTACGCAAAACGTGAAATTGAAAAGCAAGAACGCGTGGTTTGTGTAAACGATGATTGGCTGGTGGTTGTGCCTTATTGGGCTGCATGGCCATTTGAAACACTGCTATTGCCTCGGTTTGCGATTACTCAAATGATACAGCTGACAGACGCTCAACAAAGTAGTCTAGCTGAAATTATTAAAAATATAACAACTCGTTACGATAACTTATTTCAATGTTCATTTCCGTACTCTATGGGCTGGCATGGCGCGCCTTATGATGGTCAAAGCCACTTATTTTGGCAATTACATGCGCAGTTTTTACCGCCATTACTACGATCAGCCAGTGTTAAAAAATTTATGGTTGGTTACGAGATGATGGCCGAAGCACAGCGTGATATTACACCCGAGCAAGCTGCCACTATTTTGAAGAAACAATCACTAACGCATTATAAAGAGAACACTAAATGAATGTTGAACAAAGCGCACGGTTAGCTTTTTCAAACCACTTTGGACGCGATGCCGACTTTGTTGTCAAAGCCCCAGGGCGTGTTAATTTAATTGGTGAGCACACCGATTACAATGATGGTTTTGTACTGCCTTGTGCCATTGAATACGCTACTTACATTGCGGTGTCCCCTCGAACTGACGATGTAGTAAATGTACTTGCACTTGATTGCGATAACCAAACCGACAACTTTTTAGTAAATAAACCGCTTAATAGCCACAGTACGCAAACGTGGAGTAATTATGTTCGCGGCGTAGTTGATGAACTGCAAAAACGAAATCATAAACTCAGTGGCTGCGATATATGCATCACAGGTAATGTCCCGCAAGGAGCTGGTCTTAGTTCATCGGCTGCACTTGAGGTAGGTATTGCTTATGCATTTAATCATTTATGTGAATTGTTTATTGAGCGAAAAGACATAGCTCAAATTGCACAAGCCGCTGAAAACAATTTTGTGGGCTGCAACTGTGGAATTATGGATCAGCTTATATCGGCGTGTGGTCAGCAAGGACAAGCATTGGGTATAGATTGCCGCTCACTTGATTTAATTGAAGTGAGCATTGACCCAAAGATGACTATTTTAATGGTTAACTCAAACGTTAAACGAGGCTTGCTTGATAGCGAATATAACTTACGCCGAGAGCAATGTTATGCAGGGGCAGAAGCTTTGTCTAAACCGAGCTTGCGCGATGTAAGTATTGATGAGTTTGAGGCAAAAAAACATACATTAAGCGTTGAAGTAGCCAAGCGTGTAGAGCACATTGTGTATGAAAATGCGCGCACATTAGAAGCCATGCAAGCCTTTAGTAATAACGATATAACCAAACTAAGTACACTAATGGCACAAAGCCATGCCTCTATGCGTGATTTGTTCGAAATAACCACCTCCCAAATCGACACTCTTGTGAATATTATCGCAAAAGTAATTAATGAACACGGCGGCGTAAGAATGACGGGCGGTGGCTTTGGTGGTTGTGTAGTGGCGTTTGTTCCTAATTTTTTGGTAGAGAATGTAATTAGTGCTATTGAAACGCAGTACGAGCAACAAACAGGATTAAAAGAAACGATTTACACAAGCGTACCTTCAGCTGGTGTATCACTTATAAGAGCATAAGGACAATCTAATGAAAAAAGTACTGGTAACAGGAGGGGCGGGATATATTGGCAGCCACACTGTTTTAAGCTTATTAAAAGATGGTTTTGACGTAGTAGTAATAGACGATTTAAGTAACTCGAGTCGTGAATCGCTAACTCGCGTAGAAGCGTTATCAAAGCGAAAAGTTGAATTTATTCACGCCAGTTTACTTGATAACGATAAGTTGTCTGCCACGTTTAGCGAGCATAAATTTGATTCGGTTATTCACTTTGCAGGTTTAAAAGCGGTAGCCGAATCCATAGAAAAACCACTTGAGTATTATTATACCAACTTGGTGTCTACCTTAAATTTATGCCAATGCATGCTTAAATATAATGTTGATAAACTCGTGTTTAGCTCATCAGCTACAGTTTATGGACAAGGCGCATCGGTGCCTTATACCGAAAGTTTACCTCTAGGGCGTGCAGCAAGCCCGTATGGGCAAACAAAGGTAATGATTGAGCAAATACTACAAGAAATAGTCGCCTCAAATACCGGTTTGCAAGTAGCCAGCCTGCGCTACTTTAATCCTATTGGCGCAGATATTAGCGGCCAAATAGGAGAAGACCCATTAGGTATTCCTAACAATTTAATGCCCTTTATTGCTCAAGTTGCTGTAGGTAAACGTGACAAATTAGCTATTTTTGGAGGCGATTACCCTACTGAAGACGGTACATGTGAGCGTGACTATATACACGTTAGTGATTTAGCCAATGGTCATATTAAAGCCCTTAAATGGCTTGGCGAGCAACACCACAGTCTATATGAAGCATTTAACCTAGGCACTGGTACTCCTTATTCTGTGCTTGGCATAGTAAAAGCATTTATTGAGTATACCGGAGTTGATATTAACTTTGACATTGTAAAGCGTCGAGATGGCGACTTAGCTGCCTTTTGGGCCGATTCATCTAAAGCCCAGTCTGTTTTAGGCTGGCAATGTCAATATACCCTCGCAGACATGATGAAAGACACATGGCGCTGGCAAAGTAATAACCCTAATGGCTATCCAAATGTATAACTTCCTTATGTAAAGCACTGTCTACACAAGGCGCCCTAATCCACACACAATAATAAAGGTGATTAAAATGAAACGGAGAAGTTTTTTAAAACTCAGCGCTGGTCTACTAAGTTCAAGCCTGTTAAGTGGTTGCAGCGGATTATTTGCATCATACCGAGGTGACTTAACCTCAACTGCGCCATTAGATAATACGAATTTTAGTAAGCAGGTGTGGCTTGGTAAGCATTTTTGGGGCAACAGACTACAAGATTGGCAGCGTATAGGTAATGAGCTTTTATGTACCCGAGAAGGAAAAGATTTTGAAGCGCGTACTGTATCGTTACTCACCAGGCAACTTAATGGCTCATTACAAAGTGGGCGTATAAAAGCCACCGTACGCAATTTAACACCGAATGAAGAGGGCTTTTGTGGATTTTTATTAGGAATTGGCAAAGGTGAGCTATCAGCTAAAGGTGCTGCTTTAGCACAGCGAGCTGGTGGCGAAAATGGCGGAATAATTGCCGCCTTTGACAGTTTAGGTAAATTATCATTTAGACAGTTTGATGATGAAAGCAAAGCGCTTGATTTTACTATTATTAATCGTACTCCATTTAATATACAACAATATAAAAGCGGCGATAAAATAACACTCGATTGCCATTTAGACCCAATAGATGCACACCATTTTGATATTCGTCTTGTGGCAAGTAACACAAATACAGCCCAGGAGTTAGGATTTGCAGTACTTCACAAAGTACCCGCAGAACAACTGCAAGGGGGGATTTCGTTATTAAGCTCCTCAGAGCCTTTTGTAGCAGGCGCACGTTGGGGGTTTAGTGATATTGAAACCGGTGGCGGTAAAATAACTCTAAATAATGCCAATACCTTAGGCCCGGTTATGGGGTGTATGTATAGCGTTAATAAACAGGTACTCAAGTTATCTTGTCAGTTAATGCCTATTAATATTAAAGAATTTTCACGCGTAGAGCTGCAATATAAGTTTGAAAACCAATTGGATTGGCAGCATGCAGGCACAGCAAAAATTGAAGATGGGTTTGTAGCAAGGTTTAGGTTAAGTAATTGGAACTATTTAAAACAAGCTCAATACAGAATTGTTAACCCACAAAAGCCTGAAGACACTTTATACTTTGGCACTATTGCTAAGGACCCACAAAATACTAAAGAATTCACGATTGCATTGTACTCTTGTATTATTCCTACCTCCAAAAGCTTAGACAACACACATTACACACGCCTTATTAGTAGCGAGCGCGATTTAGGACGTTACACCAAAGACAATATTTTATTTCCTCACACTGAACTTGTAGAAAATGCTAATTACCATAACCCTGATATGTATGTCTTTTGTGGCGATCAGTACTACGAAACATACCCGACTCGCTATGGTCGCCACACCAAAGATGCCAAACTAGATACCTTATATAAATGGTACTTATGGTACTGGGCGTTTGCCGATAGTATAAAAGATAAGCCTACACTTGTTTTAGTTGATGACCATGATGTGCTGCAAGGTAACTTGTGGGGCGATGGTGGCGATCACTCCGATATGCTAAAAGAGGAAGACGGCGGTTATAAGTGGGACAAAGACCTTGTTAGAATGATCTACCGTATGCAAAATGGGCATAATCCGGACCCTTACGATCCCACACCGATAAAATATGATATTCCGGTTAGTTATGCTGCATTTGAATATGGCGGTATTAGTTTTGCGATGGTTGAGGATCGTAAATTTAAAACGCCACCTGACTACAAAGCTAATAAGCTTGCCACAACGGGTGAGTTATTAGGTAAACGCCAAGAAGCCTTTTTAAAAGACTGGCAAACTATGCACCCGGGTAAACCTAAAATATGTATTACAGCTTCCATGTGGGGGTCGCCTCAAACCGATGAAAATGGCAAAGCATTAATAGATTACGATGCAAATGGCTACCCGGCTGATGGGCGTACACGCGCAGTAAAACTAGTAAGTGACGCTAACGCATTAGTAATTGCGGGAGATCAACACCTCGGATTGCTTGCCTATCAAGGAATCAATACTTTTGATGATGGCAGCTTGTTTTTTGCAGGCCCAGCTAGCGCAGCATTTTGGCAGCGATGGTTTGAACCCTACGCACCTTTACCAAATCAGCGAAACAACGACAAAAACACCGGTGATTTTACCGACACGTTTGGCAATAAAATGCGAGTTCTAGCGGCAGCTAACCCAAAAGTTACGCATAAACTTTTTGCTAAACAAAATACAACGTGGGGTAAGTTTTTAGCTGACAGAAACTTAAAAAGTGAAGGTTATGGAATTATTAAAATAAACCATGCAAAAAAATATTATCAATTAGAGTGCTGGGAGTGGAATACAGATCCATCAACAGAAAAGCAGTTTACTGGTTGGCCGTATATAAAAGAATTTTGATTAGGCTAGAACTATTGACGATAAACTCTGTGTAAATATTTACTTTAACACTGTTACTTAAGAGCAATTTAATGCTTACGCATTAAGTTGGTTTTTTATAATCAAATAAATATTGTTAACAAAATACAGTTGACAATTGTTTGGTTATTATATTATTGTTTACAAAAGATTAACCTGACAACATAATAATACCTTAGAAAGGGAACACACATGACAATCATCAACAAAGCGTTCAAGTTGAGCGCGATTACAGCTGCAGTACTTGCAACACAATTGGTTTACGCCAAGCAAGACGAAAGCACACAAGAAAAACCGAAAGTAGAAGCCGATATTGAAATAATTGAAGTCAGCGGGTTAGCCGCCAGTCTCAAAAAATCTATTAATGATAAGCGTTTTGCTGAAAACGTTGTTGATTCGATTAACGCGGAAGATATAGGTAAGTCTACCGATCAAAATATTGCTGATGCGCTTTCGCGTGTAACTGGTGTATCAGTACAATCCGTTGATGGTGAAGGTGCACGAATATCTGTGCGTGGTGCTAACTCACAACAAAACAATATTAGCATGAATGGTGTGCAATTAGGTTCTACAGGTTTTAGCCAAGGCGTAGACTTATCGCAGTATTCATCCGATATTTTATCTAAAATTGAAGTGGTAAAAACACCGAGTGCAGATCATGAAGAGGGTTCGCTAGGCGCAAATATCAATCTTTCGACTACAAAGCCGCTTGATTTAAATTATGAAATTTCCACTATGACTTTAGAAGGTAGGTACAACGATTTATCTGATAAAGAAAATTATAAAATATCGGGTACGATGTCGAAAAAGCTTTTTGACGATACCTTTGGCGTGGTTTTTACTGCAGTTAAAGAGACTAACGAATACCGAAAAGACCAATACTCTGCTACAGAGTGGACAGCAGTTCAGTCGCCTTTAGCAACAGATACAAATGGCAACGTTGTTGAAAATGCGGTAGGTATTACACCTCGTTTAGTTAATTATCAGCTTTTTGATAGTCAAAATGACCGCACCAGTATTAACTTAGGTTTGCAGTGGCGAGCAAGTGAAAACACAGAGTTTAACTTTAACGCAAACCTTGCAAAACAAGATGTTAATAACTCAATGCATGGTATTAATACGCGCTCAATGGAAACTAAAAACTTAGTTGAAGGTGAAGACCCAGGCCTTTCTGGCGTGACAGCTAAATTTACTGATCCTGAAGCTAGCTGGCGTACAATCGATTTAAAAACGAATACATTTACTAAATTTATCAACCGCTTTGGTAACGGTGGTTTAGTGCAGTCAGAAGGTGAATTTGAAAATAAAAACCAAGTTTACTCACTTGATATGAATCACGGTTTTAGTGACTCATTTTCGATGGAAGCTGGCGTTGGGTACTCTAAAACGCAGCAAATACCAGAAAACTCAGTGTACGTTGCACTGCAAAATTTTGCCAATATTAGTGCATGGAGCTTAGTAAATGTGCCACCAGAGGATATGGAGCCTGTTGGTTATGACTGTACAGCAGGCGGTCCGTGTAAATTAGTTACAGGCACCGGCTTAATTGATTACGGCGAAAACGACACTTTTGGTGACCCAACAAATCTATGGGATAACTACAGCACCACGGGATTTAATCCGGATGAGCTAAAAGCGCAGCATTTATCGTACATGGGCAGAACCCTCAACGAAGTCGAAGATGAACAAAAATCGCTCTTTGTCGATTTTGATTACGTGCTTGACACAAGCTATGTACGCTCAATTGAATTTGGTGCAAAATGGTCAAAACGTACAAAATATGTAGATGCTCAGCAAGGTGCCTTTAATAGTGTAGGCGAGGGGGTTGTAGTTATAAACCCTGCAACAGGCCAACCTGCAGTACTTGGTAGCGGTTTAAGAGATATTTCTGGTGATTTAATAACCAACGGTGAAGGGTTTCCTGTTGACGATTTTATGGCTGATTTAGGTTATGGCCGCGACAATGTAACCGATGGGTGGAATCGATTTTCGGCTTTTAAAGCATTTGAAGTAGCTTTAGGGAGTCCAGAAGTTGCTTTTGCCACAGACGATTCAAACACTCGCAATACAGAGCTAGATAACTTAGCATTTTACACCAAGCTAAATTTTGAATTAGCAGATGGACGTGTTACAGGTGATGTGGGTGTGCGTTATGTAAAAACGACTGTAGAAGTGCAAGGTGCATCGGGTGTACAGTTTGCATTTGACCCTTCAAATAATGCTCGTTTAATGGACCCATTTAAATTAGCAGAGTTGCGTGATACTAGCTTACCACTGTGTGCTGCAACGCAATTTTATGGTGCAGATTACAACGAAGAAATACGCTGGTCGAGAACCGATGGTCTAGGCTACGACACAAAAGGCACTATTGATAAATCAGACGATGTGGCTATTCCTGCTCAAGGCGCGTGTCATGATCCTAACGCTGTACGTGGTAATCCAAATGAATCTGAGTGGTGGTTATGGCGCCATTCTGATGTATCAACCGAAAAAAACTGGATATATGGCGAGCGTAAATTTGATGCAAATGGAAACTTATTACCAACAGAAGACAGAAGCTTACGCTCGTTTGCAGTAACTGGTGAGCACGACTACGATTTGTTTTTACCCAGTATCAATATTAACTACTTGCAAAGTGAAGACACCATTATTCGTTTTGCAGCATCTAAAACAATGGCTCGTCCACAAATAGATTCACTACGTCCTGGTTTTAAAGTAAGAGAAACACAATGGGGCGGTGAAAACCGTAACAACTCAATTACGCTTACCAATCCTAAACTCGATCCACTTGAATCAATAAACCTTGATTTATCATATGAATGGTATTTCAACGATTCGGGATTATTAGCAGCATCATTATTTTATAAAGACATGACAAACTTTGAAGAGTCTGAAACGATTGTTACCTACATGGATGACCTACGTGGAGTGGGACTCGAAGAGGGCGAATCTTATAACCCAGACGATTTAGTACTTATTGCAGGCCAAGATAGCTTAGAAAAATGTATGCCTAAGCGTTTTCAAGGTGGCCAGGATTATCAAAAAGAGTGGATGTATTCGGGCGACTTAGAGCAAATGTGTGCCAAATTTAACACCACCCGAATTAAAAATGGTAAAGGGGCAAGTATTAAAGGGTTAGAGCTTCAATACATGCAAACCTACGATAACTTACCGGGTATTTGGTCCGGCCTTGGCTTGCAGGCTAACTATACATATCAAGACAGTAAGTACGATCAAGAAGTATCATCGATTGATAATAATGTAAAAATTCCTTCATTGGCTGTTGCCTATACGCCAGAGCATAGCTACAACGTAACGGGTTTTTGGGAAAAAGATGGTCATCAATTACGTCTATCTTACCAAGGGACAACCGATCAGCTAGTACAACGCTCATGGGAAAACGGATCGCTGTGGGAAGAGGGACGTAAAACGCTCGACTTTTCTGCAAGTTATAAAGTAAATAACTACATGACGGTATCACTACAAGTTGCCAATGTAACCGACGAAGGCGTAAGACAATACTTTACCAGTCGTTTCTTAAATGCTGGTGGCCAAACGTTTTCTGAAGGCAGCCCGCTTGAAGGCGATGCAACTAAATCACGTACTGTTTACGCATATAAAACAGGCCGGACATTGAGACTTAATACCCGTATTAATTTCTAAATTTTTAATCTAATAAAAAGCCCGCAGCATTTCTGCGGGCTTTTTGGCTTTTGTTACTTGTCTCGTCCTGAAATGTGTTTACACATTTAGGACTTATTATGACCAAGTCAAATAATACACCGATTAAAAGAACACACGAGATTATTCATTAGGCTTTAAATTGCAAGTTGTCGACGCTGTAGAAAAAGGCGATATGACTTATAAACAAGCCCAAAAAATTTATTAACTGAAAGTGGAGAATCTATCTCATTTTAGAAATTGTTACTGTAGTTTTCTCATAGTGGGAAGCTCTAATCGGTTATCTAAACAAAGCTTTATATAGGGCGGGTTAAGAAAACTATCTGCAATAATACCTTTTTATAACAAGCTAGCTAAAATATTTAGTGTCTAGGTAAACATCTCTGATAATACTTGCAATTAACTTTTATCAATTTGTAACCGTTTTTAGAAAAAAAAAATGCTGATCTTTAGTAAAAAATCAAATATAGTTTGTTTACTGTTAACAATATTTGATTTGTGAGATTAAAACTATGAACAAAAACATATCTCGTCGTTCAGTCCTCAAAATGCTTGCTGCTGGTGTTGCTGCTACAGGAATTTCTGGTTGCACTAGCAGTTTTGGGACAGTGGCTTCAACAACTACCCGCGGTACTAAATCTCATCATGATAATTGGTATAAAACGTATGATAGAGTATGGCTTGGAAAACAATATTGGGCTAATCCAATGGAGGATTGGCGCGTAGTTAATGGTGCTGCTGAATGTAGAAGTAGAGGTGGTAATCGTAGTGTTCATTCACTCACTCACCAAATAGCGCATCTTGACCAATCTTTTACAATGTCGGTGCAAGTGTCTCGCTTAGAGCAAAACAGCAACGATGGTGGCGCGGGTATTCGTCTTGGTGCTAAAAGTGAATTAAATGAATACCGTAGTAATTGTTTTGTACAGCAGGGTTATGACCTTGGTATTAAAAACAACGATTTAGTGTTAGGCAATAACACCGTGCCTATATCGATTCCGATAGAGGATCAAGCTGTTACTTTAACGCTGACTGGAACACCTCAATCAGGTGCCATGGCTTTAGAGTTAACGGCTAGTTTAACGTCGTCAGGAAAAGTGATAGGTACTCTCACTCATTTGGCTGCAGCCACTGAATTATTAGGCAATGTGGCGTTGGTGAGTAACTTTTCGATTCCATCCGTCACATATGAAAATGCACCTGAAGACAAGTTGGGCGCACGATATAAATTTAGTAATTGGACCATGCAAGGTGAAGCATTTTCAGTAATAGATGAACAAGCGTTTGGTCCGATACTTTGGACTATGTATTCGTTAAACGATACATTGAGTGATGAAGGCTTTGTGATGAAGTTGAGTGCTTACACAGGGCCTATAGGTGAACAAGATAATCAGCAAATAGAACTACAAATACAGCGTGATGATCAGTGACTCGCTATTGATTCGCAAGTCATAGACCATGATGGCTGGTTGGCGACCTTTCGTATTGCTAATTGGGATGAAACACGCGATACGCCTTTTCGGGTTGTATACCGTGAAAAACACACAGATGGTACACAAACCCCAGATATATATTCAGGGATTATAAAAGCGAACCCAGCGAGTGAAAAATTACGAATGGCCGCGCTCACGTGTCAAAATGATTATGGTTTTCCGTACCAACCTGTTGCTCAAAATGTCGAAAAACTAAACCCCGATTTGGTGTTCTTTTCTGGTGATCAAATTTATGAAAGTCATGGCGGATTTGGTGTAATTCGTACTCCAGATAATTTAGCGATTTTAAATTACTTACGCAAATTCTATCAGTTTGGCTTGGCTTTCAAAGAGGTAATGCGTAATCAACCGACAATTTGTTTGCCCGATGATCATGATGTACTCCAAGGTAATTTGTGGGGGGAAGGTGGTGCAAGGATGGAAAACATTTCCAAAGACCCTTCAGCAAGTGCATTAGGTGGTTATATTGATTCTGCACGCGTGATAAATATGATACATAAAACCACTCTCAACCATAATCCAGATCCTTATGATCCAACGCCAACTAATGGTATTAGCTCGTATTATGGCACTATGCTATATGGCGGTGTCGGTTTTGCGATTCTTGCCGACAGACAATGGAAAAGTGGCCCAGAGCGTATTAATGTTGCGGTTGGCGAAACGGGACAAGATGAAGACCCACTTTTTTATAATCCTATATTCAATCCCCCCGGCTTAGACCTGTTAGGAAACCGCCAAGAGAACTTTCTTATAAAGTGGGGTAACGATTGGCGTGGGCATAAATTAAAAGCGGTATTAAGTCAAACGGTGTTTGCTGCTATTTCTACTCATCAGCCCCTACCTGATCGCTTCTTGAAATATGATTTTGATTCGAGTGGTTGGCCTGCATCTGCACGTAACCGTGCAATTGACGCAATGCGTGACTCTATGGCGTTACATATTTGTGGAGATACCCATTTAGGTTCTTTATCGCAATATGGCGTAAACCAGCAAAGAGATAGCAATTGGGCTTTTTGTACGCCAGCTATTTCTGCCGGTTGGCCAAGATGGTGGAAACCTGATTCGATGAGCATGCCTTACCAAAACCGGCCAGCACACGGCCTTGGCGAAACTGGCGAATATAATGACACTTTCGGTAATAAGATTTATGTCTATGCGGTAGGAAATCCACAGGTTGGTAAATCCAGTAATCGTTATGTAAAGGCACATGAGAAAGGGAGTGGTTTTGGCTTTATTACATTTGATTCTGAAAAGCTGACATACACAATGGAAGCATATAAGTTTTTAATAGATATAGCCGATGGTAAAGCAAGTAATCAGTATCCAGGATGGCCAGTAACTATTCATCAACAAGAGAATAAAGGCAAAAATATATTAAGTTAACTTATATGTATTAGTTCAGACAATATCTGACAATTCAACTTGAAAAAAGTGAGAGTTACCCGTTTTGATAAAGGTGTCGAATCTTTAAATCAAAACAAACAAAAAGGTAACTCTCATGTTGCACACTAACAACCCAACCATAAAACACAAAGCCGGTTTACTTAACCTTGCTGAAGAACTAGGCAATGTATCAAGAGCCTGTAAAGTCATGGGCGTATCACGAGATACATTTTATCGTTATCAAGAACTCGTTAATGAGGGGGGATTGATGCGTTAATCGAAAAGAACCACCGTACACTAAATATAAAGAATCGCGTTGACGAAGAAACAGAGCAAGCCGTCATTAAATATGCAGTTGACTATCCTGCTCACGGCCATCATAGAAGCAGCAATGAGCTTCGTAAATTAGGCGTGTTTTTTTCAGGTAGTGGTGTTCGTTCAATTGTTAGCTATACGCTTAAGGAAGAACTATAAAAAGATCTGGACGAATGGATGGATTACTACAACAATGATCGGACTCATCAAGGGAAAGTATGTTGCGGTCGAACACCACTTAAAACATCACTGGATGGAAAAACGGTTTGGGCAGAAAATAATTTAGCTCAAATCTAAACTAACAGTCATCATTAGAAAAATGGGTAACTGTCAGATCAAGCCTGAGCTAGTACATATTAAACAGGACTTACTTAAATTCTCCCACTTTTATTAGTGAGTCTACCTTAACATTAGTGAGCGTTTTTTGGCTGCCATCTCGCCATGTAATTACAACTGATGAAAGCGTATCAGCTTGTGCTAATCCAAAATGCACAATATTAAGTAAGCTTTGCGAGTGAGTAGCACTTTGTGAGCCAATAACTTGATATTGGTTCGCAGTTGCTGTTTTAATTTGTACTTTTGCACCATACGGATCAACCCCACTTTTTGAGTATCCAACTCTAATAAGGGTGAAGTGGGCGTGACTTAACTCAGTGGTATTTTTATATAAATGCCATTGGCCGTTATCTTCATCTCCGCTTAGTAGGTCGAGTTTTCCATCTAGGTTAAAGTCAAATGCGGCTCCCATATCGCCGTGTGAGTCTAAGCCACGTTCGGTATCAGCGTTGTGAGTGATTGTTGCTTTAAATTTGTAATCACCTTGGTTAATGAGTAAAACATCAGCAACTCGCTCTTTTAGTTCGCCAAAGCGATAGACCATAAAGTCTATTTTTGTGTCGTTATTAAAATCGCCGGGTACAACTCCCCAGTTATTACTGTTTGTTAATGCTGATAATTTAGATGAAATATCAACCAGCTTACCATTATCGTTACGTAGTAATACATCAGGAAGGGCGAGATTTTGTGGTTGCCAATCGCTTTGATAGTTTTTTACATTTTTGAATGATGCGCGTACATCCCATGCAAGGTTGTCGGTAAGTACCCATTCCACTCGCCATTTATTATTCCCTAAATACCCAATGTACCAGCCGGTTTTATCAAGCTTAGTTGGAAACCCTTGCGCTTTTTTCTGGCTAATGGTGGTGTTTTTACTAGGTGTATTTATTAGTTCTTTTTTCTCACCTATGTATACATCCATTTGGCTTAATAGCTTGGCACGCGGGAAGTGATAAAAGTCACTTAGTATAAGACTTCCTGAGTTTGTGTTGTCGGTAATGAGTGTTATGCCATCGTGGCTTTTATTACCTTCATCACGCAGGTCTAGCCGTTTGCTGCCTTTATTAAACGATAGACTGTTATTAGCGATAGCGTAGCTTAGCTTTCCGCGAGCAAGGTAGTAGTCTATATCGCCGTCGTTATCTATATCAGCTTGTGCAACTGCGAGCGTGCCTTTGTAGGCTTCACTATTTGCACCTAATAGATCTTTAGTAACATTGGCAAAGGTAAAGTCGTTATTACCTTGATAAATAGTTAAATCGTTGTATCCATCAAAAGCAAAAATATCGAGTATGTCATCGTTATTGTAATCGGTTAATAATACACGCTCGGCTTTTATATTTTCAAAAGTAGCTGATGGGTGATAAGTAAACTTTCCATTACCGAGATTTTCAAAAATGATATTGCGTGGTGAGTTTTCGTGAATTAATTTTTCGGCGTTTACTTGTATAAAATCAAGATCACCATCGGCATCTACATCAACCCAGCGCACAGAGCGCCCGCGAGCCCCCATTTTAGATAAGCCAGCTTCAACAGTTTTATCTTCAAATTTACCATTATTGTTCTTAAGTAGTCGCTGGGGTTGAGGTGTGGTGCCATTTCCACCGCCTAGTGCAATAAGTACATCGAGATCGCCATCGTTGTCGTAATCACCGGCCGACATACCGTGTAGATCTGCTCGTGGAAAAATATCGTTTTGTAGTGTGTATGTGCCATCTCCATTTGCCATAAATAAACGAATAGGGGTGGTGTCGTGATTTGTTAGCAGCAGATCATAATGACCATCACTGTTTATATCGGCAATGGTAGGGCCGCCATACTTCCAGTTTTTTTGTGTTATTAAGCCTGCTTGTTCAGACACATCAGAAAATACAACGTTATTACTTGTTTGGCTACTGGGCGTTTGTGTGTTTTGGCTGCATCCCGCTAAGCTTATAGCGCTAATTATCAGTAAGCTAAGAATTGATTTTTTGTTTTTAATCACTATAGTCCCTCTTTACATTGTGTTAATTGTTGACAATATAGGTTGAAAGTAAAACATACAAGTAAATTTTATTACTCAAGCCTTAATGTTTTTAACAGGCCCGCTTTACTGCTCTGAAGTTATATTAAATATTAAGAGTGGCTTTACAAACAACATACCTAGGTGTAAATTGTTAACAATAAACCATATTGAGGTGTGATAGTTCACTTTGATATTCCTCGTATCGGCATTGTTTTAATGATGCATTACTTGGTTACTATTTAATTAAACATTCTTGAAGGTATAAAAATATGCAAGCTGCACAATATATAGGCAACAAGTCATTTAACATTGTTGAAGGCACATCTATTAAACCTAAAGCGGGTGAGATTAGATTGAGTGTTGGATACGTTGGGATTTGCGGTACTGATATGCACATATACCATGGCGTGATGGATCAACGAGTGTCTATTCCGCAAACAATTGGCCATGAAATATCAGGTGTTGTTGCAGAAATAGGTGAAGGCGTTGAAGGCTTTGCTGTAGGGGAAAACGTGGTAGTACGCCCATTAGATTGGTGTGGCGATTGTCCTACGTGTAATGCAGGGCATACGCATATTTGTCAAAACTTAAAGTTTATGGGAATAGATACACCAGGTGCTTTTCAGTCAAGCTGGACAGTTAAAGCGCGTACTTTGCATAAATTACCAGCAGGCGTTGATTTAAAACAAGGCGCATTAATAGAGCCTTTATCGGTTGCGTGCCATGATGTACGACGCTCGCGCTTACAAGCGGGTGAGAAAGTGGTTGTACTTGGTGGCGGGCCAATTGGGCAATTAGTTGCTGCGGTTGCTAAAAGTGTTGGTGCAGAAGTACTCGTGTCTGAGCCTAACAAAAGCCGCCGTGCTTTTGCCGATGAGCTAGGTGTTAAATCGGTTAATCCCATTGAAGAAGATTTAGCTGCCTATGTAGATAGTTGGACACAAACAAAAGGTGCAGATGTTGTATTTGAAGTATCAGGCGTAAAACCCGCAATAGAGGCTATGACCGAAATAGCAGGGCGTCGGGGTCGTATAGTAATGGTGGCTATTCATAGTGTTAAACCTGAAATCGATTTATTTCAATTCTTTTGGAAAGAGTTGGAGTTATTAGGTGCACGTGTATACGAAGCGGCCGATTTTGATTGGGCTATCGAATTAATTTCATCGGGCCAAATAGATCTTAAACCTTTCATTAGTTCGGTTAGTTCGTTAACTGATATTGGTAGTGCATTTGCGAGTATGGATGGAAATCCAGAAGGCATGAAAGCGCTTGTTGAATGTAATCCACAATAATAAAAATTATAAAGGTATTAAAATGAATAATATGTTAGAAAAATTTAGCTTAGAAGGCAAAGTAGCCCTAGTTACAGGTTGTAAGCGCGGTATTGGTAAAGGTATTGCACTAGGTTTAGCGCAGGCTGGCGCTGATATTATTGGTGTATCTGCAAGCTTAGAGCTTGAAGGCTCAGAAGTAGAAAAAGAAGTTAAAGCCCTTGGCCGAAACTTTAAAGCCTACCAATGTGATTTTGGTGATCGTGATGCGCTTTATTCTTTTATTAATGATGTAAAAAGTGATTTTTCAAAAATTGATATTTTAGTTAATAATGCAGGTACAATCCTACGTGCTCCTGCGGCTGAGCATGGTGATGATTTATGGGATAAAGTGATTGAAGTTAACTTAAATGCTCAATTTATTTTAAGCCGCGAAATAGGCAAACAAATGATAGAACATGGCGAGGGTAAAGTTATTTTTACAGCTTCTTTGCTTACCTTTCAAGGTGGTATTACAGTACCGGGTTACGCAGCTAGTAAAGGTGCTATTGGGCAATTGGTTATGGCGCTTTCAAATGAATGGGCTAGCAAAGGCATTAATGTAAATGCCATTGCGCCAGGTTACATTGATACCGATAACACTGAAGCATTACGCAATGACAAAGAGCGTAATGCAGCCATCTTAGCGCGCATTCCACAAGGTCGATGGGGGAATCCTGAAGACTTTAAAGGGCCCGCAGTGTTCTTGGCTTCTGAGGCTGCTAGTTATGTAAACGGCGCTATTTTATTGGTTGATGGCGGATGGATGGGGAGATAGCACAATGAACTTTCATAATAATGTGAATTTTATAAATGGTGAATATGTCGCTTCTAAAGTAAGTGGCACCATTGAAATATTAAGCCCATCTACGGGTAAAAAAATTGGTGAAATACCAAAAGGCTGTATAGAAGATGCGCAGTATGCACTTGAGTCAGCGAATGTAGGCCAGAAAAAGTGGGCTAAATTGACAGCTCGCACACGTCAAAATATATTGCGCGTGTTTGCTAATAAAATTCGTGAAAATAAAGATATTCTTGCACCAATGCTTGTTGCAGAGCAAGGTAAATTGCTATCAGTTGCACAAATGGAAGTCGACGTAACAGCGACTTTTATTGACTATGCATGCGACCATGCACTTACTATTGAAGGCGATATTTTACCTTCAGATAACGAAGATGAAAAAATATACATTCATAAAGTGCCACGTGGCGTAGTTGTTGGTATTACTGCGTGGAATTTTCCGCTGGCATTGGCTGGTCGTAAAATTGGACCTGCTTTGATTACAGGTAACTCTATTGTATTAAAACCTACCCAAGAAACACCTTTAGCAACCACCGAGCTGGGTCGTTTAGCAAACGAAGCGGGGATTCCTGCTGGCGTGCTAAACGTTATTAATGGATCAGGTTCTGTTGTTGGCCAAGCATTGTGTGAAAGCCCAATTACTAAAATGATCACCATGACAGGCTCTACTGCTGCAGGTAAGCAAATTTATAAAACTAGCGCAGAATATATGACGCCTGTAATGCTTGAACTTGGCGGTAAAGCCCCGATGGTTGTTATGGCAGATGCCGACCTTGATGAGGCTGTTGAAGGTGCGCTTTGGGGTCGCTTTGCTAACTGCGGGCAAGTATGTACCTGTGTTGAGCGTTTATATGTTCAAGAGTCTGTGTACGATGCATTTATGGCTAAATTTATACCAGCAGTAAAAGCACTTCGTGTTGGGGATCCTATGAACCCAGATACACAAATGGGTCCTAAATGTAATCAACGTGAAATAGACAACATTGACCACATTGTTCAACAAAGTATTCAACAAGGCGCTTCTGTCGCCACTGGTGGTAAAGTTGCTTCTGTTGAGGGTTTCGAAGGTGGTTGTTGGTACGAACCAACGTTACTTGTAGACGTTAAGCAAGATAACATTGCAGTACACGAAGAAACTTTTGGCCCAGTACTCCCTATTGTAAAAGTTAAAGATATGGATCAAGCAATACAGTACTGTAACGACAGTATTTATGGCTTAAGCGCCTATATATTCACTCAAAACTTTTTTGATATTAATAAAGCTATTAACGAATTAGAAGTGGGTGAGGTATATATTAACCGTGGTATGGGTGAGCAGCATCAAGGTTTTCATAATGGCTGGAAACAAAGTGGTTTTGGCGGTGAAGACGGTAAGTTTGGTTTAGAGCAATATCTAGAAAAGAAAACCGTTTACTTAAAAGAAAAATAATATAATTAAACAACAATCTCCCTGGGTCGTTGATTTATAAATAACAAAGCCGATAATAAATTATCGGCTTTTTATTTTGTTCATAAATTATTTTAAATTTATGCTTATGTCACCATTAGGCTTGCAGCAGCACAGGAGTATTTCGCCTTCGCGCACAAACGCCAGTGGCTCTTCGTTATACTCAACACTACCTGACACTAACGTTGCTCTACAGGCGCCGCAGTAACCTTCGCGGCATTGGAATGCAACGTCTATTTTCATGGATTCTAAGCACTGTAAAACAGAAGGGCAGCCAGTGGTAAATTCTATACACTGGCTGTTTTCTGCAAGCGTTATGCTTGCAGTAGACTTGTCACTCATTATAAATCAAAGTCACCAAATTCAGAGGCATCTACTTGCGAGTCGATTTGACCAACAAGGTATGAGCTAATTTCAGCTTCTTGTGGTGCTACTTGAACGTTATCAGACACTAACCATGAATTGATCCATGGAATAGGGTTACTGTTATTTTCAAACTGTGCTGGTAAGCCAATAGCGGTCATACGTGCGTTAGTAATGTACTCAACGTACTGACATAAAATATGCTTGTTTAGACCAATCATAGAACCATCTTTAAATAGGTACTCTGCCCATTCTTTTTCTTGCTCTGCGGCTTCTACAAACATTTTAATAGCTTCGTCGCGGCACTGAGCTGCAACAATTGCCATTTCTGGGTCGTCTTTACCGTCTTGCATAATATTTAAAATATGCTGAGTACCCGAAAGATGAAGTGCTTCATCACGCGCAATAAGCTTAATAATTTTAGCGTTACCTTCCATTAATTCACGCTCAGCAAACGCAAACGAACACGCAAAGCTTACATAAAAACGAATGGCTTCAAGAATATTTACCGACATCATGGCAAGGTAAAGTTTCTTTTTAAGTTCGAACAAATTAACGATCACTGTTTTGCCGTTAATTTCGTGTTTGCCTTCACCGTAAAGGTTGTAAAGCGACACTGAATTAATTAAGTCATCGTAGTATGTGGTTACAGCATCGGCACGTTCGCTTATTTTATCGTTGCTAACTATGTCATCAAAAATAAGTTCAGGGGCTTGCGTAACATTACGAATAATATGCGTGTACGAGCGGCTGTGAATCGTTTCACTAAATGCCCACGTTTCTATCCATGTTTCAAGCTCTGGTAACGATACAATAGGAAGTAGGGCAACGTTAGGTGAACGACCTTGTACGCTATCAAGCAAAGTTTGATATTTTAAGTTACTTAAAAATATATGCTTTTCGTGATCTGGTAATGCTTGAAAGTCTAAACGGTCTTTGCTTACATCTACTTCTTCAGGACGCCAAAAGAAAGACAGTTGCTTTTCGATTAACTTTTCAAAAATTGGGTATTTTTGTTGGTCATAACGAGATACGTTAACAGTTTGGCCAAAAAACATTGGCTCTAGCATTTGGTTATTATGGTTTCGGCTAAATGTAGTATAAGACATGTTTATCACTCAAAAAACTATCAGAAAAAGCGGGCTAAATGCCCGCTTAAAATAAAAATTAATAACTATATTTTACACGCGCCGCCTTCACAATCATCATCTTCCACTTCTGGAGTATCTTCTTGCATATCTGAGGCACCATCGCGAGTGTTGTGGTAGTACAAGGTTTTAACACCCAGTTTGTACGCAGTTAGTAAGTCTTTTAATAAGACTTGCATAGGTACTTTACCGCCTTCGAATTTATTTGGATCATAATTTGTGTTTGCCGATATAGTTTGGTCAACAAATTTCTGCATTATGCCCACAAGTTGTAAGTAACCATCGTTTGATGGAATATCCCATAATAACTCGTAGTTATTCTTTAAACGTTCGTACTCAGGCACTACTTGTTTCAAAATACCGTCTTTACTTGCTTTAACGCTAATGTGACCACGTGGTGGCTCAATACCATTTGTTGCGTTAGAGATTTGCGACGATGTTTCTGAAGGCATTAACGCACTTAGTGTTGAGTTACGCATGCCGTGCTCTTTAATGCTGGCACGTAATGTATCCCAATCAAGGTGAAGTGGTTCATCACAAATTTTATCTAAGTCACGTTTGTACGTATCTGTTGGCATAATGCCCTGTGAATACGTTGTTTCGTTAAACTTAGGACATGCACCACGTTCTTTAGCAAGCTCGTTTGATGCTTTCATTAGGTAGTACTGAATCGCTTCAAACGTTTTGTGAGTCAGTGCATTTGCGCTGCCATCTGAGTAACGCTTACCGTTTTTAGCTAAGTAGTATGCGTAGTTAATTACGCCTATGCCTAGTGTACGACGACCCATAGTCGCATTTTTTGCAGCCGGTACAGGGTAGTCTTGGAAATCAAGTAAGTTATCAAGTGCGCGCACTGCAAGTTCAGCTAGCTCTTCAAGCTCGTCTAGTGACTCAATGGCGCCTAAGTTAAACGCAGACAGTGTACAAAGTGCAATTTCGCCTTCTTCGTCGTTTACGTTGCTTAGTGGCTTAGTTGGCAATGCAATTTCTAAACATAAGTTAGATTGGCGAATAGGCGCAACTTTAGCAATGAACGGGCTGTGTGTATTACAGTGGTCCACATTTTGTAAATAAATACGACCTGTACTTGCACGCTCTTGTGCAAACATAGA
Organism: Pseudoalteromonas sp. SWYJ118; assembly: GCF_015864505.1. NCBI lineage: Bacteria > Pseudomonadati > Pseudomonadota > Gammaproteobacteria > Alteromonadales > Pseudoalteromonadaceae > Pseudoalteromonas > Pseudoalteromonas sp. SWYJ118. Next base: position 58,223 of record NZ_JADYXC010000005.1, on the reverse strand, counting down.
GAAAAGCTCAATGGCTTTAATACGCTTTTTACGAATAGATTCGTCTTGCTCATATTTTACGTAAAGCGCATCAAACTCTTCTTGGTCTTCAAAAAATGCATCGTAAAGGCCTGGCACGTCTGATGGGCTAAATAACGTAATGTAATCGTCTTTAATTAAACGAGAGTACATTAATTTATTAAACTGTACGCCGTAATCAAGGTGGCGAACACGGTTGTCATCTACACCACGGTTATTTTTAAGCACAAGTAGGTTTTCTACTTCTAAGTGCCAAAGCGGGTAAAACAATGTTGCTGCGCCGCCACGTACACCACCTTGCGAACAACTCTTAACAGCTGTTTGAAAGTGCTTATAAAAAGGAATACAACCAGTGTGGTACGCTTCGCCGTTACGAATGTGGCTACCAAGCGCACGAATTCGACCTGCGTTAATACCAATGCCCGCACGTTGTGAAACGTATTTAACAATCGCAGACGATGTAGCGTTAATTGAATCAAGGCTATCGCCACACTCAATTAATACACATGAGCTAAACTGGCGAGTCGGCGTACGTACACCTGCCATAATAGGCGTTGGTAGTGATATTTTAAATAACGAGACTGCATCGTAAAAACGCTTAATGTAAGAAACGCGTGTTTCACGTGGGTAGTCAGAAAATAAGCTCGCCGCTACTAAAATATATAAAAACTGTGCACTTTCGTAAATCTCACCCGATACACGGTTTTGAACAAGGTATTTACCTTCAAGCTGCTTTACAGCCGCGTAGCTAAAATTAAGATCGCGAGAATGATCAAGGTACGCATCAAGCTCGTCTAGTTCTTGCTCAGTGTAATCTACAAGTAAGTGGGCGTCGTAGCGTTTATCGCCAACCATTTTTGTTACATGGTCGAATAAACGTGGTGGCTCAAATTGGCCGTACGCTTTTTTACGTAAATGGAATACAGCTAAACGTGCCGCTAGGTATTGGTAATCAGGCGATTCTTTTGAAATTTGATCTGCAGCAGCTTTAATAATGGTTTCGTGTATGTCTTTAGTGCGAATACCGTCGTAAAACTGAATGTGTGATTTTAATTCAACTTGCGAAACCGATACGTTTTTTAAACCTTCGGCGGCCCATTCAATAACGCGATGGATCTTATCAAGATCAAGTGGCTCTTTACGCCCGTCACGTTTGCTTACAGATAACTGTTGGTTCATTTGCCTGTATTCCTTGGGAATTATGTATTTTGACTAATGCGTCATACCTCGCAATGGCAAGGTAAGTACTCATTTATTATAAGTTTCACCGTAATGGCGAATTTAATTGAATAACATTTGGCCACAATATCTGGTGTTGTTCAATTTAGAGATCACAAGATAGTGTGGTCTGAGTTGTTTTGCAAGGGACATAATTGCCCCTATTTGTGGATAACTTTGGGATAACGCATTTGTGTTAGTAGACACTCACCTTCGAACAATCATTTAAGTTAGAATATGCAGAAATCAACTAATGATCTGCTAAATTTACGCATTTTAAAAATAAATTCTGACTGCTTTTTTTATCGACAAGCTTTGTGTGAAAACTAACACAATCACAATATATAGTGTTTAATAATTAACATAGCACTATATATGGTTTTAATGGACTATCTAAGTTAGTTGTTTAATGTTCACGATTCAATGCTTTCAGAAATAAAAAGCATAATTAGGGGTAAGAAATAGAAATGGGCTAAAAGATAGCCCATTTAAGTTTATGCGAAGAGCATGCTACCCAGTGTAATAATTTTAAAAAGAATCATTATTACACTCTCTGAAATTTCTATAGAAATATTGAGTTTCAACTTTAGTTATCCTAAATCTGAGTTAGTCACTTGCCGATAATATAAGAATCAGTTACGCTCAAATTTCCACACTTGGGCGCTTTCCTAAATTTTAGCAAGTGTCTTTGCTAACATCATATTCAAACCTTGAGTATGGTGTTAGCCCCTCCACCTAGTTGAAATATCAATTCCATCAAAGTGTTAATAAAACTTTAATGTGGTCTGAGTTGTTTTGCAAGGGACATAATTGCCCCTGTTTGTGTATAACTTTGGGATAACGCATTTGTGTTAGTAGACGCTCACACTTAAACGACCATTTAATTAAAGGCGTTTAAAAAGTAAACTAATGTTCTGCTAAATTTGCGCATTTTAAAAATAAATTCTGACTGCTTTTTTTATTGACAAGCTTTGTGTGAAAACTAACACAATCACAATATATAGTGTTTAATAATTAACATAGAACTATATATAGTTAAAACCATCAATTGGACTTTGCCAGTTAAAATCAGCATTCCAGCTGTTGGCTTCATCAATACTTGGTATGTAACCCCAAAGTGCCGTTGCAGTGTGCATACCTGCCGCTTTGCCTGCTTGTATGTCACGCTCGGCATCACCAATGTACAAACAACGGTTTGGTTTTACCCCCATAAGCTTTGCACAATGTAGTAGTGGTAGCGGTGATGGTTTGGCCTCAGCCAAGGTATCGCCACTTATGACTACACTGGCGTTTTTTAAAGCGGGGATAGCAGCCACTAAAGGATCGGTTAAAAAGCCAGGTTTGTTGGTCATGATCCCCCACTTGATCTTTTTTTGATCAAGGGCGATAAGTAACGATTCAACACCAGAGAAGCAATGCGTATGTTTTGCTATGTTTGCAGCGTACTCGTCAACTAATTGCTTAATAAGCTCGCTTTGGTGTTGTTTAGCCCATAACTTTTTAAAACCAGCCTCTAATAATGCACCTGCGCCGTTAGATGCCGCAGGGCGGTATACATCACTACTAACAGGTGTGATTTTATTACTAATAAGCACTGCGTTTAAAGCAGCGCCTAAATCATCAGCGGTATCGAGTAGGGTGCCGTCTAAATCAAATAAAAATGCATCGTACTCAATAAGAGATAGAGGGGATTGAGAGCTAGCCATTAAGCTAACTTCTCAAAATAAAGTATGTAATTTACGCTAACGTCGTTATTAAGCGTATATTGCTTTGATAGTGGGTTATAAGAAAGCCCTGTACTTGCACGTACTTTTAAACCCGCTTGCTCTGCCCATGCAATAAGTTGCGCAGGTTTAATAAACTTTTTATGGTCATGTGTGCCTTCAGGTACCATTTTTAACAGCTTTTCGGCGCCAACTATCGCGTATAAGTATGCTTTAGGCGTTTTGTTCAGCGTTGAAAAAAACACATCTGCACCTGGCTTTGCAAGTGCTGCTACTGCATGAATGATAGAAGCAGGGTCGGGTACGTGCTCAAGCATTTCCATACACGTTATTACATCAAAACGTTCTGGGTTTTGTGATGCATACTCTTCGGCAGGTACTTTTATGTAATCTACATTTACGCCTGTCTCTAAACTATGCAATTTAGCAACAGTTAAAGGCTCTTGTCCCATATCGATACCGGTTACTTTAGCACCCATACGCGCCATGCTTTGGCTTAAAATGCCGCCGCCACAGCCAACATCGAGTGTTTCTTTATCGAATAAGCCTTGCGTTTTGTTTGCTATAAAATCTAAACGTAACGGGTTAATTTCGTGAAGAGGTTTGAATTCTCCGTCTAGGTCCCACCAACGCTCTGCGATGGCTTCAAATTTTGCTATTTCTGCGTGATCTACATTTTGATGTTCGGTCATAAAATACTTCCTCGTCAATCTGAGGCCATTATATAGGGCTAAATTGATAAATCGCAAAGTTTTGCGCCTGTAAATTGAAATTAATTGTGATAGCATGGCTGTTAGTAATAATAACAAATACTCTTAATACCCAATACCGGGTTGTTGAGAGCTGATACTGAAGGAATGTGATATCAAATGACTGATCTCGCCAATGAAATTCTGCCAGTCAATATTGAAGACGAGTTAAAAAACTCCTACTTAGATTACGCAATGAGCGTAATAGTAGGACGTGCATTACCAGACGTACGTGACGGTTTAAAACCTGTTCACCGCCGCGTTTTGTTTGCAATGAACGAGCTTAGTAATGACTGGAACAAGCCTTACAAAAAATCGGCCCGTGTGGTCGGTGACGTAATCGGTAAATACCACCCACACGGCGACAGTGCAGTTTATGACACGATAGTTCGTATGGCTCAGCCATTCTCACTACGTTACATGCTTGTAGATGGCCAAGGTAACTTCGGTTCGGTTGATGGTGATTCAGCAGCGGCAATGCGTTATACAGAAGTACGTATGGCAAAAATGTCGCATGAGTTATTAGCCGATCTTGAAAAAGAAACGGTTGATTTCGTTCCTAACTACGATGGCACAGAGTTCATCCCTGATGTTTTACCAACGAAAGTTCCTAATTTATTAGTGAATGGTTCGTCGGGTATTGCAGTAGGCATGGCTACAAACATTCCACCACATAACTTAACTGAAGTTGTGAACGGGTGTTTGGCACTTATTCAAAATCCTGATTTAACTATTTTAGAGTTAATGGATTATATCCCTGGTCCTGATTTCCCAACGGCTGCAATTATCAACGGTAAGAAGGGCATCGAACAAGCCTACTTAACTGGCCGTGGTAAAGTGTACATGCGTGCACGCGCCGACGTCGAAACCGATGAAAAAACAGGCCGTGAAACAATCATCGTTCACGAAATTCCTTATCAAGTTAACAAAGCTCGCCTAATTGAAAAAATTGCTGAGCTGGTTAAAGATAAGAAAATTGAAGGTATTAGCGCGCTACGAGATGAATCAGATAAAGACGGTATGCGTATCGTTATTGAGATCAAACGTGGTGACGTAGGCGAAGTTATTCTAAATAACTTATATTCACAAACTCAGTTACAAACTGTGTTTGGTATGAATATGGTTGCTTTAATTAATAACCAACCTAAGTGTTTTAATTTAAAAGAAATGCTTGAAGAGTTTATTATTCACCGTCGTGAAGTAGTAACTCGTCGTACCGTGTTTGATTTACGCAAAGCCCGCGACCGTGCACACACGCTTGAAGGCTTAGCGATTGCACTTGCAAACATTGACCCAATTATCGAGCTTATTCGTAAATCTCCTACACCTGCTGAAGCTAAAATTGCTTTAACAGCACGTCCGTGGGAACTAGGTCATGTACAAGGCATGCTTGAGAAAGCGGGTGAAGACAATGTAGCTCGTCCTGATTGGTTAGCCGCTGATTTAGGTATTCGCGACGGTCAATATTATATTTCTGAGCAACAAGCTCAAGCAATATTAGATTTACGTTTACATAAGTTGACTGGTCTTGAACACGAAAAAATTATAAGTGAATACCAAACCTTATTAGATTTAATTGCTGATCTTTTATATATTTTGGCTACGCCTGAGCGTTTAATGGAAGTTATTCGTGACGAACTAGTAGAAATTAAAGAGCAATATGGCGATGAACGTCGTACAGAAATTAACGCCGCAGCTCACGATATAAGCTTAGAAGATTTAATTACTGAAGAAAACGTTGTAGTAACGCTTTCTCACGAAGGTTATGTGAAGTATCAGGCATTGTCTGATTACGAAGCGCAGCGTCGTGGTGGTAAAGGTAAGTCAGCAACGAAGATGAAAGATGAAGATTTCATTGAACGTCTGTTAGTTGCAAATACGCACGATACTATATTGTGTTTCTCTACAGCGGGTCGTTTATATTGGCTTAAAGTTTATCAGTTACCACTAGCAAGTCGTGCAGCGCGCGGCAAGCCAATTGTTAACTTGTTACCACTTGAAGCTGATGAACGTATTACAGCTATATTGCCAGTACGCGAGTACGCAGAAGATAAATACATCTTTATGGCAACTGCATTTGGTACTGTTAAGAAAACACCATTAACGGCTTACAGTCGTCAACGTGCAAGCGGTATTATTGCTGTTAACTTAAATGATGGCGATAGCTTAATTGGTGTTGATATTACCGATGGTAGCAACGAAATTATGTTGTTCACCGATGCTGGTAAAGTAGTACGCTTTAAAGAAGCTGAAGAAACAACCGTTGTTGATGAAAACGGTAACCCAGTACTTGATGAAGAAGGCAACCCTGAGATTCGCTTCAAAGGTGTTCGCCCAATGGGTCGTACTGCTACCGGTGTTCGTGGTATTAAAATGCCAGACGAGCAACGCGTAGTATCGTTAATTGTACCAAAAACTGACGGTGCTATTCTAACGGTAACTGAAAATGGTTACGGTAAACGTACACAGCTTGAAGATTATCCATCTAAGAGTCGTGCAACACAAGGTGTTGTATCTATCAAGGTGAGTGAACGTAACGGTGCTGTTGTTGGTGCTGTGCAAGTTGATGACAACGATGAAATAATGATTATTTCTAATCGTGGTACCTTAGTACGAACTCGCGTTAATGAAGTTTCTACGGTTGGACGTAACACGCAAGGTGTTATTTTGATCAGAACTATTGACGGAGAGCAAGTAGTTGGTTTACAACGTATAGAAGAGATTGAAGTTACTGAGAGTGACTTAATTGATATCGAAGACGTTGAAACAGTTGATACGGTTATTGAAGAAGTAGTGGATGACAATCCTCCTTCTGAATAATTGAAATTGAAAAAGCGGCTTTAGCCGCTTTTTTTTATGTTGTTGAATAAAACTAATACAGCTTGTTTGCAGTGCGATCAGGCTTGAAATTTTTAATTACTGGAATGAGGCAAAGGTAATGAGTAAATATAATTTTTGTGCGGGACCGGCTATGCTTCCGCAAGCGGTGATGAAAAAAGCGCAAAAAGAGTTCCTAGATTGGCAAGGTTTGGGTGTTTCTGTGATGGAAATAAGCCATCGTAGTAAAGAGTTTTTAGCGGTTACTGCAAAATGTGAAGCTAGCCTTCGCCGCTTAATGAATATTAGTGATGAGTTTGAAGTGTTGTTTATGCATGGTGGTGGCCGAGGACAATTTAGTGCTGTACCGCTAAACTTACATCAAGAAGGTAAAACCGCTTTTTATTGCGAAAATGGCGTATGGTCAAAAAGCGCGAGAGATGAAGCGAGTAAATTTACTCAAACGACTTTTACCGACATACGTAATGATGCTGATGGCGAGTTTTCTATTAAAGCGGTTGCTGACTGGGATTTACCAGCAGATGCAGCGTATATCCACTATTGCCCTAACGAAACCGTTGATGGCTTAGAGATTTTTGATGTGCCTAGCCACCCAACAGCACCAATTGTTGCTGATATGTCGTCAACTATTTTATCGCGCGAAATAGACGTTAATAAATTTGATTTAATTTATGCCGGTGCACAAAAGAATATTGGTCCATCAGGTATATCAATCGTTATTGTGCGTAAAACATTACTAGAGCGTGAAGGTTTAGCAAAACCTGGTATTTTAGATTACGCACTTGAAGCAAAGCAGGGCAGTATGTTTAATACCCCACCGACTTTTGCTTGGTATTTAGCGGCTGAAGTATTTGAATGGCTTGAAAGCAATGGTGGTGTAAAAACCATGGAAGCACAAAATATTGCTAAAGCAGATTTACTGTATGATTTTATCGATAACTCTGATTTTTATTCAAATATTGTTGCTAAGCATTGTCGCTCACGTATGAATGTTCCTTTTTGGTTGAATGATGAAAGCTTAAATAGCAAATTTGTTGCTCAATCTAACGAAGCGGGTTTACTTGCTTTGGAAGGTCACCGAATAGTGGGCGGTATGCGCGCCAGCATTTACAACGCAATGCCACTTGAAGGTGTTCAAGCACTAGTTGACTTTATGGCTGCCTTTGCAAAGGAAAATAGCTAATGGAGCAGCTTCGTTTAGAGCCCATTTCTCGTGTAAATGGCACAGTTACCTTACCTGGGTCAAAAAGTTTATCAAACCGTATTTTATTATTAGCAGCGCTTGCTAGTGGTACAACTGTTGTAGAGAACTTACTTGATAGTGATGATATTCGTCATATGTTGGGTGCTCTGAAGCTTTTAGGTGTAAATGTAACACTTAATGAAGAACGCACTGTAGCCACTGTAGAGGGTGTTGGTGGTGTGTTTAAAACACCGAGCGAACCATTATTTTTAGGTAATGCAGGTACTGCCTACCGACCTCTAACCGCCGTACTAGCTGCTGTAAGTGGTGAGTACGAGCTAATAGGCGAGCCGCGTATGGAAGAGCGTCCAATAGGGCACTTAGTTGATGCTCTACAAGCGCTGGGTGGTGATGTTACCTATACAAAACACAAAGACTATCCACCACTTAAAATCGTAGGTGGTCAAATAAAAGGCGGTGAAGTTGAAATTGACGGCAGTATTTCAAGCCAATTTTTAACTGCCTTGTTAATGGCAGCACCTTTATTTAACGGCGATACAAATATAACTATTAAGGGTACTTTAGTATCTAAACCTTATATTGATATTACGTTAGGTGTTATGGCGCGCTTTGGTATTGATGTTGAGCACAGTGACTATGCAACTTTTAACGTTAAAGGTGGTCAACAGTATCAATCAATCGAGCGTATTATGGTTGAAGGTGATGCTTCATCGGCTTCTTATTTCGTTGCAGCTGCAGCGATTGCCGGTGGCGAGATAGAAATTAAAGGTGTTGGCGCTAAATCGGTTCAAGGTGATATTGGCTTTGCTAAAGTCATGGAGCAGGTTGGCGCTAAAATTGATTGGTATGATGAGCGTTTAGTTGTTCGCAAAGGCGAGCTTAATGGCGTAGATATAGATGCGAATGCAATTCCTGATGCAGCAATGACACTGGCAACAGTTGCTTTGTTTGCTAAAGGTAAAACCGCTATTCGTAATATTTATAACTGGCGCGTTAAAGAAACAGACCGTTTGTACGCAATGGCAACTGAGCTTAGAAAAGTAGGCGCTGAAGTTGTAGAAGGGCATGACTTTATAGAAATTACACCGCCTAAACACTTCAACGATGTAGCAATAGACACTTACGACGATCACCGTATAGCTATGTGTTTTGCTATGGTTGCCGTAGGCGGAAAGCCAATAACGATTAATGATCCAAAGTGTACTTATAAAACATTTCCTACATTTTTCAATGTTTTAGCATCAGTCAGTGAATAAGCTATTTAGAAGTAATTACAAAAGTTACACACTAATAGCAGATATATTTTAATAACTGACGTATAATGTCGCGGTTTATTTAGGTGTGCATTGCAGGAGGTTTTAAATGCAGGCGTTATTAATGCCCGTGATCACCGTTGATGGCCCAAGTGGTTCAGGTAAAGGAACTGTTTGTCGCTTGTTAGCCGACAAGTTGGGGTGGGATGTACTAGATAGTGGTGCGATTTATCGCGTTTTATCTTTAGCTGCACTTCATCACCAAATTGCATTAGACAATGAAGAAGGGCTTGTCCCTCTTGCTGCAAATTTAGATGTGCAGTTTTTGGTAGATAGCCAAACTAATGCAGGAAAAGTTATTTTAGAAGGCGAAGATGTAACGACTACTATTCGTAATGAAGAAGTAGGCGCTGCAGCGTCAAAGGTTGCAGCATTACCTCGCGTTCGTGAAGCATTATTACGCCGTCAGCGTGCATTTCGCACTGAAAATGGCTTAATCGCCGATGGTCGTGATATGGGCACTGTGGTTTTTCAAGATGCACCGTTAAAAATATATTTAACAGCAAGCGCAGAAGAGCGTGCTCGTAGACGTTTTGTTGAGTTGAATACGCGCGGTCTTGATGTTACACTAAGTGGTCTATTACAGGATATTCAAGCTCGTGATGAGCGCGATATGAATCGTGCCATTGCTCCGCTTGTGCCTGCAGAGGATGCTATTGAGATCGATACTAGCGAACTTAATGCACAGCAAGTGTTTGATAAAGTAATAACTTTATTAGATATTGCTATCTCTGAAGGTAAGCTTCCTAAACGAAGCTAAAACACATTTTATGCGCCAGCAGGATGCCAGTGCTATTTTAACAACCCCATGCAGCATGGTTGCTTATTGGTATAATATATAGAGACGTATATTCGTATGTCAGAAAATTTTGCGCAGTTATTTGAAGAAAGCTTAAAGGGTTTTGAAGCAGAGCAAGGCTCTATCGTTAAAGGTACAGTAATCTCAATCGAGAACAACATTGTACTTGTAGATGCTGGTCTTAAATCAGAAAGTGCTATCCCTGCTGAGCAGTTCAAAAATGCTGCTGGTGAACTTGAAGTTGCTGTTGGCGACGAAGTAGATGTTGCACTAGATGCAATTGAAGACGGTTTCGGTGAAACTATTCTTTCTCGTGAGAAAGCTAAGCGTCACGAAGCATGGATCCGTCTTGAGAAAGCATGTGAAGAGCAAGAAACTGTTACTGGTGTTATCAACGGTAAAGTTAAAGGCGGTTTCACAGTTGAAGTTGATTCAATCCGTGCTTTCCTACCTGGTTCACTTGTTGATGTTCGTCCAGTACGTGACACAACTCACCTTGAAGGCAAAGAGCTTGAATTTAAAGTAATCAAGCTTGACCAAAAACGTAACAACGTTGTTGTTTCACGTCGTGCAGTTATCGAATCTGAAAACTCACAAGAACGTGAAGAGCTTCTTGCTAACCTTGTTGAAGGTCAAGAAGTTAAAGGTATCGTTAAGAACCTTACTGACTACGGTGCATTCGTTGACCTTGGTGGTGTTGATGGTCTACTACACATTACTGATATGGCTTGGAAGCGTGTTAAGCACCCTTCAGAAATCGTTAATGTTGGCGACGAAATCGCAGTTAAAGTTCTTAAATTCGACAAAGATAAAACTCGTGTATCTCTAGGCCTTAAACAGCTTGGTGAAGATCCATGGGCAGCTATCGCTGGTCGTTACCCAGAAGGTTCTAAACTTTCTGGTCGTGTTACTAATCTTACAGATTACGGCTGTTTCGTGGAAATCGAAGAAGGCGTTGAAGGTTTAGTACACGTTTCTGAAATGGATTGGACTAACAAAAATATCCATCCTTCAAAAGTTGTTAGCTTAGGCGACACTGTTGAAGTTATGGTTTTAGAAATTGACGAAGAACGTCGTCGTATTTCTCTTGGTCTTAAGCAATGTATTGCTAATCCTTGGCAGGAATTTGCTCGTCTACAGAACAAAGGCGATCAAGTTACTGGTAAGATCAAATCAATCACTGACTTCGGTATCTTTATCGGTCTTGACGGTGGTATTGACGGTCTTGTACACCTTTCAGACATTTCTTGGAATACACCTGGCGAAGAAGCTGTACGTGAATTCAAGAAAGGCGACGAAATCACTGCTATCGTATTGCAAGTTGACCCAGAGCGTGAACGTATCTCTCTAGGTGTTAAGCAAATCGAAGCTGACCCATTCAATAACTACCTTGATGCAAACAAAAAAGGTGCTATTGTTAAAGGTAAAGTGACTGAAGTTGATGCGAAAGGCGCAACTGTTGAACTTATCGAAGGCGTTGAAGGTTACATCCGTGTAGCTGATATCGCTCAAGAGCGCGTTGAAGATGCAACTACTGTTGTTTCTGTAGGCGACGAGATTGAAGTTAAATACGTTGGTGTTGATCGTAAGAACCGCACTTTAAGCTTATCTGTAAAAGCTCTTTTCGAAGCAGAAGAGAAAGAAGTACTAGAGAAGCTTAAGAAAGAAGAGCCAGTGTTTGAAAACGCAATGGCAGCTGCTTTCGCAAATGCACAAAAAGACTAATATATAATTAGTTTTTAGTTGGAAGGGCATTTTTTGCCCTTCCTATATCTCTTTTTAAGGAAACGCTATGACTAAGTCAGAACTGATAGAAACACTTGCGGAACAACACGCACACGTTCCAGTGAAAGATGTTGAGAATGCTGTAAAAGAAATTCTTGAACAAATGGCCGGCTCATTATCTACTTCAGATCGTATTGAGATCAGAGGTTTTGGTAGTTTCTCTTTGCATTTCCGCGCTCCTCGCACAGGTCGTAATCCTAAGACTGGCGATACAGTTGAGCTTGAAGGAAAGCATGTACCTCATTTTAAACCAGGCAAAGAATTACGCGACCGCGTAAATGAAAGCATTGCCTAGTTAACTTAGTGGAGTAGTTACTTGTTCAAGGTATTAAAAATTATTCTGGTTGCACTATGCCTGATCAGTGCATTTGTATTAGGGTCACAAAACCCACAGTTAGTACAAATAAATTATATTATAGCCAGTAATACATTACCTTTAGCTGTAATAATAAGTATCTGCTTTTTATTAGGTGTTTTGATTGGTTGTTTTATTAGCTTTAAATTATTTTCGCAATTAAAGTGGCAAAACTACCGTTTAAAAAAGCAATTAGCGCCTGAAAAAGATAAAAAAAAGCTTGCCGCGAATAAAGACACCTAACTATGATTGAGCTTTTGTTTTTACTATTACCTGTTGCCGCCGGTTACGGTTGGATTATGGGTAAAAACAGTGCTAAAAACCAAGCTCATCAACTTAATCGTCAGATCACTTCTGAATACAGCAAAGGCTTAAAGTTTCTACTCGACAGAGAAGAAGATCAAGGCTTAGAGCATTTAATTAACTTACTTGAAGTGTCAGCCGACTCGGTTGAACACTATTCTACACTTGCCGCTATGTTTCGTCGTAGAGGTGAATTAGACCGCGCAATAAAAATTCATGAACTTTTATTAAAACACCCAAGCTTAAATGAACAACAAGCTGCAACAAGCCGTTTAGAACTTGCCGAAGATTACATAATGGCTGGGCTACTAGACAGTGCGGAAGAGCACTTAGTTTGGTTAGTTAAAGCAGGGCATGTAGAAGCGCTAGATCCTATTATTACTTTATACTCGCAAACCCGTGAATGGGAGAAAGGCATCAACATGTTTGAAGCCCATAGCGAGCTATTTTCAAAAGAACAACAATTTAAAGCGATTGCTAATTTTTATTGTGAGTCGGCTTTAAGTGACAGTACCCCCCAACTAATGAGAAAAGCGATTAGCTTAAATTATAAAGCTGTGCGTCCCCTGTACGAATTAGGTTTAGTTGCTTACGCAAAAGAAGATTACGTTAAAGCTATTTATTACTGGCGTGAACTTGTTACTCAATTCACTTTGTTTGCGCCTTTATTTATTGATGAGCTTGCCCACAGTTATAAACAATTAAATTTAACGCATCAATTTCATGAATTAGTCAGTGATTTATTAGAAAAGGGCGGTGTATTAATTAAAATAAAACATTGCCAAGCCTTACTTGAACAAGGGCATACAAAACAAGCCTTTGAATTTTTAACTGATAGCTTAAAACGTCAACCTACTATTCGTGGTTTCAGTTTTTTACTGCAATTGATGGGCGATCAAAATAAAAATACCAAAGAAGTACTTAACGAAATTGATAAACTTGTAACCTCTTATATTGCTACAAAGCCTGACTTTCAATGTCAGCATTGTGGTTTTACAAGTTACACAATATATTGGAATTGCCCCTCTTGTAAGCATTGGGAAACCATTGTTCCAAGTCGAGGCTTAGACGGATTTTAATAACCCCATATTAATAATTTTACTGCCATACATTAGGATAGTCATGTCTTTCGAACACTCAAAAAAAATTCTTATAGCATTAGATTACGATGATCAAGAAGTTGCCTTAAACTTTGTTAAACAACTTTCTCCTAATACATGTCGTCTTAAAGTCGGCAAAGAAATGTTTACTTATTTTGGGCCTGCATTTGTTCAAGAGTTAATTGATTTAGGTTTTGATGTTTTTTTAGATTTAAAATTTCATGACATTCCTAATACAGTAGCTAAAGCGGTTACTGCCGCTGCGAAAATGGGTGTATGGATGGTTAATGTACATGCATCTGGTGGCTTTGAAATGATGAGTAAAGCTAAGTCTGCTCTTGAGCAATTTGGTGACAAAGCGCCACTACTTATTGCTGTTACTGTATTAACCAGCATGGATGAGACAGAACTTAAGCGTTTGGGTGTTGATAAATCAGCTCAAGAACAAGTTATATATTTAGCTAAGCTTGCAAAGGAAGCAGGGCTTGATGGCGTTGTGTGTTCTGCGCAAGAAGCTAAAGCATTAAAAGCAGAGTTAGGTGAGAACTTTAAACTTGTAACACCAGGTATACGTCCTGAAGGCAGTGATGCCGGCGATCAAAAGCGTATTATGACTCCTAAGCAAGCTATAGATGCAGGAAGTGATTATTTAGTAATAGGAAGGCCCATCACTCAAGCGGATAATCCCGTAAAATTGCTCAACGATGTTAATAGTTCTATAGTATAAATTAACAAAAAGCAGCAATATAGTGCTAATAACCCTTACCTAATGTGTGTTTTATGTTACATTATTAGAATGAAGATGAAGTAGGGGTTTGTTTTGAAGTTATTATTTGGTTCATTAATAATTATTGTTGTGGGATTTAGCGTAAATAAATATGTTTTTTCTAACAAAGCATATGACGGTGTAACAACCGTTACAGATATAATTCAAACATATCCAATCAATATGTTTGATTTTAAAAAAACAATGCAAGATTATGCTCATCACCTGTGTTACAAAAATGAAGATACACTCATATCTCAGCATGTAAGTGTGAGTGAATGCATATCGAAACTTGATGATAAAAAAACAGAATGTGAAAAAAAGGTTTTTCGTTTAGCGCCACTCAATATTGAGTCGAAAGGTGAAGTGCTTGATTACTCTAGGCAATATACGCAATGTACATTGCCTTATAAGTATATTTTAGGTTAATTACCAACAGATATTATTGGTAATTCAAGCCTATTATTTATGACTAAGATCTTAAGCGAATGGATTTCGCTTCAATATCTATTAACTCTTGTTTAAACAATCCACCAATCGCTTTTTTATAATTAGCTTTACTAGTAGAAAACATCTTTTTAATCGCTTCAGGTTCAGACTTATCGCCTAATGGAATAACTCCACCTTCGTTTTTAAGTTTTTGCATAATAGTTTCACCAAGGTCACTTACTTTACCCATACCTGGCTTTTCTAGTACAACATCAATTTTTCCGTCTTCACGTACTTTTTGAATGAACCCTTTAAGCTTTTGGCCTACAAATAAACTTTTAAATACCATATTGTAAAAAACAACACCGAAGTGCGATTCTTCAATTAATACCTTGTAGCCAATATCTGTTTTGCCAGCGACGATTAAATCCACTTCTTGTAAGTGAGTATATTGCGGCTCATCTTTAGATAAGAAACGATTAAAGTTGTTTGATGCACAAATACGTTGGCTTGCATTATCAAGGTACAAACGAACTAAATATGAATGACCTTCTTGCATGCGTGGTTTTTGTTCGTTGAACGGAGTTAGAACATCTTTTTCAAGACCCCAATCTAAAAATGCACCAATACTATTAATTTCTTTAACGCGAAGTAGGGCATATTCACCTACTTGTGCGTGTGGCTTTTTAGTTGTCGCAGTCGCTAAATTAGCATTATCTAAAAAGATAAATACACTAATGCTATCGCCCGCTTCAAGCTCATGTTTAATTTCTTGTTTTGGTAAAAACACTTCACCTAAATCATGACCGTCTAAGTAAGCACCTTCGTTACTCACTTCTTTTACAAATAATGTTTGTGTGGTTCCTAGGTAACTCATAATTATTCCTGCTCAGTCTTTTTTTTACGGCGCATTGGTGTATCGCCATCAATGTTCATTGGTGCTTTAATAGGTGCTGTTGGCTTTTTAGCTTTGGCTTTGCGTTTAAATACAGGCTTTTTAACAGCGGCGGATTTTTCTTTAGATTTATCCCACGTTGCCTCAGGCTTTTTCTCTTTTAAGCCTTTAAACTTAGCTTTTAAGCCCTCTACGCTCGCAAATTTTAACTCATCATTTAAAAATGCTTTAATAGCTAAATAACTTGCCCAATCTTTTGGGCCAACTAATGAAATTGCGTTACCTTTAAAGCCTGCTCGTCCTGTACGACCTATGCGGTGTACATACTCTTCAGCGTGTTTTGGTAAATCAAAGTTAATAACATGCGTTACACTTAGTAAATCTAAACCACGAGATGCAACATCGGTGGTGATTAATATTTTAAAGTTTTCGCGACTAAACGAATCCATTATATCTAAACGTTTATTTTGTGTTAAATCACCAGCAAGCGCTACAGACTTGAAGCCTTTAGCATTAAGCGCTTCACTCAAGCGACTCGTGTCAGAACGTGTTGCTGTAAAGATAATGCACTGGCCAACATCATCTTGATTCAAAAAGTGCTCTAAAAGCGCTTCTTTATGATCAAGGTGATCGGCAAGGTATAACGTTTGTTTAATATCGCTATGTTGCTCGTTCGCCGCACTTAGCGTAATTTGCTTTGGTTTTTTTAATAGGTTACGTGATAGAGCATCTACTTGAGCATGGTCAAGTGTTGCAGAAAACAATAACGTTTGACGTAAACGGTGATTAGCTTGCTCGTTAATCATTTTTAACTGCTCGGTAAAGCCTAAATCTAAAATACGATCGGCTTCATCAAAAATAAGCAGTTCTAGTCCACTCAATTGTAATGAACGTTTTGTAATGTGATCAGCTAAACGCCCTGGTGTAGCAACTACGAATTGTGGGTCGTTTCTAAGTGCTTTTATTTGGTCATTAAAGTTTTCGCCACCAAGTATTTTTACGGCCTTAATGGCTGTGCCTGCAATTAATAAACGCAGCTGAGTAAATACTTGCGTAGCAAGCTCACGAGTAGGAGCAACAATAAGTACACGAGGATCGCGTTTACTGAGTGCTTTTTGTTTCATAACCCTTTGTACAGCAGGTAATAAAAACGCCAAGGTTTTGCCCGACCCAGTTTTAGACTGAGCGAAAATGTCATGCCCTGCAAGTGCGGTAGGCACTGCATGCGCTTGAATATCGGTGGGCTGGGTGATCCCTTGATGTGCTAGTTGTGTTTCAAGGCGTGTATCAATCCCAAGATCAGTAAACTGCAATGTGTGTTTCTCCAAAATGAGCAAATTAAGTCTATAAATTTATCAGCGCATTATAGCTTACACAGATAGGTCGCTAACAGTAAAAACCAATCTATAGCGCTATTTTTTGCAATTAAACTAAAAAAGCGTAAAATACGCGCCCCATATGCGCCGGATTTACGATTCGGTAAACGCCAATACTGGCTAATAAGGCAAAATAGGAAATATAATGACTGTTGTTCATAAAGATAATGTAACGGGCGATCACTTTGTAGTATGTGCGCTGTATAAATTTGTTGGTTTACCTGAATTTGAAGCTATCCGTAAGCCGTTGCTTGAAGTGATGGAAGCAAATGAAGTACGCGGTACTTTACTACTCGCTGCCGAAGGTATAAACGGCACTGTTTCTGCAAAACGTGAAGGGATAGACAACTTATTAGCCTGGCTTGATGAGCAACCAAACTTAAAAAACATTGTAACAAAAGAATCTTACGATGATGAATGCCCGTTTTACCGCACTAAAGTAAAACTAAAAAAAGAAATTGTAACGATGGGCGTTGAAGGCGTAGATCCGCTTAAAGTTGTGGGTAGCTATGTAAAGCCAAATGAGTGGAACGCACTTATATCTGACCCAGAAGTAATTTTAATTGATACACGTAATGATTACGAAATTGAAATTGGTACATTTCAAAATGCAGTCGATCCAAATACTAAAACCTTTCGCGAATTTCCACAGTGGGCTAAAGAAAACTTAGACCCTGAAAAACATAAAAAAGTAGCGATGTTTTGTACAGGTGGTATCCGCTGCGAAAAATCGACGGCCTACATGAAAGAGCAAGGTTTTGATGAAGTTTATCATCTTGAAGGCGGCATTTTAAAATATCTAGAAGAAGTGCCAAAAGAAGAAACCATGTGGGAAGGCGAATGTTTTGTATTTGATAATCGCGTTGCGGTTGATCACGACTTACAAAAGGGCTCTTATGATCAATGCCACGCGTGCCGTATGCCAATTACAGAAGACGAAAAGTTAAAGCCTGAATACATGGAAGGTGTATCTTGTCATCATTGTATTGAAGAAGTGACAGACGAGCAACGGACACGTTTTGCGGAGCGCCAAAAGCAAATAGAATTAGCGCAAGCCCGTGGTGAAGGTCATATTGGTAATGAGGCACAAGCTGTTTTACAGCAACGTAAAGAAGCCAAAAAAGCCC
Source organism: Pseudoalteromonas sp. SWYJ118 (assembly GCF_015864505.1). Taxonomy (NCBI): domain Bacteria; kingdom Pseudomonadati; phylum Pseudomonadota; class Gammaproteobacteria; order Alteromonadales; family Pseudoalteromonadaceae; genus Pseudoalteromonas; species Pseudoalteromonas sp. SWYJ118. Next base: position 40,224 of record NZ_JADYXC010000005.1, on the reverse strand, counting down.
AAAAAGACGCTCAGCGTGGTAAATAAATTTTTACAATAAGTATTACATTTAAAGAGTCTATTTAGGCTCTTTTTTTGTGCCCAAAATTGTGCAGTAATTGTTTTCACACTCCGATGATAGTGTTAATCTGCAAAACATATTTAGTCATTTTAATGCGCATACAGGAAGGGATTTATGCAAGCCGAACAAGTTGAAATCGCACAATTTTTAGCACAACATCCTCCTTTTGATGACTTACCTCAAAAAGCGCTTAATGAGCTAGCTCAACAAGTAGAAGTTGCTTATTTTAGAGCAAAAACAGACATTTTAAGTTTTGGACAAGACATATCTGATTTGTATGTGATTAGAAGTGGTTCTGTAGAAATGTATCGCCGAAATGGTGAGCTATACAATCGTTTGGCCATTGCAGGAATATTTGGTCAAATGGGTTTATTGATGAACCGTAAGGTGCGTTTTCCTGCAACTGCTCTTGAAGATACGTTAGTTTATTGTATAAATGTTGAGCTATTTAATCGTTACTGTGATGAGTTTGATGCGTTTGCTGATTACTTTGAAACAGATGGTAACGTGCGTTTACATCAAGCTATTGTTGAACAAGCCGATGGCAATGACCTTACAACAGCTAAAGTAAAATCATTAATTCACAGAGATGTAGTCACCGTAGATGCAACATCTACAATACAAGATATTGCAAAATTGATGACCGAAGAGGCCGTTTCGTCAGTTTTGGTAACTGATGTAAATAAACCTATAAATGATGACCCTGAGGAAGATGATGGGCAAGTCGTTGGCATAATAACCGATAGGGATTTACGCTCAAAAGTAGTGGCTAAAGGACTTGATTTTAATACTCAAGCAAAAGAGATTATGTCGACTAACTTAGTGCTTTTAGATGCTAATGACTATATTTTCGAAGCCGTACTGGCCATGCTTAGAGACAACTTACATCATTTGCCTGTAGTACAAAAAAGACGTCCTATAGGAGTTATATCACTCTCTGATATTTTACGTTATGAATCGCAAAGCAGCTTATTACTTGTGCGCGGCATACTTGCTCAACAAACAATTGAGGATTTAGCGCATTATGCACGCCAATTACCCAATGTATTTGTACGCATGGTTAATGAAGATGCAAATTCACACATGATTGGTACTGCCATGGCTGTTATCGGGCGTACATTTAAGCAAAGATTACTCGTATTAGCTGAAGAAAAATTTGGCCCACCTCCCGTTCCTTATTGCTTTATTGCACTGGGCTCAATGGCTCGCGACGAGCAACTTATTGTAACTGATCAAGATAACGCATTAATTTTAGATGACAGTTACGACGACGAAAAACATAATGAATATTTTCAAAATATCTCAGACTTTGTTTGTGATGGCCTAGCGCAATGTGGTTATACCTATTGTGATGGCGAAATAATGGCGTCGTTTAAAAAGTGGCGTAAAACTCGCTCAGAGTGGTTTGATCAATTTGCTGATTGGATTGCTCAGCCAAAACCACAAGCGCTGCTTAATAGTTCTATATTTTTTGATTTAGACGGGGTGTGGGGTAAAACTAAGTGGGCTAATGAGCTTAAAATATTTATAGCGAAACAAAGTAAAGCGAATCGTATATTTCTAGCTAACATGGCAGCAAATGCTCGAAATAGAACACCGCCACTTGGTTTTTTTAAAGGCTTTGTTATGGAGCATAATGGCCAGCATAAACGTTCAATGAACTTAAAGCGAAGAGGTACAGCACCGCTTTCTGATGTTATACGCGTGCATGCGTTAGCGATTGGTTCGCGTAAACAAAATTCGTTTGAGCGTTTAGAAGATATTATTGAAGCTAAACTATTACCGCAGGGTAAAGCCCAAGATTTACGTGATGCACTTGAGTATATTGCTATGATGCGAATTCGTCATCAAGCGTGGCAAATAGAGAAGGGCGAAGAGCCTGATAATGACTTAGATCCACATTTATTGTCTCCGTTCGAGCAGCGAAATTTAAAAGAGGCGTTTGCTATTTTAGAAAAAGCACAAAGCTATTTAAAATTTAGCTACACAGCAAATTCTGGTGTGAAGTAGCCTATGAATCCACGTAATTATAAAGTACTTGATTGGCAAGCTAGATATAACGAGCTTGCCAACAACACCAAAAATAAATTGTTAAAACACTTTTATGCAGGTGCTTATAACCAAGATAAAGCCGCAGTAGAAGATGTGCCTTTTGTAGCAATGGACTTTGAAACAACAGGTTTAAATAGCCAGAACGACGATATTGTGAGTGTTGGCTTAGTGCCATTTAATTTAAAGCGTATTTATTGTAAGCACAGCCGGCATTGGGTTGTTCAACCTAGACGTAACCTGCATGAAGAGTCTATTTTAATCCATGGAATAACGCACTCTGAGGTGGATGACGCTCCTGACTTTAACCGAATTATTGAACCTTTACTTGAAGCGCTAAGTGGCAAAGTTGTCGTGGTGCATTACGCTGCAATAGAGCGCCATTTTTTAAATAATGCGTTATTACTGAGGCTTAAAGAAGGTATTGAGTTTGCACTTGTTGATACAATGGAGTTAGAAAAAAGAGCACTAAAAGCAAGGCAGGGAGTATTAGGTCGATTGTTTAACACAAAACTTGGCTCACTCAGATTAACAGATTGCCGTGCGCGTTATTCTTTGCCCGCGTATCAAAACCATAATGCATTAACAGATGCTCTTGCTACCGCTGAGCTATTACAAGCGCAGCTGAGTCATCATTACCGTGTAGATACTCCAATTTCAGAGTTGTGGGTATAATACCAATTAGATCACTTTATTAAGCGAATTGATAATCTTAAATAGTTATACCAACCTGCATAAATCTTTGATCAATTTAACGAATTAAATTTTACTATAACGTCGTTAAAAATTTTTGCCTAGTTCTAGCGTAATTTTCTTAACGTTAAATAGACCCTATATAAGCAGATTGGTATTAAACAAAAAAGCGCCGCAAAAAATTGCGGCGCTTTGTTACTAAGTAAAAGTACTACTAAGTAAAAGTGTTACCTAAAAGTATTATTTAATTGGGCGAGGCTCAGTTCGCAAACCTAAAACTAAGCTTAAACACATAAATAACAATACAATAGTGAAAGGTAATCCTGCTGATACAGAGCCAGCTTGAAGTGCTTGAATCGCTTCAGTTCCGCCTATCCAAAGTAATGCAGCGGCTACCGCACCTTGAGTCACTGCCCAAAAAATACGCTGTGGTACTGGAGCATCAATTTTGCCACCGGCAGTAATTGAATCAATTACCAAAGAACCAGAGTCCGATGACGTAATAAAAAACACTAATACTAGTACAATCGCAATAAACGATAAGATATTAGATAGAGGTAATGCATCAAACATCTGGAACATAGCCAGAGGTACTTCAGTTAAGCCATTAGCACCTAATTCACCCACACCATTAACTACTTGATCAATAGCAATGCCGCCGTAAATCGACATCCATAAAATAGTAACAGCAGTAGGGACAAGTAATACCGCAATTAAAAATTCACGAATTGTACGACCACGAGAAACACGCGCGATAAACATACCTACGAACGGTGACCAAGAAATCCACCATGCCCAATAAGATACAGTCCAACCGTGCATCCAAGTTTCATCTTCACGACCATGAGGATTACTTAGTGGAATTATATTTTCTATATAGCCCATAACAGTAGTCGGGATATTACCTACAGAAACAGCAAAGCCTACTAAAAAAACAAAGATAAGCAAAACTAAGGCGATTAGCATATTGGCATTACTAAGTACCTTAACGCCGCCATCAATCCCACGAACTACTGAAACAATAGCTAAAAGTGAAACACCTATAATGACTAAGATTTGCGAACCAACTCCGCCTGAGGTACCAAATACATGGTCTATACCTGCAGAAGCTTGCTGTGCCCCAAGCCCTAAAGAAGTAGCAAGACCAAACAGGGTTGCAAGCACGGCTAAAATGTCGATAAGGTGACCTGGCCAGCCCCATGCTCTATCACCTAAAATAGGATAAAAGATAGAACGAATAGAAAGCGGTAAGCCTTTATTATAAGTAAAAAATGCAAGTGAAAGCCCTACAACGGCATAAATAGCCCACGGGTGAAGGCCCCAGTGGAACATAGTTGCGCCCATTGCTACTTTTGCTGCCTCGGGTGTATTAGGTGTTACGTTCAGTGGTGTTTCAAACCAGCCTGTATAATAAGCGAGTGGTTCAGCAACGCCCCAAAACATTAAGCCAATACCCATACCAGCAGCAAATAACATAGCTAGCCATGAAATACGTGAATGAGTAGGTTTAGCATCATCACCACCTAAACGAATGTTACCGTAAGGTGAAACAATAAGCGCTAAACAAAAAACAACGAAAAAATTAGCAGCCCACATAAATAAGGCGTCAAAGTTATTGATGATATCTGTTTTTATACCATCAAGCGCAGATTTAGCCGTTTGTGGATCGGTAACAAGAATGGCGATTAAAAAAATGACAATCAGTCCGGCACTTATGCCGAAAACAGAGTTATGTATATCAAGCCCCCATTTTTGTACGTTGTCTTGACCTACAGTGTAGTCTGTACTGTCAATACTATATTTGTCATGATTTTCCTTCATGCAATACCTCTTTAGTTGTCCTAACAAGCCGAAAATAAATTCGGCGTCATATCGAATTACATTAGCCTTTAAATATTAAGTAAAAGTAATACCGTAATTATTTGAAGACTAACTAATTTGAAGAGTGATCATACAGCTAGTAGTGTATGAGTTAAATATTAAATGTAAATGAATTTGTATTTAAATCGCTGTTTATATGGCCAAATTCATGATTCTTTTGTTTAAAAGCTCTAAAATTATAAATTCAGTGAACGTTAAAAATTAGTTTGCTATTAAAAGTATTAATTTACTTGGTTAAGTAAAAAAAGATCACTTTTAAGCAACTTAATTAATGCTTAAATGTTAGAGCTTGTTGACCTTTTAGGATTAAAAATTGTTCTATTTAGGAGTAGTTTAATCGATCCTAGGTTTGTAACCTAACGGTGCGGTTACAAACCTGCGTTATTCTACATGCTCACATACACATGAGAATAATTAAAAACTGAGCAGCAAAGAGCAAATTTCTCTCTAGGGCTAGTATAAATTTATAAGCTGAGAAGTATATTTAATCAAGTTGTAATATGAATATGATTTAACACAGCCCTAAGCTATATTTTATAAATAGATAGGAAAAGGATTAATACTATTATGAGTGAATGCGCTTTAAACAATACCAATAAAAACGAACTTGTTAAACGCTTTTGCAGCGTTAGAGGCGAAAGTCTGGCTATTATTGAACCACTCACTGTAGAAGATTGCCAACTACAAGCTATGGCAGATGCCAGTCCAAGCAAATGGCATTTAGCGCACACCACCTGGTTTTTTGAAACGTTTTTACTTAGTGTTTATTGCAAGCAGTACACTGTGTTTAACTCTCACTATAGAATGCTTTTTAATTCTTACTACAATGGTATTGGAGAGCAATTTAAGCGCGCCAACCGAGGTAGTTTATCCAGACCTAGTTTAGATGAAGTGTTAGCTTATAGAAAGCATGTAGATAGCTGTATTATTGAATTGCTTAAGAGCGAAGTTAGTCCACAAATTAAAGATATTATTGATCTTGGATTAAACCACGAGCAACAGCATCAAGAGCTGATGCTTATGGACATCAAATATAACTTTTCAGTAAACCCATTATTTCCACAATATCAAACATCACTTTTAACTAATCAAAATAAACCAATTCATATTAAGCCTCTTAATTTTATAAACTTTGAGCAAGCCATTATTAATATAGGCACAAATGCCGACGACGAATTTGCATATGATAACGAGCTACCTAAGCACCAAGTATTAATTCATCCATTTAGCTTTGCTAACAGGTTAGTCACTAATGGTGAATATTTAGAGTTTATAAATACCGGTGGATATAGCGACCCACAGTATTGGCTGAGCGATGGTTGGGCAAACATTCAAAATAACAAATTAACACAGCCATTATATTGGCATCGCATAAATAACGAGTGGTTTGAGTTTACACACTATGGGTTGAAGCCTCTTAATTTAAATGCCCCCATCTGCCATGTTAGTTATTTTGAGGCCAGTGCCTATGCTAATTTTGTAAAAGCGCGTTTGCCTACAGAGTTCGAATGGGAATATGCGGCTAAGAACGATTATTTGGTTGAAGCAGAAGAACGTTATCTCACACCTCAACCAGTAAAAGATGATACTAAAATAAGTCAGTTAACTGATTCATGCTGGCAATGGACGAACAGTGCATATTTACCATACCCCGGTTTTAAAACTATTGAAGGCGTAGCAGGGGAATACAATGGTAAGTTTATGAATAACCAAATGGTATTACGCGGCGGGTGTGTGTTTACCCCTCAAAACCATTTACGACAAACATACCGTAATTTTTATTACCCGCATCAAGCGTGGATGTGCAGCGGAATAAGACTAGCTAAGGATATAGTATGAGCCAAGTAACAGCGATTAAGCAAAGCAACATAACCGACACTGAATTTTCAAATGACGTTGTGGATGGGTTAACTCAACAACAAAAAACACTTCCGTGTAAATATTTTTATGATGATAAAGGCGCTGCATTATTCGAGCAAATAACAACCTTACAAGAGTATTACGTAACACGTACGGAGCTTTCTATATTAGAGCAACATTCGAAGTCGATTGCTCAAATGCTACCTGAAAACCTCTCTATTATAGAGCCCGGCTGTGGCTCGGGTAAAAAGGTAGCCTATTTATTAGCGCATATGGCAAACGTTAAAACCTTTGTACCGTTTGAAATATCTGAGGAGATGCTCAGTTATTCACTTGCACATTTGTCACCGTTATTTCCAGATTTGGCAATTTCGCCATTATTAGGAGACTTTACACACAGCCAAATGGTCAAACAGTTAACCAAAGACACCGCTTTAGACAGCCAAACTAATTTGGTGTACTTTCCGGGCTCCACTCTTGGTAATTTTGCCCCAGTTAAAGCCATAGAAATTATGAATAATTTCCATCGCTTATGCGGTGTAAATGGTTATGTATTAATTGGGGTTGATTTAGTAAAAGAGCGCCAAGTGTTACTTGATGCATATAACGATAAAGCGGGAGTTACCGCTGCTTTTAATAAAAATTTACTACAACGTATTAATAACGAGCTAAACGGCACATTTAATATAGATAACTTTAGCCACGAGTCACGCTTTAACGAGCAACATAGCCGTATCGAAATGCATTTAGTAAGTAATCGTACTCAAAGCGTGATTATAAATGATCAGCAAATAGACTTTATAGAAGGCGAAAGTATCCATACAGAAAACTCTCACAAGTACACGCTCGAGTCGTTTAAGCAGCTTGCAGCGCAAGCTAATTTAAAGTTAGAGCAAACATGGCAAGACGATAGTAACTATTTTGCCCTGTGTTTATTAAGACCGCTTTAAGCATTACTTAAGTTATGTTTAGTAAATGACAACTTTAGCATTGTTAAACTCATAGTTTAGCAATGCGCCACTATTTGACTGCTGTACAAGCATAGCTTTATTTAAACCGTGTAGTCTAAATAGCAGGGGGGCAATAACAGATACCGCAGAGCCTGTAGCACTGTCTTCATTTACACCAAACTGAGGGGCAAAGTATCTAAACTGCGCTATGGCAGTTTTTTCATTTCTATTTTGTATATTAAGCGCAATAACGGCATTTTTATGGGCTTTACTCAAAGCTTTAAAATCAATGTGTAAATTTTTTAAGTCCTGTTTTTCATCGGAGTTTTTTTCAAGTTCTTTATCGAATTCTTCATCAAATTCTTTATTAAATAATACAACCGTGTAACCGTTTTTATCACCGGTGCTATAGGCTGCTTTTATTGCTACTGAAAACACACTTTGTAACTCACCTTCAGCTAACTCGCTTTTTTTAGGCTCTATGCTTTTTAGTAACAGCTGAGCGCGTTGTTTTTTTACTCTTATAGTAAAGCGCTCATTACTCATTGAAGTAAATACTTCAGGGCAATAACCCAAATGGTCTATTAAAAAATTAGCGGCTGCTAAAGTACCATGTCCACAGCGTTTAATTTCACTCGCTTGATTAAACCAGCGAATTTTACAATGGCGTTTAGTTATCTCATTTTGATTTAAAAATACGGTAGCAGGGTAAGTTGATTGTGATGCAATATATTGCATTGTTTTTGATGTTAACCCATTTTTATAAATAACAATTAAAGCACTTGAGCCTTTTAAGTTATGTGCAGGGCTATAAAAAACAGATTTGGTGGAAGTGAGCTCTATAAAGCGAAGCGTAAGCCATTTAGGCTTACGCTTCGCTAAACAAAGAGTATTAACCTTTGCTTGCATATGCGTCGTTATGAACGCCTGCAGCACGACCTGATGGATCAGCATTGTTTTGGAACGATGCGTCCCATGCAAGTGCTTCAGGAGTCGAACACGCTACTGATTTACCATGCGGTACACATTTAGCTGATGCATCACCAGGGAAATGCGATTCAAAAATAGTACGGTAGTAGTAAGCTTCTTTTGAATCTGGTGTATTAATAGGGTATTTAAATTTTGCATTTGCAAGCTCTTGATCGCTTACTTGCTCGTTTACAAACTCTTTTAACGTATCAATCCAGCTGTAACCAACACCATCTGAAAACTGCTCTTTTTGACGCCATAGCACTTCATCAGGTAAGTAACCTTCAAAGCCTTCACGTAAAATGTGTTTTTCAATTTTGCCATCTTTACACATTTTAGCTTCAGGGTTGATACGCATAGCAACATCAACAAATTCTTTATCAAGAAACGGTACACGTGCTTCTACGCCCCATGCCGCCATTGATTTATTAGCACGTAAACAGTCAAACATATGCAGTTTTGATACTTTACGGTTTAGCTCTTCATGAAACTCTTGTGCGTTAGGGGCTTTATGGAAGTATAAGTAACCACCAAATAGCTCATCAGCACCTTCGCCAGATAACACCATTTTAATGCCCATTGCTTTAATTTGGCGAGCCATTAGGTACATAGGTGTAGAGGCACGAATTGTTGTTACGTCGTAGGTTTCTATGTGGTAAATCACTTCACGTAATGCATCAATACCTTCTTGAATGGTAAAAATGATAGGGTGGTGAATAGTACCAATCATGTCAGCTACTTTTTGTGCAGCCGCTAAATCAGGTGAGCCTTCAAGACCTACTGAAAAAGAATGCAGCTTAGGCCACCATGCATCGCTTTCGTCGTTATCTTCAATACGTTTTGCAGCAAAGCGCTGGGTAATAGCAGAGATAACCGATGAGTCTAAACCACCAGACAGTAATACACCGTAAGGCACGTCACACATTAATTGGCGTTTAACGGCCGCTTCTAATGCATCTTTAACGTCTTGCGCTTCTGCGCTGTTATCTTTAACTGCATCAAATGTTTCCCAATCACGTTTGTAATAAGGCGTCATTTTGCCATCTTTGCTGTACAGGTAATGCCCTGGAGGAAATTCTTCAATATGCTTACAAATTGGAGAAAGTGCTTTTAGCTCAGAAGCAACGTAAAAGTTACCGTGCTCGTCGTGACCGGTGTAAAGCGGGATAATACCAATATGGTCACGGCCAATTAAGTAGGCGTCATTTTCTTCATCGTATAAACAAAATGCAAAAATGCCATTTAGGTCATCTAAAAAGTCAGGCCCTTTTTGTTTATACAGCGCTAAAATAACTTCACAGTCTGATTGAGTTTGAAAAGTAAAATCAACATCTAGCTCTGCTGCAAGTTCTTTATGATTATAAATCTCGCCGTTAACCGCTAAAATATTTGTTTTTTCAGGATTGTATAAAGGCTGCGCACCGCTTGATACACCAACAATAGCTAAACGCTCATGCACTAAAATAGCTTTTTCAGATGCATATACACCAGACCAATCTGGGCCACGGTGTCTAAGCAGCTTTGACATTTCAATTGCTTGGGTACGCAATTGAGTGGGATCAGATTTAATATCTAATACCCCAAAAATTGAACACATAGTAACTCCTCATTCCTATTATGTGTGCAGCAGAGCCAATTTGCTGTGCTGCGAAACCTTGTTTTATCAGAAAAAATTACTCAAGTCACATAGCTTTTACAATTAATTAAGAATAATTTATGCACCAAGCTAGATGTAATTGCACCAAAGTGGTTAATGCGTGGTTCCTGCTGCTATTTTTACGTCGCTATTATTGTTCAAAGCTTGTGCAATCATAACTCTCAGGGCATTAATAACGGTTTCTTCGCTCATGCTTGGTGCGCCATTGTGGTGCACAGCTTGGCTTGGTAAATAAGGAATATGCACAAAGCCACCTTTCATTACAGCGCAGTGATCATTTATGTAATGCATAAGACCATACATAACGTGATTACACACATAAGTACCTGCTGTATTGGAAATGGCAGCAGGTATATTGCTGTTGTGCAATGCTTGTAACATGCGCTTTATTGGTAAGTTTGTGAAATAGGCATCAGGGCCATTTTTTTCTATTGGTGTATCGATAGGCTGCTTACCTGCATTGTCTTTAATGCGTGCATCGTCAACGTTTATTGCAATACGCTCAATTGATATTTCGCTGCGCCCACCAGCTTGGCCTATACATAAAACAACCGCCGGATTGTGCGACTCAATGGCGTTTATAAGCTGACTGATAGACGTATTAAATTCACAGGCAAGTTCTAGTGTACATATTTTGTGTTTCATGATGATAGTTTCATCAAGTTTTTGCACTGCTTGCCAAGAAGGGTTTATAGCTTCGCCACCAAAAGGAGCAAAGCCAGTTATTAATACACACGGCATAGTAGAAGTTGATTTAGTCATTAAACACCAAGCTATACATTAAAATAATATTAACGGCGAGTAAGGAAACGGCCGTCGGAATTTGAACCTTTATTACATGGTACCTATTTTTTAAATCTAGGGCGTGTTGATTCTAGAATATTTTATAGGTTATTTTTAAGTGCAAGGCTCAATTGATGTAGGTGCCCGTCAAGTTTCTGCTTCGCCTTTGCTGCTTCTTCAAACGTTACATATTTAAATTCAACAGTATCTAAAGGTCTAAATTGTGCAAATTGATGTAAGTCGGCTTCAATTACAGTCCCTAAAAGAGGGTAGCCCCCGGTTGTTTGACCATCGTTAAGTAGCACAATAGGCTCACCATTCGGTGGCAGTTGAATACTCCCAGGACTCACCCCTAGTGATGGCAAAGAGTGCGAATGTGCCAAATTATTTTTATGCTCAAGCCTTACGCCCATTCGGTTGCTGTTACTACTAACTTTAAATGCGGTAGATACAAAGTTGTTAAGTAAAGGCTCGCCTAATAAATTAGCATGAGGACTTGGGTGCAGTCGTATAAGCTTGCGCTGGGCGGGAGCAATTGCGCCTACTTTTATAAACTCTCCATAATAAGGAGTAATAGGTATTTCATCACCAGTGGCGAGAGCTCTACCTTCAATACCACCAAAACATGCGTTTAAATCTGTAGATTTAGAGCCCATAACATCAGTATTTTGTATACCGCCTTTCACTGCTAAATAAGCTCTTAAGCCGGCTCTACCAGTAGCAAAGCTCAGTACTTGTTTGTTTTTTACTGCGTATGTCCAACCAGGGTAAATTGCTTGTCCATCAAGGGTTGCTTGCAAATCTGCACCATGAAGCGCAATTACTGTGTCGCAGGTGAATTCCAGCTCGCACAAACCAACGGTTATTTCTAAAACGGCATCATTGTCGTTATTGTTAAGTAATCTATTAGCAATTATTTGTGCAAATGGGTCTAAGCTACCCGCTTTGCTTACACCTAAATGGCGGTAGCCTTCACGGCCAAAATCTTGAATTGTAAGTAATACACCACTTCTAAGTACTTTAATCATGAGTTGCTCCTTTATTAACTAGCGGAACAAATTCAAGCGTATCGCCTGGTTGAATTAAACAAGGTTGCTCCGAGGTCGAATCAAACAAAGCAGTATCTGTATGACCTATTATGTGCCAACCACCAGGGGTATCTGCGGGGTAAATTCCGGTTTGTTCAGCACCTATCGCAACAGAGCCTTTAGGAACTTTAATGCGTGGCTCATCACGCCTTGGTGTATGTAATTGCTGATTTAAGCCATGTAGGTAGGCAAAACCGGGCTGAAAGCCTAAAAATAAAACGTGGTATTTGGTTTTACTATGAATATTAATAACCTCATCAGCGCTTAAATTATGATAACGAGCCACGTAATTAATATCCTCACCCTTGTATATGGTTTCGATTAAGTGATGTTGCCCTTTAAAAGTACTCGTTTTAATATCATTCCACAGCGAAGGTAGCACTTTTAACCACTTATTTAAGTGTTTATCTGATTTTAAATAGAGAGTGAGCGAGTTCATGGCTGGCACCAAATCGGTAAATTCATCAGTGCATTTACAGTGGCTGGTTAAAGCCCAAATTTTCTTTTGAATAGAGAGTCTATCTATAGCGTCTAAATGCGATGCATCAAGCAGTAAACTACTGTTTGTTAATGCATAAATATGGGGAGCTGGCTTCATTAAATAAACCTATTTGTACAACATAATTTAAACGTAACACAGTTTTATTAATTTATTTACACCATTGCGACTAAGTCGTTATGTTTAGTGTTTATTTACCCAGCTTACTTTAAGAGTGTTTTTATATTCAATTAATCGTATTTAACTTATTGAGGACTAAAACTTAATACATTTCGTACTAAATAAGTAATTAGGTTGAAATGAAAATTAAGATAAGGAGGTCTTAATTAGCACGCACTTGTTTATGAGGTACTTTATGAAACACCAGCATTTATTATATTTATCAGGCGCTGCTATTATATTTAGCGCAGGCAGCTTTGCTTTATCTATGGAAAAGGTAGAACACAGTAATGTAGAAGCCACCATGCATGTAGAAACCATTGTACTGGGGTCTGGTTGTTTTTGGGGAGCAGAAAAACGCTACGAAGCGCTTAATGGCGTTATTGATGCTGAGTCGGGTTATGCTGACGGTAATGGGTTTAAAGCAACGTACAGAAATATTACTGATCAGTCTCGTCGTTTTGACGAGAACAATTATGCTGAAGTTGTGCAAGTTATGTATAACAGCAATATAATTTCAGCAGAAGATCTCTTAAAAAACTATTTTGAAAGTCACGATCCTACGCAAAAAAATCGCCAAGGTAACGACATCGGTACGCAATACCGTTCAATTGTATTAACGACTACTGATGCACAAGCTAAAGTAGCTGAGCAAGTTAAATCGCAATATCAGCAGCTTTTAACTGATGCGAGCTACGGCAAAATCGAAACGGTTATTAAACCGCTTACAGGTTTTGTATCGGCAGAAGAATATCACCAAAATTATCTAGAAAAGAACCCTAATGGCTATTGCCCCGATCATTCTACAGGCATAGTTTTTAATAAAACACCCGTAGAAAAAGCAGACAACAGTGCTCTACTCGCAGGTAAGCAAATAGTGGTACTTGATTCCCGTGATTACTGCCCGTACTGTGAAAAATTTAAAAAAGCAGTCGCAAATGATTACAAAGGCACAATACCTATGACATTTCGCCATGCTGACCAACTTAATGATTTAACTATTAAGTCAGCCACGTGGGCAACGCCGACTATTTTGTTTCTAGAAAATGGCGTTGAGGTATATGGCCGTCAAGGCTATGCAACACCTGAAGAGTTTTATAAAGCATTAGGCGCTTTTAAATTAGGTAACAGTGATGCTTATAAAGTTGCATTCGATGCACGAACAGATAGACCTTATTGTAAAGAGTACAAAGAGTTTAAAAATACACCTGATGGTACTTTTGTTGATAAATTAAGTGGAGAGCCACTATTTGATACAAGCGATAGGTTTAACTCCGGTACTGGTTGGTTGTCGTTTAAGCACCCAGTAAAAAGTAGTGTAACGCAGCATGACGATAGCAGCTGGGGAATAACACGTATTGAGCTACGTTCTAAAAGTACAGGTATTCATCTTGGTCATTTATTCCCAGGAGAAGGCCCTAGAGGCACAGACCGCTACTGTATAAACGCAACAGTACTCGATTTTGTACCAAGAGATAAAAGCTAAACCTTTTACTTTGTAAAGCCTGATTTTAATCAGGCTTTTTTTTTGCATAAAATAAAATAGATTTATCATATTCTTTGCAAATTTGTTAAAATTAAAGCGTTGAGCTACACATCAATAATATTACTTAGGTTGTAAATGAATCAATTTATAAAAATAACAACGCAGTTAATGTATTTGCCTTTAGCTTTATTAATTTTTATTACAGATGCTAAGTCGGCAACCCACTATGTCGTCGGCGTAGAGAATATAGAGTATCTACCTTACTTTGATGGTAGTGGAACAAATGGTGCAGATTATTATGGCTTCAGTCAAAAATTACTTACTTTGTTCGCCCAGCAGCACGATTTTGAATTTGAGTTTTACACGCTGCCAATTAATCGTCTTTATAAAGAATTTATTGATCACCATCATGTTGATTTTAAATATCCAGATAACCCTCAATGGAAACCAAGTTATAAAGCTTCCTTTGATGATTTAAATGAAATTATTTATTCGCAGCCAACCGTTGTGACTAAAACGGGTATTGCGAGTTTAAATAAAAATATCACTATTGATGAATGCGTTAGTTTTGCAACGGTGAGAGGGTTTACGTCTCAAAGCTTTAAACCTTTAATGAATAACGAAAACGTTGAGCTAATTGAAACCGCTAATGTAATGGAATTAATAGAGATGCTTTTGAAAGAGCGAGTGGAGTGTATTTACATATCTAACGATGTATTAAACTATAATATTGTTAAATATTTCAAATTAACCCGACCCGTTTATTTTCAAAACGAATTGCCGACAGATTTACAAGCCTTTTTATTATCGTCGATTGACTACCCTGAGGTAGTTAAGCAATTTGATACATTTTTGCTTTCACATAAAGTGCAAATAAGTAAATTAAAAAAAGAGTATCAAGTAAAAAATTAACTAAAAAAGCCCCGTAAGTTATAACTTACGGGGCTTTTTAAAATGTATTAATCTGTATATAGCTATATTATGTATGTGGTTTAATAATAAAAACAGTTCAAGCCAAGTCACCACCTAACTTGAACCGTTTTTCACACTGACAACATCTTCACACACAATATAAAGATTCTGTTTGCTACGCTCTCAAAGCATTTGTATTGCATATCATGTGGTTTGAGCCAAGAATAAAAACAGTTCAAGCCAAGTTACCACCTAACTTGAACCATTTTTCACACTGACAACATCTTCACACACAATATAAAGATTCTTTTCACTGCAAGGTTTGAGTCACTAAAACTCAAAAGGTTGCATTTATTACTCTTAATAAACAATTAAACTTAATTGTTTCGAGCTGATGAAGTAACTTTAATATTTAACTCTATTTTCGACAAACGATAAAAATGAAACCAATGAGTGAAAAAAATTTAACTATAGACTTTAGTCTAGTCTGTGGTTTTAATAGATTGTATTTTAAAGAAATTACTGAAAAATAACACCAATTCCATTAAGTATGTGATCTAAATTTTACGCCGAAAAAATAATTCAGTTCTAGGCGTAAATTGATGTAAATGGTTGTTCCCTTTGCGAAATTTACAACAAAGAAATGGGTTGTTTTAGCAAGTAAAATAGATCAGCTATTTATTGGAGTTGGTATAAAGTGAGGTTTAGGATTTAGACGAACCATAAATACAACACACAATGGCTGTATTAATAAGTTCGCCTAATAGAGAGTTACTCTTGAATTTTTCTAAACGTATTTACAACCCACTTCGCAAATAAATCAAGCGGGTGATTAGGCGTGCTTGATTCGTGCTGCACTAAATAGTATTTATCTTTAGTTGTTAAAGGCTGTTCGAATAATTTATAAAGCCATTGCTCATCTAACCAGCTTTGACTAATAGGCAGTGGGATAAGCGCAATGCCCATGCCTTGCTGCGCTGCACGCGCTACACCAAACATGCTATCTATTTGAATAATCTGCGAAGGAGAAAAGTCATCAATCCCCGCTTTTTCGGCCCACTGGTGCCATGCCCAAGGGCGAGCTTTGTGGAGGATGAGCGGAACTTGGTTAAGCGCTTGACGATGATCGTCTTTCCATTGAACGAGCAATTTTTTATTACATGCAGGAATATATTCAAGGTTAAACAACTCTGTTGCTAATCCTTCAGTAGGTTTACCTGAGGACAATACAATAGATAAATCGCTATGGCGCGTTAACTCTTTGCGCGTCTTGAGCGTGTCCATTTGTAAATTTATATTAGGATGCTCTGACGTCCACTCACTTAATTTAGGCATGAGTAGCTCGCTGGCAAAAAACTCAGGCAACGTAATTGTCAAATTTGTATTTTGCTGCATCTGACTAAACTCGTTAATGGTGCCCTCTAACATTGTGATGATAGGAGACACTGCATCAAAAAAGTTTTTACCCGCTGTGGTTAAGCTAATTGAACGCGTTTTACGTTGAAAAAGTTCAATACCAAGTTGTTCTTCAAGTTGTTTTATTTGATGGCTTACCGCAGACGGCGTTAAGTACAGCTCATTAGCTGCATGCTTAAAACTTAGGCTTCTTGCGGCAAAGCAAAAAGAGCGAAGGCCACGAATAGGAGTTTGCATGTTTTCCAGAATTATTTAATTTATTGAGACGCCTTACTTAGGCAAAATTTGAACCAACTATTTAATATATAAATATCAGTAGGTTAAAAATAAATTTAACGCTAGTTCACAAAAAGGGTGCAGACTATCCACAAAATAGTGCAAAGAATCTAAGCGCTTACATTTAATTTATATTTGTATTATAGATAAAATTTACTACAGATGTATGAATGACGGTAAAAATAATGGCAAAAGATAAAAAAAATCCCTCGTGAGAGGGATTTTGGGTAACTCAGCGCCATTGGCACTGGGAATGAGGTCGGTACAGGGGAAAGCGTTATTTTTAAGCTAAAGCCTAAAAAACCATTTCTGGTACTTCACCGTCAACAAGTAATTTACCTGCTGTTTTACTAATGATTTCATCAACAGTTACGCCCGGAGCGCGTTCTAATAAATGAAATGCGCCGTCTTTAACTTCTAGTACGGCTAAATCTGTCACTATTTTTTTAACGCAATTAACGCCAGTAAGCGGTAAAGAGCAGGCTTCTAATAGTTTAGAGTCACCATGCTTACTTGCATGGGTCATAGTAACAATAATGTTTTTCGCGCCAGCGACTAAATCCATCGCGCCACCCATGCCTTTAATCAGCTTTTTAGGGATCATCCACGATGCGATGTTGCCGTTCTGGTCAACTTCAAATGCACCCAGAACAGTTAAGTCTACATGACCACCCCGTATCATGGCAAAACTATCTGCACTATTAAATATGGCTGCACCTTTAGCTGCTGTCACGGTTTCTTTACCCGCGTTAATCATATCGGCATCTAGCTCTGCTTTAGTAGGGTACGGGCCCATGCCTAAAAGGCCATTTTCGGACTGTAACATAACTTCAATATCATCCGGTACATAGTTTGCGACGAGTGTCGGAATTCCTATGCCCAAATTTACGTAGTAACCGTCTTGAAGTTCTTGTGCAACGCGCATTGCAACTTGTTCACGTGATAATGCCATAATTATGCTCCTGCTTAATCTCGTGTTGTTACACGTTCAATGCGTTTTTCAAAGCTGCCTTTAATAACGCGATTTACAAAAATACCCGGGGTATGAATTTGGCTTGGTTCAAGCTCGCCCGGCTCTACAATTTCTTCTACTTCGGCAACGGTAATTTTACCAGCCGTTGCTGCCATTGGATTAAAGTTCATGGCGGTGTGTCTAAACACTAAATTACCGTATCGATCGGCTTTCCATGCTTTTACTATGGCAAATCCACCTGTTATAGACTCTTCTAAAATATACGGGCGACCATTAAATTCTTTTACGTCTTTCCCTTCAGCCACAGGAGTACCGTAACCGGTAGCGGTGTAAAACGCAGGTATACCCGCGCCACCAGCACGCATTTTTTCAGCAAGTGTACCTTGAGGTGTAAGCTCTACATCAATTTCGCCACTCAATAACTGCTGCTCGAATAGGGCGTTTTCGCCAACGTACGAGGCAATTACTTTTTTAATTTGTTTGTCTTGTAATAAAATACCTAAACCAAAGTCATCAACACCACAGTTATTAGATACTACAGTTAAGTTTTTTGTTTGCATGTGCTTAATTTGTTTAATTAAGCCCTCAGGAATACCACATAAACCAAAACCACCGGCAATAATGGTATCGCCGTCTTTTAATCCTTCCATTGCAGCTTCGTAGCTATAAACTACCTTATCAAAACCGGCCATGAGTCTCTCCTCATTGTGTGCTATTTGTTGTTAACTATCTTGAATTATCATTTTATAAGATAGCTATTTAGTGTGTAGTGCCACAGATACTTTGCTCACAGGTTGCTTACCAAGTGCTTTGGTTATCTCCCAGCCAGCGTCACTTAACCTTTGTAAATCAATTCCGTGTTCAATGCCAAGCCCTTGCAGCAAGTAAACTACATCTTCGGTGGCAACATTTCCTGACGCACCCTTAGCATAAGGACAGCCACCAAGGCCTGCAACTGCTGCGTCAACCGTTGCTATACCTAGGCTTAAGGCTGCGTAAATATTTGTAAGCGCTTGGCCGTATGTATCATGAAAATGCACGGCAAGTTTGGTTTTATCAATGTGCGTTAAAAGTAACTCGATTAATTGCGTTACTTCTTTAGCGGTGCCAACACCAATGGTATCGCCAAGGCTTACTTCGTAACATCCTAAATCTAATAGCTTTTGCGATACACTCAGTACTGCTTGCCGGTTAATTTCACCCTCATAAGGGCAACCTAGCACACAGCTTACATAACCACGTACGCGGATATTATTCGCTTTAGCAAACGCCATTACTTCACTAAAACGCTCAATACTTTCATCAATTGAGCAGTTTATGTTTTTTTGACAAAACGACTCACTCGCAGCGGTAAATATAGCAAACTCTTTAATGCCAACAGCGTGCGCTGCTTGCGCACCTTTTAAGTTAGGTGTAAGGGCACTTAAATTCACATCAGGTAAATCAAGTGCTGATATTACATCAGCCGAGTCTGCCATTTGCGGAACCCACTTAGGGGATACAAACGCGCCGGCTTCAATGTCTTTTAAACCTGCCGTACTTAGCGCGTTAATAAGCGCTACTTTATCCGCTGTACTGACTGTTTTTTCGTTTTGAAGGCCGTCTCGCGCGCCAACTTCAACAATACGGACTTTACTCGGAAAAGCACTCATTATGCACCTTCCTCAGTCGTATCTTCGACTATCGCAAGCAGGGCACCATGCGTTACCAATTCACCTTCACCAAAGCAATAGCTTTTTAAAATACCGTCGTGAGGCGCGTTAAGCGTGTATTCCATTTTCATGGCTTCAATAATAACAACCGCATCGCCTTTGGTAATTGTGCTGCCAATGTCAATTAAGTGTTTTACTACCGTGCCATTGAGCGGGGCGGCAAGTGGAAGTGCTTCGCTTTCGTGCGAACTAATATAATGTTTATCAACTAGTTCAAGCTTAGTTTGCAGTGCTTTATTCATCACTGTCACACTATTAGCTACTGTACTATTGCCAACGGTATTATTACCTACCGTAGTTACGTGTGCGCTGTGTTTTTCGCCGTTAATAAATACAGTGCATAGGCCGTTATTTAATGTGCCTTGTAGGGTAAATACGTGCTCGTTATGCGTAATACTATAGCCCGCTGTCGTTTTTATAGCGCTTAGCTGTAAATCGGCAAAAGGAATTTTAATTGCTTGCGGCGCATTGAGTGTAAAACCGCTTAGTTGTTGCCACGGACTTGCGCTGCTTGGCGCATTTTGTGTGTTAGTTAACGATTCTAAATATGCAAAAGCACCAATAAGTTGGCTTGCTTGCAACAGCTGCTCATCAACCGCTACTAACGAGTCACCTTGCTCTGCAATAAAGTGCGTACTGGGCGCACCTTGTTTAAACGTAGGGTGGCTTGCTAAATTATGTAAAAAACCAATGTTAGTGCTAAAACCCGCTAAATGAAATTGCTCAAGGGCGTGTTGTAAACGGCCCAGTGCTTGTTCGCGATTATCGTCGTGCACAATCAGCTTTGCAATCATCGGGTCGTAAAATGGGCTGATTTCATCGCCTTGTGCAATACCTGTATCAATGCGTACAAATTCACTGTTAAGCGGTGTATGCAGTGCTTCAATAGTGCCCGAGCACGGGATAAAGTCGTTAGCTGGATCTTCTGCGTATATACGCGCTTCAAAACTATGACCCTGCAATTGAATATCACTTTGTGTTAGTGGCAATGTTTGCCCACCCGCAATATTAATTTGCCAGTTGACTAAATCTACACCGGTTACCATTTCGGTCACGGGGTGTTCTACTTGAAGGCGCGTATTCATTTCCATAAAGAAAAATTCATCGCCACACAGTAAAAACTCAACCGTACCTGCGCCTCTATAATTTATAGCCAGTGCACAACGTACAGCTGCTTCGCCCATTTCTTTGCGTAGCTCGTCAGATAAACCCGGAGCAGGGGCTTCTTCAATTACTTTTTGATGACGGCGTTGCAAAGAACAATCACGATCGCCTAAATAAACACAGTTGCCATGGTTATCTGCAAATACTTGCACTTCAACATGGCGAGGCTGGTTTACGTAACGCTCAAGCAATACTAAATCGTTACCAAAACCGGCAATGGCTTCACGTTGCGCACCTTGTAATGCGCTCATAAAGTCTTGTGCTTTTTCAACCACACGCATGCCTTTACCGCCGCCGCCAAAGGCGGCTTTAATTAGTACAGGGTAGCCAATTTTTTCAGCTTCACTTTGTAAAAAAGCAGGGTCTTGTTTATCACCGTAATAACCAGGTACTAATGGCACATTAGCAGCTGCCATTATTTCTTTAGCGCGGGTTTTAGATCCCATTGCTTCAATGCTACTTGCTGGTGGCCCTACAAAAGCAATATTGTTCGCTTCGCAGGCCTTAGCAAATTCACTGTTTTCAGATAAAAAACCATACCCCGGGTGAATACAATCAGCGCCGCAGTCTTTGGCTACTTGTAAAATTTTGTCTGCCACTAAATACGAGTCTTTACTTGGCGCAGCGCCAATATGGTAAGCCTCGTCAGCCATTTTTACGTGCTGGGCATGTTTGTCTGCATCAGAATAAACCGCGACCGTGGTTAAGCCCATTTGTTTTGCGCTGCGCATTACGCGGCACGCAATTTCTCCGCGATTGGCAATCAGTATTTTTTGTAATCGTTGTGTGTTCATAATTAATCCTACAGTTGCCAAGCGGGTGAGCGTTTATCAAAAAAAGCACTTAGCCCTTCTTGACCTTCTTCAGATACGCGAATTTTTGCAATACGCTCAGCGGTAAGCTCAATGAGTTCATCGGTAATCGGCTTATTTGCTACATCGTTAATTAATGCTTTGGCGGCTTTTACTGCTATAGGCCCGTTATCAATCAGTGTTTGCAACATGTTATCGAGTGCACAGTCTAAATTACCGGTTACTTGATGAATTAAACCCAGTTGCTTAGCGGTATGCGCATCAAATACCTCAGCCGTTAAAAAGTATCTGCGAGCAGAGCGCTCACCAATGGCTTTAATTACATACGGGCTAATAACAGCCGGAATAAGGCCCAGCTTTACTTCGCTTAAACAAAATTGCGCATCGTCTTTACTAAGGGCTATGTCGCAACAAGCTATTAAACCCAGTGCACCACCAAAAGCAGCCCCTTGCACGGCGCAAATTGTAGGGTGTGGCGAGTTTGCCAATACCTGCATTAATTTAGCCAATTGCATTGAATCAGCTAGGTTATCGGTGTAGTTGTTATCCGCCATCGATTTCATCCAGGCTAAATCGGCACCGGCTGAAAAATGCTTACCTTCAGTTTTTAAAACCAAAGCGCGAATATCAAGCGTATTTGCATGTTCAATACACTGAATCAGTTCGTGTATTACTTCACTGTTAAATGCGTTTCTTTTTTCTGGGCGGCTTAACACAAGTACAGCCACATTAGATTTTGTTATTTGTAGTGTTACTGACATTTTGCGCTCCGGTTACATTCTAAATACGCCAAATTTCGAATCACGTTTTGGTGCGTTGTTCGCAGCCGTTAACGCAAGCCCTAATACATTACGCGTATCGGCAGGGTCTATAATGCCGTCATCCCACAAGCGGGCGCTGGCGTAATACGGATGACCTTGCTCTTCGTACTGATCAATAATTGGCTTTTTAAAGTCACTGATTTCTTGCTCGCTCATGCTTTGACCTTTGCGTGCTAAACCATCTTGTTTAACTTGCGCCATTACACCGGCTGCTTGCTCGCCGCCCATTACCGAAATACGGGCATTAGGCCACATCCACATCATGGTAGGTTCAAATGCACGGCCACACATTCCGTAGTTACCTGCGCCGTAAGAGCCGCCAATAAGTACTGTAAATTTAGGCACATCAGCACACGAAACCGCCATCACCATTTTAGCGCCGTGCTTTGCAATGCCTTCGGCTTCGTATTTTTTACCCACCATAAAGCCAGTAATATTTTGTAAAAACACCAAAGGAATATTGCGCTGAGCACACAGCTGAATAAAGTGCGCGCCTTTTTGCGCCGACTCACTAAATAAAATACCGTTATTAGCCACTATGCCAACAGGGTTGCCATAAATGCTGGCAAAACCGGTGACGAGTGTCTCACCAAAGTAGCGTTTAAATTCATCAAATGATGAGTCGTCCACTGTGCGCGCTATTACTTCGCGTACATCAAATGGCTTTTTAAGGTCGGTGCCTACAATGCCGTAAAGCTCGTTAATATCGTAACGCGGTGGTTTTACATCCTCTAGAAGAGGGGCTGTAGGGCGTGTGTAATTAATTCGCTCAATACACTGGCGCGCAATAGAAAGCGCATGAGCATCATTCTCAGCAAAGTGGTCGGCAACACCCGACACTTTACAGTGCACATCGGCGCCGCCAAGTTCTTCGGCTGTTACTTCCTCGCCTGTTGCTGCTTTTACCAGCGGCGGGCCTGCTAAAAATATAGTGCCTTGATCTTTTACAATAATGCTTTCATCGGCCATTGCAGGTACATATGCACCCCCTGCAGTACACAGCCCCATTACCACGGCTATTTGTGGGATACCTTTACCCGACATACGCGCTTGATTATAAAAAATACGACCAAAATGCAGCTTATCGGGAAATACATCGTCTTGCTCTGGCAGGTTTGCACCGCCCGAATCAACCAAATAAATACACGGTAAGTGGCAACGCTCTGCGATATCTTGTGCACGTAAATGCTTTTTAACAGTAAGCGGAAAGTACGTACCGCCTTTAACCGTGGCATCGTTTGCAATAATCATGCATTCAATGCCTTTAACACGGCCAATACCGGCTACAACACCGGCGCACGGTATTGCTTGTTCGTACACACCAAATGCCGCAAATTGTGAAATTTCTAAAAACGGTGAGCCTTCGTCAATTAACGTACTTATACGGTCGCGTACAAATAACTTACCACGGCCTTCGTGGCGCTCTTTTAATGCGGCGCCTCCGCCTTGGCTAATAGTGGCTACTTTACTGCGTAAATCATCCACCAGCGTCGACATGTTTTTATGGTTTTGCACAAACGTTGGATCGTGAGGATTAACGCTCGATTTTAAAATCGTCATGGTTTAATCCTTAACGGCTTTCAGTGAAAAGTTCGCGGCCAATAAGCATGCGGCGTATTTCTGATGTACCTGCACCAATTTCGTATAATTTGGCGTCACGCAGCAGGCGGCCTGTTGCGTATTCGTTTATGTAGCCATTGCCACCTAAAATTTGAATCGCATCTAGCGCCATTTTGGTTGCAAGCTCTGCGGCGTATAAAATTGCACCGGCGGCATCTTTACGGGTGGTTTCACCTCGGTCACAAGAGCGAGCTACCGTGTATACATATGAGCGCGCAGCATTCATTTGTGTATACATGTCGGCTACTTTGCCTTGAATTAACTGAAACTGCCCAATAGGGGTGTCAAACTGTTTACGCTCATGAATGTACGGTACTACTATATCCATACACGCTTGCATTATGCCAAGCGGGCCTGCTGCAAGTACTACGCGTTCGTAATCAAGGCCACTCATAAGTACTTTAACGCCTTCGTTTAAGTTACCTAGAATGTTCTCCTCGGGTACTTCGCAGTTTTCAAATACCAGCTCACAGGTGTTTGAGCCACGCATGCCTAGTTTGTCTAGCTTTTGCGCCGTAGAAAAACCCGGAAAGTCACTCTCTACAATAAACGCGGTAATGCCTTTAGCACCAGCATCTAAATCTGTTTTAGCGTAAATAACTAATGTATGTGCGTCTGGGCCATTAGTGATCCACATTTTGTTACCGTTTAAAATGTACTTATCGCCTTTTTTCTCAGCTTTAAGTTTCATTGATACAACGTCAGAGCCTGCATTAGGCTCACTCATTGCAAGGGCACCAATGTGCTCACCACTAATAAGCTTAGGTAAGTATTTTTCTTTTTGAGCTTGTGTGCCATTACGGTTAATTTGATTAACACACAGGTTTGAATGCGCGCCATAGCTTAGGCCAATAGAGGCACTGGCACGGCTAATTTCTTCCATAGCAATAACATGTTCTAAGTAACCTAACCCCGCGCCACCTAACTCTTCAGATACGGTCATACCCAGTACGCCCATTTCGCCCATTTGTGCCCAAAGTTGATTTGGAAAAGCGTTATCTAAGTCAGTTTTTTCAGCAAGCGGGGCAATTTCCTGACTCGCAAAACTGTTTACGTGGTCGCGGATCATATCGGCGGTTTCGCCTAGGCCAAAGTTCATTTCTTTATATAGTGAAATAGTGCTCATGATTCATTCCTGTGTGTCGTCAGTGTGTTGTTATTCTTAAAATAGGCTACTCGTCTATTTTGTTAAGTGTGTCTCTGCAGCGGCGTTCGGCCGTCACTAATTCCATAAGAACAACTTTAATGTCGTCCATTTGTTGAGATAGGTCAGACTTTTTATCAGCTATTAAATCAAGCATGGTAACCAGCTGCTTAGCGCTCGACTTATCAGCGTCGTACAGTTCAAACAAACGGCCGGTTTCGGCAAGCGTAAAGCCCAATCGTTTACCACGTAATATTAGTTTTAAGCGAACTTTGTCGCGTTTTGAATAAATACGTGTTTGACCATTACGCTCTGGGGTTATTAGCCCTTGGTCTTCGTAAAAGCGAATAGAGCGGGTAGTAATGTCAAACTCTTTAGCGAGTTCGCTAATGCTAAATGTTTGTTCATTACTTGCTGGCACCTTGGCAGAGCTTGCAAAGTTTGTTTGATTATCTGGTTTCATAGTTGTATTTACCTCATTCGAATAACCCCAATATAAGTGAAGTTTACGTAAAGGTAAAGCTTGGCGTGATTTGAAACTATTTATAAAGGAGTGTTGGTGTAAAATGTTAAATTATATTATTAATATTCAATGGTTTAATTTCATTTGTTTGATGCAGACTTACGACTGGAAAATAATGCTTACACTTTTAAAACTAAAAATTAAGCTGTTTTTAGTTGACGTTGGCGTAAACGTTAGTATTGTGTGTAGGTATTAAATAATAAATGAATACTAAATTAATAGAGCAAATATACTAACAATTATTTGCATTAAATTACAACGGAGTTAGTTATGACTTTAGAATCAGTGGTAATTGTAGCAGCAAAACGCACCCCAATGGGTGGTTTTATGGGAGCGTTAAGTGATGCGCAGTCTACCGAGCTTGGCGCAACCGCCATTGCCAGTGCACTTGCACAAACTGGTTTAGCTAATGATGCAATAGACGAAGTAATTATGGGTTGTGTATTACCAGCAGGCCTTGGGCAAGCACCCGCACGCCAAGCCATGTTAAAAGCAGGGCTTGCACTTAGCACCGGTGCTACAACAATCAACAAAGTATGTGGCTCTGGTTTAAAAGCGGCCATGCTTGCAAACGATTTAATTAAAGCAGGCTCTATTCAATCTGCTATTGCCGGTGGCATGGAAAGCATGACTAACGCACCGTACTTTATTCCAAAAGCGCGTGGCGGAATGCGTATGGGCCACGGCGAAATAAAAGATCACATGATGAGCGATGGCCTTGAAGATGCTTACGACAACAAAGCAATGGGCTGTTTTGCACAAGACACCGCCGACGAATACGGCATTGGCCGCGAGCAAATGGATACGTTTGCACTGGGCTCATTAAGTAAAGCAAAAGCCGCTATACAAAATGGTAGCTTTGATAACGAAGTTGCCCCACACACTATGCAAACACGCAAAGGCGATGTAACAGTATCGATTGACGAGCAACCAGGTAACGCCCGCCCAGAAAAAATCCCTACCTTACGTGCAGCGTTTAAAAAAGACGGCACCATTACAGCAGCTAATTCATCGTCAATTTCAGACGGTGGTGCAGCGCTTATATTAATGAGCGAATCAAAAGCAAAAGAGCAGGGCTTAACACCGCTTTGTAAAATTGTAGCGCACAGCACACATTCTCAAAAACCAAGTGAATTTACAGTTGCGCCCGTAGGCGCAATGAATAGCGTGCTTGAAAAAGCAGGTTGGACTACAAACGATGTTGACCTTTGGGAAATTAACGAAGCATTTGCCATGGTAACTATGCTGGCTATTAACGAGTTAAAACTTGATGAAAGCAAAGTAAACGTAAATGGCGGTGCATGTGCACTTGGCCACCCAATTGGTGCAAGCGGCGCACGTATTTTAGTAACGCTTATTCATGCCCTTAAAAATCGAGGCCTTAAAAAAGGCATTGCGTCTTTATGTATTGGTGGCGGTGAAGCGGTTGCTATGGCCATAGAAGCATATTAACTAGGTATTTAATAGTTATAAGAAAGCTGTACGAATAACTATAAAAGCGCTGCACTAATAATACTAACAAAGCGGCGCTACCAATTTTAAAAGAGAACACACAACTCACACACTAGGATTTAATCATGCACCAAGTACCACTACTTATTAATGGCGAATTTATTCAATCAGCATCAAAAGAGCTTATCGATGTTATAAACCCAGCAACTCAAGAAGTACTTGCACAAGTGCCATGTACCACAGAGTCAGAAATGGACGCGGCAATTGCCTCAGCCTCTGAGACGTTTAAAACATGGAAAGATGTACCTATTACAGAACGTGCTCGCATTATGATGAAGTACGCGGCGCTATTAAAAGAACATCACGATGAGCTTGCTACTATTATTTGCCACGAATTGGGTAAAACATTTGAAGATGCAAAAGGCGATGTTTGGCGTGGTATTGAAGTAGTAGAACAAGCAGCTAATGCTCCATCATTAATGATGGGTGAAACAATGGAAAACGTAGCGCGCAAAATCGATACGTATTCTTACATGCAGCCACTTGGTGTATGTGCGGGCGTTACTCCGTTTAACTTCCCTGCAATGATCCCACTTTGGATGTTCCCGCTGGCTATTGTGTGTGGTAACACCTTTATTTTAAAACCGTCTGAACAAGATCCTCTAACACCAATGCGCTTAGCTGAGCTATTTATTGAAGCCGGCGCACCAAAAGGCGTATTACAAGTTGTACACGGTACAAAACCACAAGTAGACCGCCTATTAGAAGATAAAGCAGTGCGTGCTATTTCGTTTGTTGGCTCGTGTGGCGTAGGTGCTTATATTTATTCTAAAGGCACACAAAACCTTAAACGCGTACAAGCGTGTGTGGGTGCTAAAAACCACATGGTTATTATGCCTGATGCAAGTAAATCGCACGTTGTAAATAACCTAGTAGGCGCATCGGTAGGTGCTGCTGGCCAGCGTTGTATGGGTATTTCGGTTGCTGTATTTGTAGGCCAAGCGAGCGAATGGGTAGACGAAATTAAAGCTGGCTTTGAAAATGTACGCCCAGGCGTGTGGGATGATGCAAATGCGGCATACGGTCCACAAACATCAAAAGCAGCAAAAGCACGAATTTTATCGCTTATTGCCGGTGGTAAAGAACAAGGCGCTACCTGTTTAATTGATGGTTCTGACTTTACAGTTGAAGGTTTTGAGCAAGGTAACTGGGTTGGCCCAACGTTATTTACTGACGTAACCAAAGAGATGGATTTATACAAAGAAGAAATATTTGGCCCCGTACTAGCGTGTATGTTTGTAGACACGCTTGATGAAGCAATCGCACTTATTAACGACAGCCCTTATGGTAACGGCACCTCGTTATTTACCTCAAGCGGCGCAGTAGCTCGTAAATTCCAACACGAAATTGAAGTAGGGCAAGTCGGTATTAATGTGCCAATTCCGGTGCCACTTCCGTTCTTTTCGTTCACTGGTTGGAAAGGCTCGTTTTACGGCGATACGCACACGTACGGTAAGCAAGGTATTCGTTTTTACACAGAAACTAAAACGATTACCTCACGTTGGTTTGAAGACGATATTGCTTCGGGTCCAAACATGAGCATTAACTTAAAATAATCGTAATTAAAAAATGAGTAAATAAAAGAATAACTAATAATAAAGATGGGCGCGAAGGCTACTTCACACACAACACACACATAAGCCTTCGCCGCTCGTCACGATATCCCCGTAACGGGAAACGCTAACAACACAACTAACATAACTTACACAATTAAAGAGGTCTAACATGGACTTTAACTTATCTGAAGATCAACAAGCCTTTGCGCAAACAGCACGACAATTTGCCGAGTCAGAACTAGCACCTTATGCAGCAAAATGGGACCGCGAACATATTTTCCCTAAAGACACGATTAAAGCAGCAGGCGAGCTTGGTTTTTGCGGTTTATACACGCCAGAGGAAGCCGGCGGCCTTGGTTTATCTCGTTTAGATTCGAGCATTATTTTTGAACAGCTTGCTATGGGCTGTACAGCAACCACGGCCATGTTAACCATTCATAATATGGCCACGTGGATGGTAGCAAGTTTTGGTACCGATGCAGTTAAAGACCAATACGTAGAGCAATTAGTAATGGGCGAGCTACTTGCCTCTTATTGTTTAACAGAGCCAGGCTCGGGTTCAGACGCCGCATCACTCAAAACAAAAGCTGTGCTTGAGGGCGATGAGTACGTTATTAACGGCTCAAAAATGTTTATATCGGGCGCTGGCGAAACCGAAGTATTAGTGGTAATGGCACGTACAGGCGGCGAAGGCGCAGCGGGTATTTCTGCATTTGTAGTCCCTGCCGACGCAAAAGGCGTTGAATACGGTAAAGCAGAAGAAAAAATGGGGTGGAACGCACAACCTACACGCCTAATTAGCTTTGAAGATGTACGCATTCCTGCGCACAACTTATTAGGGGCTGAGGGCGAAGGCTTTAAATTTGCGATGCAAGGTCTTGATGGCGGTCGAATTAACATTGCCACATGTTCAATTGGTACAGCGCAAGCAGCGCTTAATACCGCCCGTGAATATTTAAAAGAGCGCACTCAATTTGGTAAACCATTGGCTGCGTTTCAAGCGCTGCAATTTAAAATAGCCGATATGAACACCGAGCTGGTAGCTGCGCGCCAAATGGTTAGGCTTGCTGCATTTAAACTTGATAATAACGACGTTGAAAAAACCACTTACTGCGCCATGGCTAAACGCTTTGCTACCGATGTTGGTTTTACCGTGTGTAACGACGCACTGCAAATTCATGGTGGTTACGGTTACATAAAAGAATACCCACTTGAGCGCCATGTACGCGATGTACGCGTTCATCAAATTTTAGAAGGTACTAACGAAATCATGCGCGTAATTATCGCGCGCCGTATTTTAGCCGAATCAGCAAGCGACGTTTTATAAGGAGCAATGTATGTCAGAATCTAAATCTAATCCGAGTATTGAACTTACAACCGAAGGTCATGTTGCAATTTTGACGATGTCTAATCCGCCAGCAAACACCTGGACAAAAGACACTTTAGTTGATTTAAAAAATACCGTTAATGAGCTTAATAATAATAAAAATATTTATGCCTTAGTACTGACTGGCGAAGGCGAAAAGTTTTTTAGCGCCGGTGCCGACCTAAACGTATTTGCAGGTGGCGATAAAGGCGTAGCCGCCGACATGTCTCGTGTATTTGGTGAAGCGTTTGAAGCACTTACTAATTTTAGAGGCGTGTCGGTTGCTGCTATTAACGGTTATGCAATGGGCGGTGGCTTAGAGGTTGCCCTTGCGTGCGATATACGTATTGCTGAAGAACAAGCACAAATGGCGCTACCTGAAGCTAAAGTAGGGTTATTACCGTGTGCGGGTGGCACACAAAATTTAGCATGGCTTGTAGGTGAAGGCTGGGCAAAACGCATGATTTTATGCGGCGAGCGCTTAAAAGCCGATAAAGCCCTGCAAATTGGCTTAGTAGAAGAAGTAGTACCACAAGGCGAAAGCTTTGCTGCGGCATTAAAGCTTGCTAACCAAGTAGCCGATCAAAGCCCTACTTCAGTAGCCGCGTGTAAAACATTGATTCAAAAAGGGCGTCATCAACCAATGGCAAGTGTATTGCCTCTTGAACGTGAATTATTTGTTGGTTTATTTGATACCGAAGATCAACAAGAAGGCGTAAATGCCTTTTTAGAAAAACGCCGCGCTAATTGGGTAAACGGCTAATGAGTGCTTTAACATTATTAAATAGCGCCGATGAGCCCGTGATATTTGAAACCGCAACCGCAGAAAACGGCAGTTTGATAGGGCTTATTACACTCAATGCGCCAAAAGCGTTAAATGCGCTTAATTTTGAGATGATCAAATTACTTGAGCCGCAACTGCGAGCTTGGCAAGACGATGATGCTATTGCAATGGTGTTGTTAAAAGGCGCTGGCGATAAAGCATTTTGTGCTGGTGGCGATGTTGTTAGCCTTCATCATGCAATGGCGCAAGGTAAACCAACAAGCCTAGTTGAAGAGTTTTTTACGCTTGAGTACAAACTTGATTATCTTATTCATACCTTTGATAAACCAATCCTTGTTTGGGGTAACGGCATAGTAATGGGCGGCGGTTTAGGGTTAATGGCCGGTGCTAGCCACCGCGTCGTAACTGAAACATCACGCATTGCCATGCCAGAGCAAACCATAGGTTTATACCCAGATGTAGGCGGCAGTTACTTTTTACATAAAATGCCACAAAGCGTCGGACTATTTTTAGGCTTAACGTCGGCCTCTATAAACTGCGACGACGCGCGTTTTGTATCGCTTGCCGATCACTTTATCGATAGCAACAAATATGATGCCATGCTTGCGCAAATTTTAACTGCCAAGTGGGGAAAAACTGCAAGTCTAAATCATGACAGGTTAACCGATTTACTCACCTATTTAGATAACCAGTCGGCGCGTATGCCCAAAGGTAACGTAAAAGCTAACCTAAAAACGATTCAAAAGCTGGGTGAGTTTACAACCTTGCAGGAGCAGGTTGATTATATTTTAGGATTAACCACTGACGATAAATGGCTACAACGCGCTCAAAAATCACTTAAGCATGGCTGCCCACTAAGCTGTGCACTGGTTAGTGAGCAATTAAAAATAAGCCAAGGCAAAAGCTTATTAGCGTGTTTTAAAATGGAACTGGGTATGTCGGTTCGCGCTGGCGAAGTAGGTGAGTTTCAAGAAGGTGTAAGGGCGCTATTAATAGATAAAGACGGTGCGCCAAATTGGCAATACAAAACACTTAGTGATGTACCACAAACAATAATAGATAGCTTTTTTGTTAACCGCTTTGGCGAAAATCACCCGCTCAATGAGCTTGCTGTTAAATAAAATTGGTATCTAAAAGGAACAACTATGAGTAAATTAAACATAGGTTTTATTGGTTTAGGTAATATGGGCGGCCCAATGGCGGCTAATTTAATTAAAGCTGGGCATACTGTTAGCGTGTTCGATTTAAACCAATCGGTCGTAAATGAGCTTGCAAGCAAAGGCGCAAAAGCAGCAGTTGATGCAAAGCAGTGCGCAACTAATGCTGACGTACTTATTAGTATGTTACCTGCGGGCAAACATGTTAAGTCGCTGTACTTAGGTAATAACGACGACAACGGCCTAATTAACGTGCTGAGCAAAAATACATTAGTAATTGATTGTTCAACAATAGATGCAGAATCAGCACGTATTGTAGGCAGCGCACTTGGTGAACAAGGCATAAGCTTTGTAGATGCACCGGTGTCGGGCGGCGTTGCAGGCGCAACTGCTGGCACACTTACTTTTATTGTTGGCGGCGAAAAAGCAGCGTTTGATAAAGCAAATACAGTGCTGAGTGATATGGGTAAAAACATATTTCATGCAGGCGATATTGGCGCAGGGCAAGTTGCCAAAATATGTAACAACATGCTACTTAGCATTTTAATGGCAGGCACCAGCGAAGCACTGCAAATGGGTATTAATAACGGCCTAGATCCTAAAGTACTTAGCGACATAATGACCGCAAGTTCTGGCCGTAACTGGACGCTCGAACTTTACAATCCTTGCCCAGGTGTAATGGATACCGCACCTGCAAGTAACGATTACAAACCAGGCTTTATGGTTGATTTAATGGCTAAAGATTTAGGCCTTGCTATGGAAGCCGCGCAGCAAAGTAATTCATCAACCCCTATGGGTTCAATGGCTAAAAATTTATACACTATGCTACAGCACCAAGGTGCAGGTAGTGATGATTTTAGTGCCATTTTTAAACTGTTTTCTAAGTAGGAGCAACGCGTGGAAATTAAAAATAACACGGTAGTAATAACCGGTGGCGCACAAGGTTTAGGCTTTGCAATGGCGCAAAAGTTTGCACTTATGGGCGCAAACATTGCTTTAATAGATATGGCGCAAGAGCTTCTTAATACAGCATGCGAGCAACTCACACAGCTTGAAGGTGTCACAGGCAACATTAAAGGGTATGCCGCAAACGTAACCGCTGAAAGCGAAGTAGAAAACGTATTTAATACCATTAACAGTGATTTTGGCCACATTGGCGTGCTTATAAACAACGCCGGTATTTTACGCGACGGCATGTTTATAAAGGCTAAAGACGGCAAAGTCGTTAAAAAAATGTCTCTTGAGCAATTTCAATCAGTGATTGATGTAAACCTGACAGGTGTGTTTTTAGCAGGGCGCGAAGCGGCAAGCCACATGATTGAATCAGGCAAAGGCGGCGTAATCGTTAATATGTCGAGCGTAGCGCGTGCAGGTAACATAGGCCAAACAAATTACGCGGCATCAAAAGCAGGCGTAGTGGCACTTACCACCACATGGGCTAAAGAACTTGGCCGCTTTGGTATACGTGTAGGCGCTATTGCACCAGGTGTAATAAGCACCGCCATGACCGACGCCATGAAGCCCGAAGCCAAACAACGTATGCTCGCGGTAACGCCAGTCGGGCGCTTGGGCGAAAGCGACGAAATTGCCCATACCGCACAATACATAATCGAAAACGACTTTTTTACCGGCCGTGTGGTAGAAATAGACGGCGGGATTCGTTTGTAAACCGAACTGGATTAAGGTTTATTTAAAAAAGCATGGCGCTTGTGGGCTGTGCTTTTTTGTTTTAAATAAGGACGTTTATAATCTTGAAAAGGATTGATAACGGCATTGGCATTTTGTTGTAAACGCTTATTGTACATAAGATCTTTAATCATCTTTAGAAAGATAAATTTTATATATAATATTCAACTTCAAATGTGGACTGTATGTATAGACAGTGCCTTGTGTTTTGTCCAATAACATTATTAAAAGTCGTTTTGGTGTATTTTAACAACGGTAATTTTATAACATACGTAATTACTTGTTTACATTGAAGTTGTTTGGTGGAATTATTGAGCCATGTAATATATGCCGTTTTGGGGTGTTATAAACCCCCAAAGTGGTGTTCAATAAGCTGTTATAAGGCGCTAGCATGGATAAGCAACAGAGAATGGAACTCAGAAGGCAAGCTGGTTATAGGGACTTGCCTAAACCTCAGACAAAGGAAAAAGGACCTGAATATTCTTTATCTTATGTATGCTGTTCTTGTCGAACTTCAAATATGCGCCAATATAATCTTGAACCATGCCATTACCCTAAATCTATAGAGTGCCCAATTTGCAAAGGTGTTGCTGTATGTGTAGGTCGTCATTTCAAACCACCTAAAAAATCTGATACCGCACAATGGAAAAAAGTTGAGTACCTTATTGAACACGGTTTTATGTTTCAAAAAATTAGACCAGTTAAAAATTGCTATGATAGTGTTCCATATCCAGAAACTTTAGCTCAAGCAAAGGATTTTGTTGTAAAGTATCAACGGTATGCGGTTAAAACGCCTTATAACAAGGCAATCAAGCAGGACTAAATACAGCGGGCTGTTCGCTCCGCTCCATTTTAGCCCACTGTATTTAGCCTCTTATTGGGGCGTTATGTGTATCTCTTATGCGGAATTTGAATCCAACTGAAATTGTAATAATTACTAAACTGCTTAAGATGGCTAAGTTGGAAGTAGATATTTCCCAATTACTTGTCAATCCAATGAATGATGGTGGAATGGGAAGTTTAGCTATAGGTTATAACTATGACAGCCGTCAACTTGGTCAAGAGATCGCTGAATATATGTTTAAAGATTTGGATGGTACTCCTGTATCGGCAGCGTTAAACATAGATAAGCAAGGGAATTTATACGAGTTGGACATTTGGAAAGTAGATTTTTCTCCAACCCAAATGTTGGCGTAAATACACATAACAAGCCAATCAAGCGGGACTAAAAACAGTTTGCTCGGTTTCGCTTCGCTACACATTTTAGCAAACAATTTTTAGCCCCTTATTGGGGCGTTAGGTATTCAGGAGAGGTTCGAGTTTGTATAATCTATTAAAATTTATAAGTATCGTTTTACAATGCTTTTTACTCTTATCATTATTTAATTTCTTTTCAGGTTTATATTCCGCATTTCTAGAATTATCTACAAACGATCCTAAATTAGTTACAGGTCAAATTTCATCGGGTATCGTTATTTCTATTCTTCAAATAATTCCAGCTTTAATCGGATTAATTATTAGTATTTGGTTAATTAATAAAAAAAGTAGCTCCAAACTATTTATCATTTTCTGCAAATACTTCGCGTATCTATGGCTTTTATTTATTCCAATTGGTACATTCTTAGGTGCTAAGCAACTAAAAAGGTTAAAGAATACCTAACAAGCTGTTCAAGAGGGACAAAAAACAGTTTGCTGTTTCGTTCCTCAACATTATAGCAAACCATTTTTTGCCCCTTAACAGGGCGTTAGCTACCAAGGAAGAGTTGTGGAGTTTATCCCAAGATATTTAGCCCAAAAATTTAGTTTCTTTGAGTCAATCTCAATACCAAAGTTCTTTTTATTATTCTTTAGTGCATTTTTTATTACTGCTTTCATCTCAATGCAACTAGGAGAGCATGTTGTAAATATCTTAGCTCCTATTTTGGTCTCGCTAATATTTATTTGTTTTGCTAGTTTTGTGTCTGTTCAGCATTTTTCGAGAAAGCCTTGGGTTCCGACTAGCCCCTTGATTGTACAATTTACTTCTCAAGCTTGGTTTAATTCTCTTTTAACCATACTTTCTATTATTCGGCATTGGAGCGTTTTGACCTTTGTTAATATTGCGGTGGTTATGGTTTTAGTTATAAATGTTGTTGCTATTATTCAGGCGTTTGGTAGCTAACAAGCCAATTAAACGGGACTAAAAACAGTTTGCTGTTTTCGTTCCTCAACATTTTAGCAAACAATTTTTAGCCCCTTATTGGGGCGTTATGCCGATATTCGAGAATGGAGTTCACTTGTCTGCTGAAAGTAAAATAATTGAAAAATCATTAAAGTATGTTTCTTATTTGCAAAAAGGTAATAAACCTCGGAATAATAAAGAAGCTTTAAAATACTTTGTGACGTTTTTAAACACAATCGAAGAATTATCCAAAGATAAAATACGCTATTCAATCAAAGTTGGTATCGACACAGCTGAAGGAAGAAAAGAAGTTAACCTGCTAGACGATTGTGGTTTTGTATTACATCACCTATATCCAGTTATATTAACTTCTCCAGATTTAGATGAATTCGAACTGTATTTTAAAGCAACAACTAAGTTTCTTGATTCAACTCACGTTTCTTTAATATCTAAAACATGCGTAATTGATTTTGAGAATAAGAACTTTAAAGAACAAATAGAAAAATCTTTCGCAATAAGCTCGCAAGGTTTAGCCGCACTAAATGCTAGACTAAAATTCGGTCGCATAGCTCTTTCAAGTTCAGGTAATGAGATATTTGGAGATAAAGACTCTATACGTAATGTTTTTTCAATATACGTTTCTAAAGCGGTTGAATTCTTTGTTTATAAGGGACAATTCATACAGGCAGGTGATTTTTTAAGCGAGTTACTAAACACTGCAAACTCATCAATTGAAAAATCTGTTTTAGTCAGTACTATCGTGTCTCACAACGCTACATATAATTTAAGAAGTCGGACTGAACTTAATTCCTTTATAGAAGAGTATGAAGAGTTAATAAAGGAAGAAGATTTAGATTATTTAAAAAGCACTGTGAATTCTGAACCAGGAGGTGTTGAAGTACATGGCTTTTCATTTGGTAATGGGACGCTATCAACAAATACGACAAAAGATAAAGATATAGTAACGCTAATACGTTTTTCAATCCCATCTGTTTGTTCCGATGTTGATCAACAAGTAATCGAAATTGATGATAAATTAGAAATTATATTATCCCCCATATCTGCTTTTTGGGCTGATCCCATGTTTAGAATAATGAGTGGGTGGAATATAGCAAATATGGGGTGGAGCCATTTTTGTGATATTGAACCTGAAGAAGGGAAGAATTACACCCATATTCTTATAGCAATTAGGGAACTATATATCCCTGACGTTAAATTAAATGAAAATGGCTATGACAATATAGATTTTTCAGAAAAGGAAGCCTTAATTGGACGTACTTATTACCCACACAAAGAATTTGTTGTTAAGACTCTTCTATCAAATTTAACTGCATTGCAAAAGCATATAGAAATAGACAAAAAGGATATAAATGTAAATATGTTCTCTAACTATTTTGTTCAACACATTGACGAAATAACTAAAGAGAATATACATCACAAGTTGTACGCAATAACAAACCCTGATTCTTACTCTAAGACTCTAACTAGGTTTGTTGAGAGACTTAATAGCGTAAACTTGGCTGATGCATTTATTGATATTCGAGAATTAATGCTTTCAACCAAAATTGAAACCGAAAAAAGTTTAAAAGAGTTTGTTTTTCGGTGCGTAGATCTATTTGTTAAGCACAATATCGAAAATCATGGTGGCTACAAATATTTATGGAAGAACGATGTTAATGGTAATCAGGTTCCTTGCCGAGAGCCAGAAACGCAACCTTATATATTTAGCCATTTAAGAGCTATTTTTGATTTTATGGGAATCCAAATTTCTCGAGAAGTAGAAAGTTCAAATGGAGAAGTAGATTTCTTGATTTCATTTACGAATAGTCAAAATAAACTACTCAAGTTATGTGTTGAATTAAAATTAGCTCACGCCGAAAATATTGAGAAAGGCTTAACTAAACAATTGCCCGCTTATTTGAAAGGTGAGCGCTGTAAATATGGTGTTTATTTGGTTCTATGGTACAAATGTGAGTTGTTTGATCGGCCAAGAA
The DNA here is from genome assembly GCF_015864505.1 of Pseudoalteromonas sp. SWYJ118. Lineage (NCBI taxonomy): Bacteria > Pseudomonadati > Pseudomonadota > Gammaproteobacteria > Alteromonadales > Pseudoalteromonadaceae > Pseudoalteromonas > Pseudoalteromonas sp. SWYJ118. Next base: position 2,501 of record NZ_JADYXC010000005.1, on the reverse strand, counting down.
AGTATAACGCTTTGAGTGAATTGGAAACTCAACTTAATAAAATAAATGCTAATAAAAACATATCCAATCTTATTATTAACTGTACTAAGCCTGTATCTCCTTCGAAGTTGAGGTGATAATCGGCATAACAAGCAATTCAACAGGACTAAAAACAGTGGGCTGTTCGCTTCGCTCCATTTTAGCCCACAATTTTTAGCCCGTTAATTGGGCGTTAGGAGGTAAAGTAGCATGGAGCTTAATCAAGATATGGAAGAGTCTGTAATATTAGCAATAAAAGAGTTTGCGAGTTCTATGAACTCGGGACAAAAAGTGGTTGCTGATATGTCTACCCTGATTAATGCTACATCTTGCTTACCATTATCGAATTTAGATTATTTGGAACGATTAATTCGATGTGAGTTTTCTTCTGCACTGGAATCTACAGTTCAACCTAAATGGAAGGTTTGGGTTAAGCCTTCTCCATTTTTAACATGGATTGATTTATGCAGTTGGGATGGATACAAACGAGAGAAAACACTGCGCACTTTAACTGAAGGTGCTCCAAATAGTTTTTTCTTTGCTATTACCCTTCGTAGATTGAATGACTGGGTCCCTGAGGTACGAAAAGCAGCAAGAGAAAAGCTTCCACTAATTGCTAACTTATCTAATCCTACTCATGTTGCAGACGCTTTAAGTTTAGCTCTTTCAAATTGGAACTCTTGGGGGAGAATTGAAGATTCAGATAAAGAAGTATTACTTGGTATTATAAGTAACAAAGAGATTGGCAAGGCGCTCAGGTCAAAAATCACTTTAGATACTTCAGGCCCTTTAACGTCTATTTTTTCTCAAATTGGCCGTACACCAATATTTGATAAATACCTTGATGAAATAGCTAATAATGCAATTCAACCTTCTGTCAGAGCTAAAGCATATAGAAGTCAATTTGAAGGGGAAATGAGTTGGTTTGAAGGTCGAAAGTGGGAATGGACTGATATTAGGTACTGTAAAGGCCGCATGAAACCAATAACTTCTGAGAGAAAGTTAACTGTAAATAATCCTTTCTTGAAAACGTTAAAAAGTGCGTCAATTGATCGCTCTTCAATAGTAAGAAGAATCGCAGCAGAATTCCTTATTAAAAGAATAGAGTTACTTGGTGATGAGTCTCTAACACTTGCAAACTTATTCTCAAAAGATACATCTAAGGCGGTTTCTGAGCGAGGAGTATTTGCATTAAAAATGTTAAAAGAAAAAGGGATTGGATAAGCGTAAAAACCTCCTAACAACACGCCCTGAGGTGGACGACTAGTAAAATTTAGCTATTAACTGCAAATTTTAAAAGTGGTGAGCCTCTGCGTTTTAAGGCCGCTAAATACGTCGATTCATCGTAAGGTGTATTCGTTTTCCAACACTTAAATACAATCCTTATCCATTTAAAGGCCAGTGATCTAATTATGCTGTTATGCGGCTTACCCTTGGCTTTTTGTTGCTCATAATACGCTTTAGCCCAAAACGAATAACGAATAGAAAAGCCAGCCCATTCTACAAATGTTTGCCTTAAAAAAGTGGGGCAACTATAACGCCAATGAGTCCACATTTTTTGACCACTGCGCTCAATAACAGGCGCTATACCCGCGTATTTTTGAAGTTCTGCAGCATCATTATAACGCGCACGATTACTCCCAAAAGCAACAAGTAAACGTGGGGCGAGTTGTGGACCTGCACCAGGTAAGCTATCAAATATCTTTTTATCCTGCTGGGCTTTATAAGCCGATTTTATTGCTTTATCGAGCTTTTCAATACCTTTTAATAACACTTTAAATTGCGTAATAAGCACTTCAACGAGCATTTGATTAGGCACAATGACGCCTTCATCCAGAGTTAATGGCATTGAATTTTTAATACTGTCTAGTCGTGCATTATTGACCGTGGAATAGTGTGAGTTATGACTCTCAAAAAAGTCGAGTAAAGTCTGTTTTCTTGCTTTTTTAACCGCAGTGAGTGACGGCCATTTCTGAATGAAGTCGCAGAATATATACGTGTCCTTTTCTTTAAACCATTCAAGTGCCTGTGGGTAATAATTCTTTAATGTCGCCGTTATTTTATTGGATAAATCGACACTGTCTTGCACTAAACTTCGGCGATATTCAACAAGCTGAGACAGCGTTCGTATAGCTGCTGACTCAGGCTCAATGACAGACAGCTTATCCATGTGTAACGTGAGAATTTCAACTTGTACAAAGGCATCTGATGGGTCATCTTTTGCGCCACTGGGCGTAAAAGCCTGGCGGTATTTAGCAACAGCACAAGGATTAACGGTAAATAAAGTAAGGTGGTCGTATTTAGCTAATGCATAAATAAGCGGGCCTTTTTTAAGCTCACAAACAATCGCTATTTTCTGCTCTGGATAACGCTGTTTAATATCCATAGCCCATTCATGCAACGCTTCAGGTGTGTGTTTAATAACGGTGTAATGATATTTATTAGTGCCTGTTGGGTGTTCACAAATATCATGTTTTTTATCG